>NZ_CP062167.1:3486875-3810000 GCF_014844055.1 Aureimonas sp. OT7
CCTACAGGCAGTTCCGGGACGCCGGCTGGGGCGGCCTTTCGGCCGATACCGCCTATGGCGGTCAGGGGCTTCCGCATGTGCTGGCGGCGGCCGTCAACGAATATCTGTCTTCGGCCAACATGGCCTTCGCCATGTATCCGGGCCTGACGCGTGGCGCCATCGCCGCCATCGAGGCGCATGGCACATCGGAACAGAAGGCCGCCTACCTGCCCGAGATGATCGACGGCCGGTGGACCGGCACGATGAACCTGACGGAGCCGCATTGCGGCACCGACCTCGGCCTGCTGCGCACCCGGGCGAGGCCGCAGGATGACGGCTCCTACGCCATCTCCGGCCAGAAGATCTTCATTTCGGCGGGCGAGCACGATCTTTCCGACAACATCATCCATCTGGTACTGGCCCGAATCGACGGCGCGCCGGAGGGGGTGAAGGGCATTTCGCTCTTCATCGTGCCGAAGTTCCTGGGCGATGGCACCCGCAACGGCGTGTCGTGCGGCGCCATCGAAGAGAAGATGGGCATCCACGGCAACGCCACCTGCGTCATGAACTACGACGATGCCAGGGGCTGGCTCCTGGGCGAAGCGCACAAGGGCCTGCGGGCCATGTTCACCATGATGAACGAGGCGCGTCTGGGCGTCGGCGTACAGGGACTGGCCATCGGCGAGATCGCCTACCAGAACGCCGCAGACTATGCGCGGCAACGCCTGCAGGGCCGCAGCCCTGACGGCAAGGCGGAACCGGGCAAGCCCGCCGATCCGATCATCGTGCATCCCGATATCCGCCGCATGCTGATGACGATGCGCGCCATCAACGAGGCCGGGCGCGCGCTGGTCCTGCATTCGGCGCTGAAGGGCGATATAGCCCATCGCTCCAGCGATGCGGCGGAAGCCGCCGAGGCGGACGAGTGGCTGAGCCTGGTGACGCCCGTGATCAAGGGGGTCCTGACCGACAAGGGCTTCGAAAGCGCGGTGATGGCGCAGCAGGTGTTTGGCGGGCATGGCTATATTGCCGAATGGGGCATGGAACAGTTCGTGCGCGATGCGCGCATCGCGCAGATCTACGAGGGCGCAAACGGCATCCAGGCACTCGACCTCGTCGGGCGCAAGCTGGCGTTGAACGGCGGCAAGGCGATCATGTCCTTCTTCGGCGAGGTCGGCCGCTTTTGCGAGGGAAACCGGGTAGACCCGGCTATGGCGCGCTACACCAAAGGGCTCAAGAAGGGTCTGGACGACCTGCAGCAGGCCACCGGCTGGCTGATGCAGAACGGCCCGGCCCGCCCCGACAATGGCGGCGCCGCCGCAACGGACTATATGCACCTTTTCGGCCTGGTGGCCCTCGGCTACATGTCCGCCCGGATGGCGCTGGCGGCGCACCGGCGGCTCGCGGCGCAAGACGCGGAGGACGAAGCCTTCCTGAAGGCCAAGCTGGTAACGGCGGCTTTCTTCATGGACAGGCTGATGCCCGAGACGGCGGCGCACCTTGCGCGCATCGCCTCCGGCGCGGACAGCCTCATGGCGCTTGGCGCCGACGAATTCTGATGGGAGCGCAGAAATGAGCGAAGCATTCATCTACGATCACGTCCGCACACCGCGCGGACGCGGCAAGAAGGACGGGTCCCTGCACGAAGTGCCGGCCGTGCGACTGGGCGCGCGCGTCCTGGAATCCCTGCGCGACCGCAATGGCCTGGATACGGGAAAAGTCGACGACATCATCTTCGGCTGCGTCGACCCCGTCGGTGAAGCCGGCTCCGTCATCCCCAAGGCTGCCGCTTTCGAGGCCGGCTACGATTATTCGGCCCCGGGCATGCAGATCTCCCGCTTCTGCGCCTCCGGCCTCGACGCCGTCAATCTTGCCGCCGCGAAGGTGGCGCAGGGCGCGGACGATATCGTCATCGCCGGCGGGGTGGAGAGCATGTCGCGTGTCGGGATGGGGATGTCGGGCGGCTCCTGGTTCATGGACCCGTCGGTGGGCATTCCCGCCTATTTCATGCCACAGGGTATTTCGGCGGATCTGATCGCCACCAAATACGGTTTCACGCGAACCGACGTGGACGCCTACGCCGTGGAAAGCCAGAAGCGCGCCGCGACCGCCTGGCAGGAAGGCCGCTTCGCGCGGTCCGTCGTGCCCGTCCGCGACCAGAACGGCCTGACGATCCTGGACCGCGACGAACATATGCGTCCGGGCACCGACATGCAGGCGCTGGGTGGCCTCAACGCCTCCTTCGAGATGGTCGCGCAGATGGGCGGCTACGATGCCGTCGCCATCCAGGCCCATCCGGAGATCGAGTCCGTCACGCATGTCCACCACGCCGGCAATTCTTCGGGCATCGTCGATGGCGCGGCGGGCGTATTGATCGGCTCCGCCCGCGGCGGCGAGACGCTGGGCCTCAAGCCTCGCGCCCGTATCCGGGCCTTCGCCAATATTGGCTCCGATCCGGCCCTGATGCTGACCGGCCCCGTCGACGTTACCCAGAAGCTGCTCGACCGCACCGGCATGAAGCTCTCCGACATCGACCTCTTCGAGCTCAACGAAGCCTTCGCCGCGGTGGTGCTGCGCTACATGCAGGCGTTCGACATCGATCCGGCCGTCATGAACGTCAATGGCGGCGCCATCGCCATGGGCCACCCGCTCGGCGCGACGGGCGCCATGATCCTGGGCACCGTGCTGGACGAGTTGGAGCGGCAGGACAAGCAGACCGCGCTCGTCACCCTGTGCATCGGCGCGGGCATGGGCACGGCAACCATCATCGAGCGCGTGTAAGGGGAGGAAAAGACATGGACTTCAACAATTTCACCCTCGCCGTCGATGGCGACGGCATCGCGCTCCTGACCTGGGATATGCCGGACCGTTCGATGAACGTCTTCACCGAGGAGGTGATGGACGAGATCGAGGCGGCACTGGACGGCCTCGTCGCAGACGAGGCGGTCAAGGGCATCGTCTTCGCCTCGGGCAAGGCGGGCAGCTTCACCGGCGGGGCCGATCTCAAGATGCTCGGCCGCATGCTGGGCGACTATCGCAAGCTGGAGGCAATCGATCCGCACGCGGCGATGTCCCAGTTGTTCGAGCGCTGCGGACGCATGGGCGCGCTCTGGCGCCGCATCGAAACGTGCGGCAAGCCGGTCGTCACCGCCATCGACGGCACCTGCATGGGCGGCGGCTTCGAACTGGCCCTCGCCTGCCACGGCCGCGTCGCCACCCCGCGCGCCAAGATGGGGCTGCCGGAAGTCAAGGTCGGCATCTTTCCGGGCGCCGGCGGTACGCAGCGCATCGCCCGCATGCTGGACACGCAGGCGGCGCTTCAGTTTCTGCTGAAGGGCGAGGCCATCGGCGCCGACAAGGCCCTGGCCATGAAGCTCATCGACAAGGTCGCCGCGCCGGAAGAGCTTGTGGAAACCGCCAGGGCGATGCTCAAGGCCGGCATCCCCGCCGTGAAGCCCTGGGACCAGAAGGGCTACAAGCTGCCGTCCGGCCCCGTCTATTCCGCTGCCGGCGCGCAGCTCTGGCCGGCGGTCTCCTCGCTCTACCGCAAGGAAACGCAGGATAATTATCCGGGTGCGCGCGCCATCGTGAAATGCGTCTACGAGGGCCTTCTCCTGCCGATCGACCTCGGCCTCAAGGTCGAGCAACGCTATTTCGCCTCCGTGCTGCGCTCCACCGAAGCGGGCATGATGATCCGCTCGCTGTTCGTCTCCATGCAGGAGCTCGGCAAGGGAGCGCGCCGCCCGCAGGGCATGGCGAACCGCCAGCCGAAGCGTATCGCCGTTATCGGCGCCGGCTTCATGGGCGCCGGGATCGCCTATGTTTCGGCCATGGCCGGTATCGAGGTGCTGCTGGTCGACCGTGACATCGCGGCTGCCGAAAAGGGCAAGGCGCATTCGGCCTCCCTGATGGCCGACCGCGTCAAGAAGGGTCGCGCCAGGGAGGCCGACGCCGACGCGCTCCTGTCCCGCATCACCCCCGCGGACGGCTATGACGGACTTGCGGACGTGGACCTCGTGGTCGAAGCCGTGTTCGAGGACCGCAAGGTGAAGGCCGAAGTCATCGCGGCGGCCGCCGCCGCCATGAAGCCGGGCGCGATCTTCGCGTCCAACACCTCGACCCTGCCCATCACCGGGCTTGCGGAAAGCTTCCCGGACGCGACCCGCTTCGTCGGCATCCATTTCTTCTCGCCGGTCGACAAGATGATGCTGGTGGAAGTCATCCTCGGTGAAAAGACGGGCGACGAGGCCTTGGCCACGGCACTGGATTTCGTCCGCGCCATCCGCAAGACGCCGATCGTCGTCAACGACACGCGAGGCTTCTTCGCCAATCGCTGCGTGCTGCGCTACATGTCGGAAGCCTACGACATGGTGGTCGAAGGCGTACCCCCTGCCATGATCGAGAATGCCGCCCGCATGGCCGGCATGCCGGTGGGCCCGCTGGCGCTGAACGACGAGGTCGCCATCGACCTGTCCCGCAGGATCATGCAGGCCACGATGGCAGACCTGGGCGAAGCGGCGGTGGACAAGCGCCATTTCGACCTCGTCAACCGCCTCGTGGAAGCAGGCCGCCTCGGCCGCAAGGCCGGCAAGGGCTTCTACGACTACCCGGCAAAGCCTGCCAGGAAGCATCTATGGCCGGGTCTCAAGGAGCTCTACCCACAGCAGAACGCCGAAGATGTCGATGTGAAGGAATTGCAGCAGCGCTTTCTTGTCACCATGGCGCTCGAGGCTGCACGGACCATGGCCGAAGGCGTCGTCACCGACCCGCGCGAGGCCGATGTGGGGTCTATCCTCGGCTTCGGCTACGCACCCTACACCGGCGGGGCCCTGTCCTATATCGACGGCATGGGCGTCAAGGCGTTCGTTGCGCTGTGCGAGGCGTTGGAGAAGCGGCACGGGGAGCGGTTCGCGCCCATCCCTCTCCTGCACGAGATGGCATCCGCCGGCCAGAGGTTCTACGGCCGGTTCCGCCCTGCCCGCCAGGCCGAAGCGGCCTGACGGCGACGGCGCGCGGCGGGGTCAGCCCTTTTCCTGGCCCCGCTTGCGCCACCAGCCGAACAGGCCCGGCTTCTCGGTAGGCGGCGGCTTGTCCCCTCCGGCACGCGCACCGATCGTATCGGCAACGCGGGCGCCGCGCATCCCCAGGGGCGTGTCGCCGCGAACCGTGGTGTCCACGGCCGTCTGATGCTCCATCTCGGCGTTGATCTCGGCACCGAGGATGAAGATCACCGAGGAAATCCATACCCACATCATGAAGCCGATGACCGCCCCTAAAGAGCCGTACATCGCATTGTAATTGGCGAAATTGCGCAGGTACCAGGAAAAGCCCACCGTCGCGATCAACCAGACGGTCGCCGTCAGCGTCGCGCCGAAGATCACCCATGTCCAGCGCGCTCGCGCCCGGCTCGGCCCGTAGCGGTAGATCATCCCGATGGACGCGACCACGAGCGCGAACAGGATCGGCCATCGTCCGATGAAGACGAGATCGTCCGTGAAATTGGAAGCGCCGATGACGCCCATGATCGCCGGGATCAACCCGATGGCCGTGAACATCACCGAGATGATGAAGATGGCCCCCATCGTGAAGCACAGGGCGACGATATTCAGCTTCAGGAAGCTGCGCTCCTCCTGCTCGCCATAAGCAACGTTCATCGCTTCGAACAGTGTCTTGATGCCGTTGTTCGCGCTCCACAGGGCGAAGAGAAGACTGGTCACGAACCCGACCGACAGGGACGACCTGTCCTGATTGACGAGATATTCAAGCTGCGCATTGACGAGTTCCAGCCCGGCCTGCGGCAGGAAGCGGCCAAGGAACTCGATATGCCCGGCGATGGTCGCGGGATCCGCCATCATGCCGTAGAAAAATACGAACACGGCCAGCGCGGGAAACAGCGCAAGCAACAGGTAGAAGGTGGCGCCGGCGGCGATCAGCATGATCCGGTCTTCGAAGAAGGACACGTAGAGCCGCGCCAGAATATCCTTCCAGCCTTTCCAGGGGATATGCCATGGACCCTTGGCCGCACGCCCTCTGCCGGGCTCGCTTGCGCGCAGCTTGGTCTCTTCGCTCGTATGTGGTGCGAAACGCAGACTCTTCACCACCATGGATGCCCCCTTGCCGCCGGTCCGTCTTCGAGCTCGAACGCCGCATAATCGTCTCGATTGCCATGGGCAGCAACGTCAATGCCAGATTTGAGTCAATGTTCCGCAAAGCGGGGAATTGAATCTCATGGTTGCACAATAATATTGCTTGAGTAGTGGTAATTGAATTGCCGGGTTTGCGACGAGAGACCGATGCTATCGAACGACGAATGGTGGGCGGCCATAGACCGTCTGGCCGAGACGCGCGGTCTCACTCCATCCGCGCTGGCGCGGCAGGCTGGGCTGGACGCGACCTCCTTCAACAAATCCAAACGCCGGTCGATCGACGGGCGGCCGCGCTGGCCCTCGACCGAGTCCGTCGCCAAGGTGCTGTCGGCCACCGGAACGAGCATGGAAGATTTCCTGGGCATAACGCGCCCGCTCTCCATAAAGGTATCGTTGCCGCTGGCCACCGGCGCACACCTTACCGATGCAAGGCAGTTCGGCTCGGACGGGCCGGTGACCGGGCCGGGTTCGGTATCGCTCGACATCAAGATCGACGCGTCTTCCTTCGGCACCTATGCGCTGGAGGTCGGCAACGAGCGGCAGTTCGCGCCCCGCTATGCCGAGGGCGACATACTGCTGCTGACGCCCGACACGTCCGCGCGGCCCGGCGAGCGTGTCCTCGCGGTGCTGTACAGCGATGATTTCATCGTCGGCACGGTCAGGCGCAACGCTCCGGGCCGTGTCGAGATCGCGCCGCTGGACCCGGCGCTGCCGGTCGTTCGCTTCGCACGCAAGGCCATTCGCCATATGGCCAGGATCGACTGGGCAAGCCAGTAGACGTTCGAGGATGCCGCGTATGCGTTCGATAAGTCAGGCAATCAAGATCGCCGCGTCGCTCCTGCTGATGTGCCTGATAGTGCTGCTGATCCTGCCCGATGTCTCCGGCTTCCCGAAATGGCCGGATCGCCCAAGCCGCGCAGAGCGGCTCGCCGAGCGGCAGAGACAGGCCACACCGCCTCCGCCCCCGGCCGCAAGCCGCGGGGAGCCGCTGCCGCAAACCACCGGCATGCCCCCGCAGCCCGAAACGGAGCCGGAGCCGCAGGCCCCGCCCGAGCCGCAGCCGGCCCCCTCCCCGGCGGCGGCCGATCCGGAGCGCATCTTCCATCGCGCGGTGGCGGTGACGGCGACGGACTTCGAGGCCGATGGCCTGCGGATTTCGCTTGCCGGGGTCGAAAGCCTGCCCTTCGAGGAAACATGCAGCCTCGGCACGGTGTCCGCACCGTGCGGCGCACAGGCGCGCACCGCGCTGCGCGGCTGGCTGCGTGGCCGCAGCCTGTCCTGCAACGTACCGGCGGATGCGCGTGAGGGCGGCGTCGAAGCCGCCTGCCACGTCGGCGGCGAGGATGTGGCCCGCTGGCTGGTGATGCAGGGTTGGGCGCGCCCGGTCCCCGGAGGCGCTTATGAAAACGCGGCACAGGCGGCGCGCCGCGACGAGCGCGGCCTCTGGCGCTACGAAGAGTAGCCGTCAGCCTCAGGACCTATCGCAAGGTTCCGTCCAGCGCCGCGCGAATGAGCGCGCGTGTTTCGTCGATGCCATACAACGCCGCAAACGAGCCGAACCGTGGGCCGCGCTCCTGCCCAAGCAGGATCTGGTACAGCGCCTGGAACCATTCCACGGACACGCCGGGGCCGCCATCCGGCCCCTTCTTCGACGCATCCTGGTAACGCTGGATGGGCCGGGCGACATCCAGGACGGCATCCTGGATGGCCGCCCCATCGGCGTCGGCCGGCAGCGCGGCCAGCTTTGCGTCCAGCGTTTCCAACGCCTGCCGCTCGATGTCGTCGGGCGCGCGGAATACCTTGGCCGGCCTGACGAAATCCTCGAAATAGGCGAGCGCATAGCCGACGAGTTCGTCCAGCTCGGGCGCGCTCTGCGGCGTCACGCCCGGCGCATAGCGCGAGATGAAACCCCACAGGGTCTGCTTGTCGCCGGCGTTCGAGGCCGAGACGAGGTTCAACAGCATGGCGAAGGGAACGTCCACGCCCTTCTGCGGCACCGAACCGGAATGGACATGCCAGACCGGGTTCTGCAGCTTCTGGCGTGCATCCTGCCGCCAGTAGGCATCGACAAAGGCGTAGTAATCATCGACGGCCTTCGGGATGACGTCGAAATACAGCTTCTTGGCCGCCTTCGGCTTGTTGAACATGTAGAAGGACAGGCTCTTCGGCGAGGCATAGGTGAGCCATTCGTCGATGGTCAATCCGTTGCCCTTCGACTTGGAAATCTTGCCGCCCTTGTCGTCGAGGAAAAGTTCGTAGTTGAACCCTTCCGGCGGCGTCTGCCCCAGCGCGCGGCAGATCCGCGACGACAGGGTAACGCTGTCGATCAGGTCCTTGCCGGCCATCTCGTAATCCACCTTCAGCGCCGCCCAGCGCAGGGCCCAATCGGCCTTCCACTGGCACTTCACGGCGCCGCCGGTAACGGTGGTCTCGACGCGTTCGCCGGTGTCCGGGTCGAGATAGGCGATCATGCCGCGCTCGACGTCGCGATCGACCATCGGCACCTGCAGAACGTTGCCGCTGCGCGGGCTGATGGGCAGGAAAGGCGAATAGGTGGCACGCCGGTCGGGCCCGAGCGTCGGGAGGATGATGTCCATGACCTCGTCATAGACCGCCAGCATCCTGAGCAGCATCGCGTCGAACCGCCCGGACGTATAGTAGTCCGTTGCGGAAGCGAACTCGTAATCGAAGCCGAACCGGTCCAGGAACTGCCGCAGGCGTGCATTGTTGGCCGCGCCGAACGACGGGTACGCATCGGAAAACGGGTCGGGCACGCGGCTGAGCGGCTTGCCGATGAATGTCGCCATGCGCTCGCGGTTCGGGACGTTGTCCGGAACCTTGCGCAGGCCGTCGAGATCGTCCGAGAAGCAGATCAGCCGCGTCCTGACCTTGTCCTGCGTCAGGACACGGAATGCATGGCGCACCATCGTGGTCCGGGCGACTTCGCCGAAGGTTCCGATATGCGGCAGGCCCGACGGTCCGTAGCCGGTCTCGAACAGGATTTCGGACTTCGCGTCCGGCCCCTCGACCTTGGGCAACAGCTTGCGGGCTTCTTCGAAAGGCCAGGCGTTCGACCTCAGGGCCTCGTTCAGAAGTTCCGTATCCATGCCTTCACTCGCCATGCTTGCCGTTGCGTTCGAGGCATCGTCTAAAGCATTTCGGGCGCAAGGCAAATCCAACGATCAGAAGGCGCTGATCGGGAAATAGCGAAGCATCAGCTCCGAGAACCGCCCGCTGGCCACGACCCGCCGCAACGCCTCGTCGAAGCGCGCCGCAAGCTCTTCATCGTCCGGTGCAAGCGCGAAGGCGAGCCCTTCGCCCAGATACCGGTCCGACAGATAGGGGCCGCCGATAAATCGGCAGCAATCGGCCGCTGCCTCGCTGGCCAGCCAGAAGGACAGGCCGATGCCATCGCCGAAATAGACGGCCGCATCGCCCCGCCGCATGGCCGACAGGCCCTGGGCCGCGTTCTGCACGGGCACGGCAATGGCCGCCGGAAAAAACGCCGCCAGCATCGCCGCGTGCGCCGTGCCGGAGACGACCGCCACCCTTTGTCCGTCCAGCGAAGCGGGAAGATCGTCCCCGAGCGTCGAACCGGACGGCGCTGCAAATCGCGCCGGAAAATGCAGATAGGTTCGGGTAAAGGCCAGCCGCGCGCGCGATGCGGCGTCGATCGCGACACCGGCGATGATCGCCTCCCCTTCCCCGGCCAGCAGCGCCGGCTCGAGTTCGTCGAAGGGCCGCGCCTCGATCTGGCAGCTATCCGTGACGGACATGTCCTCGCAGACGGCGCGCGCCAGATCGACGTTGAAGCCGGTCAGCAGCCCGCGCGAATCCAGGAAGCTGAAGGGCGGGAAATCCACGCTCGTCAGAAACCGGATGCGGGCGGGCAAAGCAGCCGTCTGCGCCGCCGCGCCCCGCTGCGCCTGGTCGATGAAATTGGGCGTCGCGACCTGCGCGCCCGAACCGCCCGACAGGATCAGAAGAACCGCGATGCTGAGCAGAAATGCCGGAACGCGGCGCATCGAGCCTCTCCCGGTCAGCGCCCGGTGCCTTCGGCCACATCCTCGTCCTCGACATCGGCCTGCGGACGATCGTCCCCGCGCGAAACTTCGCTGTGCCACTTGCCGTCGGCCGTCTGGAACACGATGCCTTCGGTCTCGCCGCTCAACGCCTGCCGTGCGGCGGCGTCTTTTGCCGCGGCCAGCGCGTCGTCATGCGTCGCGAATGTTTCCGAGAAGACGTCGTTGACCTTGTAGGCCCATCCGCCGTCATGCTCGACGATCCTGTAGTGTATCTGAGCCACCGTACCCTCCTTGATGAACCGTGGCTAAACCTCGGCCGGCGTTGCCGGGTTCCCTGACCGGTCCGCCGAACCCGGCTGCAACACGACGACCCGTGCGCCGGTCGGAACGCGTCCATAGAGATCGATGATATCCTGATTGAACAGGCGGATACAGCCACTCGATACCGAGCGCCCGATGCTCCAGGCCTCGTTGGTTCCGTGGATCCGGTACAGCGTATCGACGCCACCCCGGTACAGATAGAGGGCCCGGGCCCCGAGCGGATTGGCCGGCCCGCCCGGTACGCCGTCCGCAAAGGGGCCGTTGCGCTCCGGGTCCAGGCGGATCATGTTCGGCGTCGGTGTCCAACGGGGCCATTGCGCCTTGCGCTGGATGACGGCATCCCCTTTGAACCCGAAGCCGGCACGGCCCACGCCGCAACCGTAGCGCACGCATTCGCCGTCTTCGAGCACCAGGTAGACAAAGCGCCGTTCCGGGTCCACGACCACGGTGCCGGGCGTTTCCGGCCCATAATACCGCACCACGCGGCGCCAGTACTGCGGGTCCACACCGGTCAGGTCAATCGCGGGAAGCGCGAATTCTCCGTCCTGCATCGCGGCGTACATCGACAGATATTGCTGCGGGATCGCCGGACGCGCCGGCTGGACCGGGCTGCTGGTCTGGGCGGTCGCGCATCCGGCAAGGAAAAGCGGCGCGGCAACCATGAAGCCGCGACGGCTGAGGTTATGAGACATTCTGAACCTTGATCTATCTGACTGACTGCAATCTGGAGTTTTCTCGCTTGCAGGACAACGCGCCGCTTTGAGGGCGCCATGCAGGTTCGCAACACCCTGTTGCGGCAATGCAACTGCCTGTCACACTCACCGTCGCACCGCAGGGACGGCTGCCGTTGCCTTCCAACCTGCGGCGCGGCAAGGACCTGCCGGTGCGGGGCGGCTGCCGAAGGCGCGGCCCATCCGTCAACCGAAGGGGCGATCACACCTGTGTCAGAAAATGCCAGAGATAATAGCCCAGTGCGGAAATCATGAAAACGCAGGCGGCGCAAAAGAGCGCGATACCCGCATACCCTGCGCGTTTCGCCTGGCGTTCACGTCGCGATACCGGTGCGTTCGCCATCGTGTCCCTTTCCTGAAGTCGGCAGGGAAATAGGGCCTGCACACCGATGCGGAAGGTGGTACGCCAGAGGCATCGGGTCGGAGGGCCGTTTCGGAAACACCATGTCTAGCAAGTCTTCTATGGCACCGGCCACCAATTCTCTGGCGGGCATCGGGCTGATGCTGTTCGGCGTCTTCATGTTCGCATCGAACGACGCGCTCGGAAAATTCCTGATCGCCACCTTCTCCATCGGGCAGATCCTGTTGATTCGCAGCGCAGCGGCGCTCGTCATGCTGACGCCCTTCATCTGGCGCGAGCGCAACACGATCCTGACACCCGAGCGCCGGGGCATCCACGTGTTGCGCATGGCATGCTCGACCGCCGAAGTCGCCCTGTTCTATGCCGCCCTGTTCTATCTGCCGCTTGCCGATGTCATGACATTCTACCTGGCAGGACCGATCTACGTGACGGCGCTGTCGGCCCTCATCCTGCGCGAGCCGGTGGGGTGGCGGCGCTGGTCCGCCGTTCTCGTCGGATTCCTGGGCGTCGTCATAGCCCTCGGGCCCAGCTTCCAGGAGGCATCCACCGGGGCGCTGCTGGCGATTGCCGGCAGCCTCGCCTACGCACTGCTGATCATCTCCACCCGCTCGCTGTCCGGTGCCAGCGGCACGACGCTGATCAGCTGGCAGACCGCCGGTGCCCTCCTCTTCGGGTTGGTGGTCGCCCCGTTCGACTGGGCGCCGGTCGACCTGTCCGGCTTCGCGCTGCTCGTCCTGCTCGGCCTGATTGCGATGCTGGCGCATGTCTGCGTCAACCAATCCCTGCGGCTGGCCGAGGCATCGGTGGTCGTGCCGTATCAGTATACGTTGATCGTGTGGGCCATCGTGTATGGCACGCTGTTCTTCGGTGACGAGCCGAAGCCGGCCCTCCTGGCCGGCGCGGTCCTCATCATCGGGTCCGGCATGTTCATCTTCCTGCGGGAGCAGAAGAAGGGGCGCGCACCGACGGCCACGATCGTCCCCGAAGTTGCCACCGTCATCGAAGACAAGCAGCCGCCACGGCCATGATTGGGCCGCGAAAACGGCACAATCTGCAATTGAGGATAAATAGCCTATCGCCCGCTCGAAACCCTTGATCGGTAAGCGTTCCGCATTCGTTCATGTGAGTCGGAATTGCAACGCGCGTTAACCATTTGTGGCGAGGCTATGGCAAAATTATCCACAGACTCTACCCTTGTTTTCAACATGCGAATCGGGGGATTTCCACATGCCGCTCACCGTCATCCTTGCCGATTATCTCTCGGGGGTCATCTCGGCACGCGAAGCGCTCAAACGTTCCAAGATGCAGGCGATCGAGGATCTGATCCGGGCCGTCCAGGCTGAGCCGCCCCGGCGTGCGTTGGAACAGCAGCCCAATGTGTGAATCGGGCGAAATCGGGCGCGGTCGCCCTGCCCTTCACAAAATCGTCAAGCAATGACCATCTGAGCTGCGTGTTGTCGCCACACCCGGTGACGAGGTTCCGCTCGCCGCATCGCACGGTGCCGGCAAACAGGAACCGAACACGGAGTAAGCCAGTGAAGCCTTGGATACTGGTGGGCGCCCTTGCCGCCCTGGCAGCAGGACCCGCACTCGCCCAGGACGCCACGGCGCCGCAGGCGTCATCCCCAACCTGCGCGGAAGCCCTCCCGCAAATCAACCAGCTCGTTGGCCAGGCCGAATCGAGTGGACTGGAGACCGCACAAGCCAAGACGCATGTCGGCGAGGCCGAGGCCGCAAAGGCGCGCTCCGACGAGAATGGCTGCATCCAGGCCCTGGTGCTGGCGCAGAACACCATCCTGGATCAGGTCCGCGATCAGCAGCCCCCGTCCTGATGGCCACACTTCGGGCGCCCTTTCCGGGCGCCCGGACCTTTAGGCGAACACCCGCTCGTATTCCGCCGGCCTGAAGCCGGCCAGAAGCGCGCCG
The DNA here is from genome assembly GCF_014844055.1 of Aureimonas sp. OT7. Taxonomy (NCBI): domain Bacteria; kingdom Pseudomonadati; phylum Pseudomonadota; class Alphaproteobacteria; order Hyphomicrobiales; family Aurantimonadaceae; genus Aureimonas; species Aureimonas sp. OT7. The sequence goes on from NZ_CP062167.1 coordinate 3,500,365, forward strand.
TCGGCCTCCAGTATCGGTCGCTTGATCATCGACGGCTGCTCGAGCATCAAAGCCCGCGCCTTTTCCGCATCCAGCCCGGACTTTGCCTCGTCCGGCAGTTTGCGGAACGTCGTGCCGGCGCGGTTCAACACCACCTCCCAGCCGAGCGCGTCGATCCAGCCCTGCAGGCGGGCAGGCTCCACCCCCTCGGACCGGTAGTCGTGGAAGACATAGGAGACACCCTGCGCGTCAAGCCAGGCACGTGCCTTCTTCATGGTGTCGCAATTCTTGATTCCGTAGATGGATACAGTCACTGTGCGCTCCAAACGAGAACAGCGTTCGGTGAAAAGGCAAAGTCCATGTCAGTCAACCCCTCGATCCGGGTCGGTGTCGGCGGCTGGACCTTCGAGCCCTGGCGCGGCAGCTTCTACGACAAGGGCCTTGCCCACTCCCGCGAGCTTGCTTTCGCAAGCAGCAGGCTGACGACGATCGAGGTCAACGGAACATTCTACCGGTCCCAGAGCCCGGAGACGTTCCGCAAGTGGCGGGACGAAACGCCGGACGGATTCGTCTTCGCGCTCAAGGCGCCACGCTATGCCACCAACCGGCGCAACCTGGCGGAAGCCGGCGAATCGATCAGCCGGTTCACCGAAGGTGGCCTTGCGGAGCTGGGCGACAGGCTTGGCCCGATCAACTGGCAGTTCGCCGGCACCAAGCGCTTCGATCCCGAAGAGTTCGAATCGTTCCTGCGCCTGCTTCCCGAGGCCGCCGGCGGCCTTCCGCTTCGCCACGCGGTGGAAGTGCGTCATGAAAGCTTCCGCGACGAGCGCTTCGTCGATCTGTGCACGGCGCGCGGCGTGGCCATCGTCACCGCGGCGGACAGCCAATACCCGCTCATCGGCGACCAGACCGCCGGCTTCTCCTACCTGCGCATCATGGGTACGGTGGCAGACGAGCCGTTGGGCTACCCGGACGATCGCCTTGCCGGCTGGGCGGAGGCGGCGCGCGCATTGTCCCGCGGCGAAGTCCCGGCCGAGCTGGCGCCCGTACGCCCGGCAGGCACGGCGGCCGCCCGCGACGTGTTCCTCTATGTCATCAGCGGCGCCAAGGAAAAGAACCCGCAAGCCGCCATGGCACTGATCGACCGCCTGGGCCGTCCCTGAAAGAGCCATCCCGATGAGCCTTCAATCCGTACGCGCCTTCCTGAAGGAGCGCGCCCCCGAGATCGACGTCCTGGAGCTGGAGGTGAGCACGGCTACGGTGGCCGAGGCCGCGGCCGGCCACGGCGTCCAGCCCGGACAGATCGCCAAGACGCTGTCCCTGCGCGTGGGCGACAGGGTCGTCCTCGTCGTCGCGGCGGGCGATGCGCGGCTCGACAACCGCAAGATCAAGACACTTCTGGGCGGCAAGCCCCGCATGCTGGACGCCGCAGAGGTGGAGGCCGTGACGGGACATCCCGTCGGCGGGGTCTGTCCCTTCGGCCTGCCCGCTCCGCTGCCGGTCTATTGCGACCAGTCGTTGCGGGCATGGGACGTCGTGGTGCCTGCGGCCGGTTCGCGCAACAGCGCGGTGCGCATTGCGCCCGAACGGCTTGCCGAGATCGTCGATGGCCTTTGGGTGGATGTCTGCCAGTCCGTCGCGCCCTGAATACCGGCGGTTTCATTCTTTGCAAAATGGCAGGCAAGACCTTATAGCTTGCGCGCAAAGCCGCGCGGCATTAGGTGCTGCACGACACCATTCGTGGCCCGAAACGTCATAAAATCGCTGCCGTCCTTGCGCATCGATCGGGCAGCCAGCATCAGGAGATGGAACCTTGTCCAATACGTTCGACCGGGTCGCCGACATCATCGCCGAAACCAGCGAGATCGACCGTTCCAAGATCACGCCCGAAAGCCATACGATCGACGATCTGGGCATCGACTCGCTCGATTTCCTCGACGTCGTCTTCGCGATCGACAAGGAATTCGGCATCAAGATCCCACTGGAAAAGTGGACGCAGGAGGTCAATGACGGCCAGGTCGACACGGAAGAGTATTTCGTGATGAAGAACCTCTGCGCCAAGATCGACGAACTGCGCGCCGCCAAGGCAGCCTGAGGCGCAAGCCCGTCATGGCCAAGCAATCCGTCGTCGTCACCGGCATCGGGCTGGTATCCTCGCTGGGCGAGGGCGTGGAGACTCATCTGCGCCAGCTTGCCGGCGCCAGCGCGCCCCAGCCCATCATCGAGGCCGGCGCCTATGCGCCGGCGCTCGTCCATCCGCTTCCTCCGATCGACTGGTCGACGCAGATCGAGCGCAAGGGCGATCTGCGCCAGATGGAGACCTGGCAGAAGCTCGGCACCTATACTGCCGGGCTGGCGCTGGACGACGCCGCCATCCCGGAGGACGAAGCCTTCCGCTCCACGATCGACATGATCGTCGCGGCCGGCGGCGGCGAGCGGGACGAGACCGTTGATGCGCTTGTGATGGCGCGCTCGCGCGGGGCGGAAGACCCGCGCGCGGATATCAACGAACTGCTGATGACCGAGCTTCGGCCCACCTTGTTCCTGGCGCAATTGTCCAACCTCATGGCGGGCAACATCTCGATCGTCCACAAGGTGACGGGCTCGTCGCGCACCTTCATGGGCGAGGAAAGCGCCGGCATATCGGCCTTTCATGTGGCCGCCTCCCGCATCGCGGCAGGCCAGAGCCGCATCTGCCTCGTCGGCGGGGCGTTTTCGGCGCAGCGCAAGGATATCCTCGTCAATTACGAATTGGGGGATTACCTGCTGCATGCGCCCTGGCAGCCGGTGTTCTCGCGCAGTGGCAAGGGCGGCTTCACGCCGGGGGCCATGGGCGCCTTCCTGGTTCTGGAATCGGCCGAGTCGGCGGCAGAGCGCAACGTGCCGGCCTATGCGAAGCTTGGCTTCGTGGGGGGTGATCGCGGCCCGCGGGACGAAGAGGCGCTTGCCGCCCGTCTGTCCCGCATGTTCGCCGACAGCGGCGCCGACGCGCGCGATCTGATGGTCCTGTCCGGGGCGACGGGGCTGCAGCCCATCACGGATGTCGAGCGCCGCGCGATCGCCGCCCGCTATCCCGACGCGGCGCTGCGCGCCTACGGCAATGCCATGGGCCACGGCATGGAAGCGCAATTCGGCATGGGGCTGGCGCTGGCCGCGGCGGCCGTGTCGCGCGGGGCGATGCCCGCGCCGGCCGATGGCGGTGAAGAGCGGCCGGCAGACTTTACGCCGCGACAGGCCCTGGTAACGACCATAGGGCATGTCCGCGGCGAAGGTGTCGGCCTTCTCGAGGCGATAGGTTAAGCCAATGAGCGCAGATACTCTGGACACATTCGGGCGGCCGGTCGTCGCCATCACCGGGGTCGGTGTCGTCAGCTCGCTCGGCCGCGGCGTGGAAGAAAACTGGACCGCACTGACGCAGGGGCGTTCGGGCATCCACCGGATCACCCGCTTTCCCACCGACAATCTGCGCACAACCATCGCAGGCACCGTCGACTTCATGGACGTGGAGCCGTGGAGCGGTATCGACCTGTCCTATGCTCTGGCCGAAGCGGCCGGAACGGAAGCCATCGAAAGCGCCGGGCTCGACGCGCGCCGCTTCGATGCACCCCTGTTCCTCGCCGCCCCCCCCATCGAGCTCGAATGGTCGCAGAGGCTCTATCTCGACAGCCTGCCCGATGCCGTCCTGGAGGAGGCCGGCTACGACCGGCTGATGCTGCTGGCTGCCCGGCGGCATGCACCCGACATCTACCGGCTGACCTTGTTCGGCGGGATTTCCGAGCGTCTGGCCGACAGTTTCGGCACGCGCGGACTACCGGTCACCCTGTCCACCGCCTGCGCCTCCGGCACGACGGCGATCCAACTCGGCATCGAAGCGATCCGGCGCGGAGAGACCTCGCGCGCAATCGCCATCGGCACCGACGGCTCCGTCGGCGCCGAAGCCTTGATCCGCTTTTCGCTGCTGTCCGCCCTGACCACGGCGAACGACGCGCCGGAAAAGGCATCCCGCCCCTTCTCGAAGGACAGGAACGGCTTCGTCATGGCGGAAGGCGCCGGGGCGGTAGTGCTGGAATCGCTGGAATCGGCCCGCGCGCGGGGCGCGAACATACTCGGAATCATGCTGGGCCACGGAGAATCGGCGGACGATTTCCATCGCACGCGCTCCAAGCCCGACGCCACGCCCATCGTGGCCTCGGTCCAGCGCGCGCTGGCCGATGCGGGCCTGCAGCCCGAGGATATCGACTATATCAACGCGCACGGCACCTCGACGCCGGAAAACGACCGCATGGAATATACCGGCCTGTCGAAGGTATTCGGGGACGCCGTCACCACGACGCCCATTTCCTCGAACAAGTCGATGATCGGCCATACGCTGACGGCGGCCGGCGCCATCGAGGCGGTGTTCTCCACGCTGACGCTTGCCCGCGGCGTGCTGCCGCCGACGATCAATTACGACACGCCGGACCCGGCCATTCCGCTCGACACGGTGCCGAATGTGGCGCGCAGCGCCGAGCCGGCGACCGCCCTTTCCAATTCGTTCGGGTTCGGCGGCCAGAACGCAAGCCTCGTCGTCGGCCGCGCCCCGCGCGACTGACCCCGCACGACCGACCCTTTTTACGAGAGACCAAGATGCGCGCCTTGCAACTCGTCGCGGACCGCGACCTCAAAGTGGTCGACCTGCCGCCGCCGCCGCCGCCCGGCCCCGGCGAGGTCACCGTGGCCATCCGCGTCGTCGCGCTCAACCATATCGATGTCTGGGGCTGGCGCGGCATGGCCTTCGCCAAGCGCAAACTGCCGCTGACCATCGGCGCGGAAGCCTCGGGCGTCGTGGAGCGCCTCGGCGAGGGCACGTCCGGCCTCGTTCCTGGCCAGCTCGTATCGATCTATGGCGCGCGCACCTGCGGCCTGTGCCGCCCGTGCCGGGAAGGGCGCGATAATCTCTGCGAGCATGTGTCCGGCGTCCACGGCTTTCATCTCGACGGGTTCGCGCAGGAGCGTATCAACTTGCCGGCCCGGCTTCTGGTACCTGCGCCGCCGCGCTGCGACGCTGTCGGGGCGGCGCTCGCCCCCGTCACCTTCGGTACCGTGGAGCACATGCTCTTCGACAATGCCCGGCTGCAACCCGGCGAAACCATTCTTGTTCATGCCGGCGGTTCGGGCATCGGCACCGCCGCCATCCAGCTTGCCAAGCGGCACGGCGCCACCGTCATCACCACCGTCGGCTCGGACGACAAGATCGAGAAGGCGCGGGCTCTCGGGGCAGATCATGTCATCAACTACCGGACCGACCGGTTCGAGGGCGTCGTGCGAAAGCTCACGCGCAAACGCGGTGTCGACGTCGTATTCGAACATGTGGGCGCCGACACATGGGCCGGCTCCATGCTGTGCATGAAGCGTGGCGGCCGGCTGGTCACTTGCGGTTCGACCTCGGGCGTCTCGACCCAGATGAACCTGATGCAGCTCTTCCAGCAGCAGTTGAAGCTGCTGGGCTCGTTCGGCTGCCGTATGGAGAACATGGCCGACGCCATGCAGAAGATGGCCGAAGGCAGCGTCCAGCCCGTGATCGACATGGAAGTCGGCCTCGACGACATCGCCCCGGCTTTGAAGCGGATGGAAGGGCGGCAGGTCTTCGGCAAGATCATCCTGCGCATGTCGGACGCGCAGGACGGATGAAGAGGGGGTTGCGCCGCCTGCGCGATCGCCTCGGCCTGATGGTCGACTGGGTCGTCGCGCAGATCGCCTTTTCGTTGCTGGCGGTGCTGAAGCGGCTGCCCCCGCACAAGGCATTGAACTTCGCCGACTGGCTTGCGCGGACGCTTGGCCCGTTGACGCCCCGCCACAAGCTGGCCCTCGACAATCTGCGGCAGGCCTATCCTGACAAGGACGCCGCCTGGGCGGAGCGAACCGCCCGTGCCAACTGGGGGCAGATGGGGCGGATCGCCGCCGAATACGTCTTTCTGGATCGCCTTTTCGACTACGTGCCCGGCCGGCCCGATGGCGAGGGCCTGATCGACGTGGACGGGGTTGCGCTCTTCGAGGAACTGCGGGATCGCAAAGGCCCCTTCATCTTCTTCACGGCGCATATCGGCTGCTTCGAGCTGCTGCCGGTCTGCGCGGCGACCTTCGGGCTGGAGGTCACGGCCCTGTTCCGCCAGCCCAACAATCCCTTTATCGCAGCCCGTGTTCTGAATGCGCGGCGCACCGATGGCGGGCATCTCGTGCCGTCCAAGGCGGGGGCCGCCCGCAACCTTGCCGCCCGGCTGGACGAAGGCCGGGCCGTTGGCATGCTGGTGGACCAGAAGTTCCAGAAGGGCATTCAATCGCTCTTCTTCGGCCGGCCGTGCCTGACAAACCCGCTTCTGCCCAAGCTGGCGCGCCAGTTCGACGCCGAAGTCTATCCGGCGCGCTGTGTCCGCCTGCCCAATGGCCGATACCGGCTGCAGCTGGAGCCGAAGCTGGATTTGCCACGCACCGGCGACGGCGATATAGACGTCACGGCAAGCGCGCAGGTGCTCAATGACATCGTCGAGCGGTGGGTCCGCGAGACGCCGGAACAGTGGATGTGGTTCCACAGGCGCTGGCAGATCGTTAACCGTTCATAGAGCATATCGAAACAGAACCGCCCCGCGGGGCAACCGTCGTCAGCCAACGGCGTTTCCTTGTCAGGCGGGTTCGAGTCCCGCCTAGATGTCCGGCAACCAGCCGCCGGGCCGATTCCAGGCAGGAGGCCGTACGATGCGTATCCTGATCGTCGAAGATGACGCGCTTATCGCCATGGACCTGGAGGACATCGTCCAGGCACACACGGGCGCTGAGTGCCTGTTTGCCGCAACCGTCGAACAGGCGCTTGCCCATCTGTCACAGGGCGTCGATTTTGCTCTTCTGGATGTCAATCTGCGGCCAGCCGGCGCGACCTCGCAACCGATTGCCGAGCGCCTTCGGGCGATGGGTGTGCGGTTTGTCTTCGTAACGGCCAATCCCGGCGAGATACCAGCCGACATGCGCTCGATGCCGCATGTCCGCAAGCCGTTCCATCACAGCGAGATTGAACGCGCCCTGCCCCGTACATCGGGCGGAGATGGCGGCTTGCCCCGGTACGCAAGACCTGAAGCCGGGGCATGGGCGACGTCGCCGCGTCATCAGGCTTAAGGCAGATTCACTAAGGTTAGCCTAACGCACTCGCATCTTTGTCGCGTCGACGAAAAAATACCCGCGAGCGGATAAGGCTCGCGGGTCCTGGTGAAACAAAGGAGTATGGCGCCAGGTGGCTGGCAGGGTTAGCGGCTCGCCACGTCGTTTACGGCACCCTCGGTTGCTGACACGGTGTTGCCGACATCGCGGCCCACGCCGCGTACGGTATTGGCACATGCCGAAAGCGCCATGACAGCGACGAGGCCGAGAGCGATGGTTGCGGTACGACGGGGCATGGTTGTTACTCCAGGTTAAACTGCCTATGCCTAGAAAACGCCACATGTGGCAATTCGTTCCACTTGCCTTCAAAAATCGATAACAGGGACTTGAGGCTTTACCCGGGCCGGTTCGCGCGCGGTCGATTAATCGTTTGTCGCACTTTCTTCGTATCCGGGCAGACGATAAGACAGGTCGTGCCCTGCCGCGCCGCGGGATGAACCAATCCGAAAACTGGAGGTAGCGAGAAGCCCGATGAAGCTTAAGGACTACATCTGGCCGGTCATCGGTCTCGCCGCGGTGATCTTTTCCGGCTGGATCCTGTTTCACGAAGTCAGGGAGCTTTCGCTCGACGCCATCCTCACCAGCTTCCAGGCGATCTCGGCCCGGCAATGGACCCTCAGCGCCGTTGCCGCCATCGTGGCCTACACCATGCTGGCGCTCTACGATCAGTTGGCCTTGCGCCATCTGAAGCGCTGGATTCCGTTTCGCTTCGTGCTTGCCACCTCGTTCACCACCTACGCCCTGTCCCACAATATCGGAGCATCGGTGTTTTCCGGCGCGGTGGTGCGATACAGGGCCTACACGTCCAAGGGCCTCAGCGTTTCCGACGTCGCGCTGCTCATTGCCTTCTGCTCGTTCACCTTCGCTCTCGGCGTCCTGATCGTGTCGGCGGTGTCGCTGCTCGTCTATCCCGAAGCGCTGAACGGCTATTTCGACGTGTCGCCTGTCGTCCCGCGGGCGATCGCGACGGCCATCCTGCTGCTCGTTGCCCTCTATGTCTTCGGCAGCTTCGCGGGCCTGCGTCCTCTGCGCATCGGCAAGTTCAACCTGTATTATCCTGCGCGTGACGTCGTGTTGCGCCAACTCGTCATTGCGCCGGCGGAAATCCTTGCGGCGGCGGCCATCATCTATTTCGCGCTGCCGCCGGAAAACCACCCCGGCTACATGATGGTGGTCGCCGTTTTCGTGATTGCCTTCTCGCTGGCGCTCATATCCCATGCGCCCGGCGGTCTTGGCGTCCTGGAAGTGGCCTTCCTGGCCGGTTTCCCCTTCCTGCCCGAAACGGACGTCCTTGCGGCCCTTCTGGTTTTCCGCATCCTCTATCTGCTCATCCCGTTCGGGCTGGCGATCATTATCGTGCTGGGCTTCGAACAAAGTTCGATCTGGCGTCGCCACAAGCAGGACACGCGTCGACGCTGATCAATTGGGCGGGCTCCAACGCTCCAGGCGTTGCTGCCACATGCGTTCGCCGATGCGGCAATCGACCGCCGTCTCACTTGCCTGAACCCGTATGGGCGCCTCGGCGCCGACTGGCTTCGGCCATGTGCCCGCAAGCTCGAGGATGAGTTTGCGGCGTATCGCCTCCGGAAACTGCGACCAGTCGTTGACCGGGATGACGAAGGCTCCGGGGCCGCCCGTCACGCAGGCGGTATAATAGGCATCGAGATTTGCGATGCCACCCCAGGAAAAGTTGCCGGGCTCTTCTCCGGACGTCATCAGGGGCAGGCCGTTGATCGTCACCCCCCGCGCCACGGCTGCATCTCGCGCCACGTCCACCGGCCGACCCTGATTGTTGGGGCCATCGCCCGAAACGTCGATCACCCGGCGCAATCCGGCAAAGCCATTATCCGCGAACAGCGCCGCGGAGAAATCCAGGGCAGCGGAAAGGGAGGTGCGTCTTTCGCGGTTCGGTTCCTCTTGCGACAGCCGATAGGCGAAACCGTCCGCTGCCTCGCGAGAGTCGATCAGGGTCCACGGCACCACCACGGACTGGGTGAAGCTGCCGGCCCATTCGACATAGGTCACCGCGACCCGGCCCCACCCGCCGTCCAGAATGGCTCTCTGCACCTCCGGGCTTCGAAAGGCGGCGATATACCCATCCCGCTGGATCGCCTGTTCTGACATATCCATCGACCACGAGACGTCCACCGCGAGCACCAGTTCCACGTCCACATCGACATCCTGCGCCGCGGATGGCACGGCGAAGACGGCGGCGGCGACGGACGCTGCAATAGCAGCGGCGAGGTACGGTCGGCAGCGCATGCGAGAAAGCGTCCCCCCGCTCGAAGCGGGGGGCAATTCACGAATGCGTGACAGCTTGCGTCCTAGTACAGGGCGTTATGCGTCACGAATTTGGTGGTCAGGTAGGCGTCCATCGATTCCGCCCCGCCCTCCGACCCGTAGCCGGAATCCTTCATGCCGCCGAACGGCGTTTCAGGAAGCGCGAGGCCGAGATGATTGATCGTCATCATGCCGGCTTCGACGGAATCGGCCAGCGTCTCCACGGTCCGCGCGGACCGCGTGAAGGCATAGCTCGCAAGGCCGAATGGCAGGCGATTGGCTTCTTCGATCACCTCGTCCACCTTGGCGAAAGGCGTCATCAGCGCCACCGGGCCGAAGGGCTCTTCGTTCATGATGCGCATGGTCCTGTCGACATTGCGCAGGACGGAGGGCTTGTAGAAGGATCCCTTGTTGCCGATCCGCTCGCCGCCGAGCGAAAGCTCGGCCCCATCGCGCACCGCATCGGAGATGAGCTCGTCCACCGCCTGGACGCGCTTCTCGTTGACGAGAGGGCCCATCTGGGTACCGTCGTCGAGGCCGTTGGCCACCTTCAACGCCGATGCCTTCTCCACGAAGCGGCTGACGAAATCGTCGTAGATCGATTCCTGGATCAGGAAGCGGGTCGGCGATACGCAGACCTGCCCGGCATTGCGATATTTGGAACCGACCAGCGTTGCGGCGGCACTGTCCACATCGACGTCGTCGAACACCATCACCGGCGCATGGCCGCCGAGTTCCATCGTGGCGCGCTTCATGTGCTGTCCGGCCAGGGCGGCGAGATGCTTGCCGACCGGCACGGATCCGGTAAAGGACACCTTGCGGATAACCGGGTGCGGCACCAGGTGGCCGGAAATCTCGGCTGGCGAGCCATAGACGAGTTGTACGACGCCGGCCGGAATCCCGGCATCGACGATCGCACGGATCAGGAGCGCCGGAGAGGCCGGCGTCTCTTCCGCCGCCTTGACGATGATGGTGCATCCGGCCGCGAGGGCCGGCGCCACCTTCTTTACCACCTGGCTGACGGGAAAGTTCCACGGCGTGAAGGCGGCCACCGGGCCCACCGGCTCGCGCAGCACGCGCTGGTTCACGCCATCGGCGCGCGGCGGGATAAGGCGCCCATAGATACGGCGCGCCTCCTCGGCAGACCATTCCAGCACGTCGGCGCAGGAGAGCACCTCGCCCTTCGCCTCGGCAAGCGGCTTGCCCTGTTCGGTCGTGAGGGTCCGGGCAATGTCGTCGGCGCGTTCGCGGACGATCTCCGCCGCACGCCGCAACAGCCGCGACCGTTCTACGGCTGGCACCTTGCGCCAGGTCCTGAACGCCGAATCGGACGCGGCAAGGGCCCTGTCCAGATCGGACGTGGCGGCCTTGGCCACCGTTCCGATGACGTCACCGGTTGCCGGATTGACGACTTCGATCGAGTCGCCCCCCTCGCCGTTGACCCATTCGCCGGCGATCAGAAGCTGCGTATGCGGATACATTTGAGAAACCCCATCAATCTGGCCTGTCGCCAGGCCGTGTCTGGCAGTTCCCATATAGACACGCACGCCATCGCTTCACACCCTTTTCGCCCTGAAACGGACCGTTTCGAGGAAGTCCGGGCCGCATTCTGAAAAAAGTGCAGCGAAGCTCTGGACACCGCCGCCCTCAGCCACTAGAAACCCGCTCGTGAGCACGGGCCAACCGGCTCACAGCGCGAAGGCGCTCGGGTGATTAGCTCAGTTGGTAGAGCAGCTGACTCTTAATCAGCGGGTCGTAGGTTCGATCCCTACATCACCCACCATTTTCCTTGAATGAAATGAACACGTTAGACGAACGATGGCGAACCGGGGTTAGACCGGGACGCCTTGGTTTGCAGCCAGTTTGCAGAAATCGTTCTAGCTGTGTTCTCGGACGGCATAAAGAAAGCCCCGCTTAGGCGGGGCTTTTGTTCGTCTTGGAGGTTATTTTGGCTGCCCGGATTGCATCTCGCTTCTTGCGCTTCTCAAGCTTGCGATAAAGCCAGACCCCCTCTGTTTTCTCTCCGCAGTTTGGGCATCGGTACGGCCGATTGACGGCAGCAAGACAGAACCAAACGATGAGCCAAAGACCGCCCGTGAGCACTGTAAGCACCAAGTGCAAAAAGTGGTTTGGCGTGTTTTTCTCGCCGAGAACCAGCCTGTCCTCGGCGGCACAATACCTCTGCTCCTTCTTGATACCCATTTTCGCCCTCCTCTACCTGCACCGATAGATGAATTCCCACTGCGGAGGGAATATCTCCTCGCGAGTCTCTATCGCACAGGTGCGACCCGTCCCCTTTAGGAAGTTTAGCCCTCGCACGCTACCGTCAGTTTCGCCGGCCACTCTCGACCCTCTTGCCCATGCTTTGGAATTTCCGGGCCCGAACGGCGAGCCTGGTATCGAGGCCCGCAATCGCCGATGAGATCGCCGCGCCCCCGTGTGACGTCGTTTCCGCATTGCGATCCATGCGAGCGTTGAAGGTCGCATACATATCGTCGATGCACCCGTCGATGCCGCCGTGTCGCGTCCCCGTCGGCACCGTCACGCCCCGAGATAGACGCCCTGAAAGCCGGCAGGCGATCCTTGCTGGTCTCTTCGGGGAAACTGGCGAAGCTCTAGAACAGACTGCGAAAGGGCTTATCGGAACCGCCAGATGAACGTTTGGCCGGCCACTGACATACAGTCCGCACCTGGACCCCGGCGAGCGAACCATCGCTTCAACTGATCGTTATCAGGTTTTACGCGTGCAGCCGACGTGGTGCTGGCGGCCGCATATCGAAGGTAACGATACGATGAGCGATCCTACTCGACCGAGGCCAGCAGGTGTTGACGCGGCTCATACCTCCCCGTCCGTTGTGGACGACGCGCATGCAATCATGATCAACAAGGTGTCCTGGGGAGCGATCTTTTCTGGTGTCGCCCTTGCGCTGATCGTACAGGTCTTACTTACGATGCTGGGGGTCGGTATCGGCGTAGCGACGCTGGACCCCGGAACAGGCGACAATCCTGCAGCTTCGACGTTCTCCATCGCGGCCGGAATTTGGTACGTAGTTTCCGGCCTGATTGCTGCGTTTGCCGGGGGGTATGTTTCGGCCCGAATGTCCGGCAAGACCGTCCCAACGTCGGGCGCTCTGCATGGGCTCACCACCTGGGCCGTAACGACGCTCCTGGTGTTGTACTTTCTGACAAGCTCGGTCGGGGCTCTCGTGGGCGGCGTATTCAGCGGCGTGTCAAGCGCCATCGGCGGCGTCGGCTCGACGATCGCGGAGACCGCCAGTCCTGCACTTCAGGACGTAAATCCCCTCGACGCCATCGAAGGGCAGGTTGCTGCTACCGGTACCGATCCTGAAGCACTCCAGGCGAACGCAGTGAATGCGATGCGCGCTCTGGCAACGAGCGGACCCGACGGGGCTGATCAAGCACGGCAGGAAGCCGCTGAAGCGCTTGCCCAGGCACGGTCGATTCCCCTTGACCAAGCCCAGCAGCAGGTTGCCCAGATCGAGCAGCGGTATCGCGATACCGTCGCGAGGGCGCAACAGGCCGCCACTGAAGCCGCGGACGCTGCCGCGGCCAGTGTGGCAACTGGAGCGATCCTGGCGTTTGTCGCCCTGGTACTGGGTGCCGGCGCCGGCTGGCTCGGTGGCCGATCGGGGGTTGTCCATCCCGCATATGCCGACAGGGTCGTACCCACCCGTCGCCAACCTTGATCATCGGATGGGCTGAGTCAGCATGGCTGTTTGGCGCCGGCATGGATGTCGGCGCCCAAAATGGTGACCACGACCAGTACCTGCATGGCCCTGATGTCACAGGAGACCGGTATGACAGCCGAATTCATCATTGTCGTCGTAACGGTTATCCTCATCCCGGGCGTGGACCAGTTGATGGTACTGCGCAATACGCTTGCAAGAGGACGCTCCGCCGGGGTCGCGACTGCGCTCGGGATCGGTACGGCCTCGTCCATGCAGGCGATCCTGGTTTCTGTCGGTGTCGGTTCCGTGATCGTTGCAGTCCAACCGCTGTTCGAGGCGATCAGGTGGCTTGGGGTCGCATACCTTCTCTGGCTGGGCGCAAGCGATACGGTCCGCCGTAAAGGGGGTCTATCCCCGGAACGACGAAGGAGAATCCGGGGTGCCCCTCCGTGGTTTTCGGGACGGCCTGTTGTGCAACATCACGAATCCGAAGATCCTGGTTTTCTATCTCGCGCTGCTGCCACAGTTTGTCGGACCTTCGGCCCCCATTGCACACTGGGTTCTTTTTGCGATGACCTTGCCGGCGCTTGGAACGCTCTGGCTTGTCGGGATGGCACTGGCTTTCGATTTGGCGCGCACTCTCCTCCTGCGCCGGACGGTACGACGTGTCATCGATGGCGCAAGTGGATTTCTGTTGATTGCATTCGGCCTTCGACTGGCGCGTGAACCTTGAGACAGGTGCAGCGTAAGCTTCGATCGGCGACGTCGCGTTTCAGAGAGTCGCTCGTGGCCCATCCAACGACGCGGCGGACGAAGAGGGCTAGGACGACAGCGAGGTAAGTCGGCCTTGCGCCGCGAAAGTCCCCGCCCCTTCACTGACACTATCCCGCCACCTTGCACGACGATAGCGACCGGCCCGCATGTGATGAGCATTCGGCCTGCGGTTGCAGGACCTTGGGCTGAGTAAAAGGAAAGCGCGAACCGGAGGCCGATTCGCGCTTCATGATTGCTTCGATCCCTTGGATCGTCACCTGGCATGCACAGCGCATGCCGGGACGGCGATACCTAGAGATTGTTGAATATGTTGGAGTAATTGTAGTTGGTTTCCTGATAGGGATTGAGCAGCCCGATGCCGGAGATGTGCGGGTTTTCCTTGGCGAATGCGTAGATCTGCTGTGCATCGTCAATCGAGAACGTGCCCCCGCCGCCATTGGCGCCGGCTCGTACCAGGATACCGACCTTGGTATCGGTGTAACCGACAGCGTCGAGCTTCTGGATGGCGTCAAGCGCGACATCGATGGCCGTTCGGCCCATGTCGATCCCGCTTCCCGAGCCCCAGTAGTCCGCGGCCAGGATGTTCAGCACATCCAGCTTGACACCGGTCCCATGCGCCGCCTGCAACATCTGGAACGCACCCGCCGTGAGGCCGGTCGTCGACGTTTCGACGGTGTAGGAGATGTGCAGTGCATCGTTCTTCTGGTTGTCGAGATCCCGAAGGGCGAGATCGCGGACCGTATGTTTGCTCGCATTCGTCGCGTAGGCGCTGAGGTCGGAATTCCAGAAGGTGAAATCGACGTAGTCGGTATTATATCGACTTGTCAGGGCTGACAGCTGGGGCAATAGAGCCGATGAGGTTGGATATCCGAGGGCCAAGTCGCTGGTGCTGTCGGAGGTATCCCGTGCGAACGACAGAATAACCGGTTTCCCCCCAGAGCTTGCGTATTCGTTGATCTGACCCTGCCCGGTGGTATTCCCGGTTCCGGCTGCACCGTAGTTCATCCATCTATCCTGGCCGCCGACACCGATCAGTGAGGAGTTGCCCCCGGCCCAGACAATCGAGTTGCTCATGTTCTCCACATGGTTGTGGATGTAACTCGTGGACATGGACGAAGAATGGCCGATGAAGTTCGTGACGTCGGTATCGGTCCGGCTGACATCCGCCACGATCGTGTAGGTCTGCGCGATGTCCGGCACCGGGCTGGAGCGCGTGATGACCGATAGCGGCGTAGAAGCGACCGACGATCCGGTCTCGTCCTTGGCCACAACCGTTACGGCATAGGTATGCGCCGCCGTCAGCCCCGTCAGCGAGAACTGCGTGTCGGTTGCGCTGCCGACCTTCGTACCGTCGACGAAGATGTCGTAGCCCGACACCGTCCCGGTGCCCGGTATGAGCGCCTTGTCCCACATGACGAAGGCGCCCGTCTGGCTGATGCCCGTTGCATAAAGGCGCGTCGGCGCGTTCGGCACCGCCGGATCGGAATAGAGGGGCCCGACAAGCGTCCACTCCGAACTGGCCGAAGGGGGCGTGTAGTCGCTGGGATACCATTTCGTCTTGTAGACCTGTCCCTCATAGCTCGCATACAGGCCGCCGCTCGTGTAGGCGCCGACCGCATCCGTCCAGGGCTTTACGAAGGCGTACTTCTGGACGATCACCGATTCCGTCGCCGACGTGCCGCCGATATTGCCCGCCAGATCACGCACCTTGGCGGTCAGGGCGATCGTCGTGTTGGATTCCGTGGCAAGGCCGAGGTCCGCCGCATAGAGGCTGACCGACGTCTGGGTCGTTCCGGCGAGCATGGTGACGGTACGGATCAGCGCGCCGTCCTTGTAGATGTCGAGCTTGGAGCCGGCAGATGCCGCGCCATGCGAGAAGGAAACAGGGATGCCTTCGGCACCCTCGCCACCAACGACCTTATGATCGCTGCTGACTGCCGCGATCACCGGAGCCGTTGGGGCCACGGTGTCGACGATCACGTGATGGAGGACACTCCTGGTTCCCTCCACACCATTGGAGACCAGGGATGCGGCAAAGGTGTAGTCGCCGTCGATCGAGCCGAAGTCGCTTCCGCTGATACTGACCGTCGTCTGGTTCGATCCGGCCGATGCCGCGACGGACTTGATCAGGACGCCGTCGCGGTAGAGCTTCACGACCGAGTTGGCCACTGCTGCGGCATGATTGACCGTGAAGGATACGCCGCCGGTCTTTTCGGCCGCGTTGACAATATCGTCGGACGACAAGGCGTTGACGATCGTCAGCCCCGAGTGGGTATCATAGCCCGCACCGGCATCGGTGATGCCTTCGAAGATCGTGGTGAACCCGTATGGGTCCTGCGTGATCCCGCTGCCGCCCACGGTCAACTGACCTGGCGTACCGGTTTCATCGCGGCCGAGCGACCAGATGCCCAGGGATGCGACATCCGGATTGTCCTTGGCGAATGCCAGGAGTTCCTGCGCATCCTGGAGTGTGAAGATCTCGGTCTGGACGTCGTTGATGCCGATCATCGGCGTGATGCCGACCTTGGCATCGAGTCCGATCTGCCGCAACTGCGCGATGGTGTTGCGGGCGGCGTCGATGGCGTTGCGCCCCTGGTCGCCGCGATGGCCCCAGTCCCCCGCCCCATAATCCATGGCCATGATGTTGACGACATCCAGATCGAGGCCGTGGTCCTTGACCATCTGCATCAGGGCGACGGCGTTCGGCAGCATGCCGTCCGGCGTGATCGGGATCGTGTAGGAGATCGTCACGTCGGGGTTGGCGGCCTTGATGGCCTTCAGCGCCTCGATCCGGTTCAGGTGCGTCTGGTCCAGATAGGCCTGGTGGTAGAAGCCGTGATATCCGCCGGACTCGACCGAATTCAGCGACGCGCCTTCGATGTCGATGTCGAGATGCTTGACCCCATAGGTGTCGAGTACGGACTGGTACATGGCGGTGAGCGCCTGCACATTGGTCACGAACAGGGCCGGCTCGCTGCCGGAGAAACCGCCGAGACCGATCGTGACGTCGATGCCCCTGCCCTGCAGTTGCTGGATCAGCGCCTTGATCGTGGTGCTGCCGTTCGCCGTCTTGTCGTCCGGGAAGATCGACAGGTTGCCTTCACCCCAACGCAGACCATGGGTGACGCCTGTCGGGTTGCCGTTCGCGTCCACGGCTGCCGGCGTGTCGGAATCCACCCATCCGTCCGGCTTGAGCACCAGGAACGCGAGGGTCACGTGCTTGGCGTTGCTCGTGGTCAGCGCTTCCAACTGGCCCTGCGACTTGCCAAGCCCCATGTCGATATAGGGGGAGTAGTACTGGGCGATGTCCCACAACGGATAGGCGGTCGTTTGAACCGAAACGCTTTCCGCGACCTGCGTTTCCGTTCCATTTTCTACGACATGAACCGAGAATTGGTAGGCAGTCGACGCCGTCAGGCCGGTGACCTTATAGGACAGGTTCGAGGTGGTCGTGAGTAGATCGGTGCCCTTGTAGATCTTGTAGGTCACCGCAGCACCGCTGCTGCTTGCCGCGTGCGCATCCCACATCAGCATGACCGAGGTGTCGGCCAACGCGGTCGGCAGGATACGCAAGTCCCCCACCTGCGGCTGCGGATTCGTCGGCAGCGTTTCCACCACTTCCCAGGGGTCCGAGGAAGGGTCGCTGATCGTGCCGGGCTCCTCGCCAAGGGAAGCGTACCACTTCGTGCGATACACCACCCCGTCATGCAGGACGTAGAACGGCTGGCTGCCCTGCACCGTGGAATTGTACGGATAGTTCTTGCCGGCGTCCCAGTTCTGCAGCGTTGCGTATTTGGAGACGGCAACGGTATGCCCGGCGCTGGCGGCCGAGGCATTGCCGGCCGCGTCGATGAGCTGAACCGTGTAGGACGGCGTGGCGGCAGTGCCGACCGTCCCCCAGTCGCTGCCATAGAGCATGACCTGCGTCTGGGTCGAGTCCGTTGCCAGCGTCACCGTCTTGACCAGAACCCCGTCGCGGAAAATCCGCGCCTTCGTCCCGGCATCGGCGACGGCATGCGTGAAGGTGAAGGCAAGGCCATTGCTTGCCTCCTGCGACCCCACCGCATCGTCACCGGCCTGCTGGCCGACCACCGGCGCTGTGGGCGCGGTCTTGTCCACGGTCACCGCACGCGGAGCGCTGGTCGACAGGGTAGCGCCACTGCCGTTGACCACGCGGACGGAGAACATATGAACGCCTTCCGCGCCCCAGTCCGCGCCGCTCAACGCCACATCGCGCGATGTGGCGCCTGCGGTGAGCGCCAGCGTCTTGACGACGATGCCGTCGCGGATCACCTGAAGCTGGGACCCGGCAACGGCCGCCGGGAAGTTGGCGGTCACCTGGGTCGTTGCCGTGCTTTCGGCGGTACCGACCATATCGTTGCCGGAGACCACGCCCAGAACGGTCAGGCCGCTGGCCGGATTGTAGCCCGCGCCCACATTGGAAAGCTGGTTGAAGATGCCCGAGAACTCATAGTGCGTCTGGTCGACGATCGCACTGCCGTTGGGGATGACATCGTCCTGCGTGAAACCGTTGGAGCCTGGATCGCTCGGAAGGTCGCGGCCAAGCGACCAGATGCCGAGGGACGCGATATCGGGATTGTCCTTCGCGAATTCGAGCAGTTCGCGCGCATCCTCGAGCGTGAACACCTCACTGATCACGTCATTGATGCCGATCATCGGCGTAACGCCGACCTTCGTGGCCAACCCCAGTCCCCGCAACTGGGCAATGGTATTCTGGGCCGCCTCGACGGCGTTGCGTCCCTGATCCGGATCGCCCGTACCGTAATCCATGGCCATGATATTCAGGACATCGAGGCCGAAACCCTCGTCCTTGACCATCTGCATCAGGGCGACGGCATTCGGCAGCAATCCTGATGGCAGGACCGGCAGGGTGAAGGAGATCGACACATCCGGGTTCGCCTCCTTGATGGCCTTGAGCGCCTCGATGCGATTGAGGTGGGTCTGGTCGAGATAGGATTGCGGATAGAAGCCGTGATACCCCCCGGATTCCAGGGAGTTCAGCGACGCGCCCTCGATATCGATATCGAGGTGCTTGATGCCGTATTCGTCGATGATCGACTGGTAGATCGCCGTCAGCTTTTCGACATCCGTCTCGTAAAGCGCAGGCTCGCTTCCGGAAAAGCCGCCGAGTGCGATGGTGACGTCGATATTCTTGCTCTGCAGCTCGGCGATCATCGCCTTCACGGAAACGGTCTCGGTGATCATGTCCGACGGGAAGATCGTGGTATTCGACTCGCCCCACCGCAGGCCGTCGGTATTACCGGTCGGAACACCGGTGCCATCGACCTGGGACGCATGGTCGGCGTCGATCCAACCCTCGGGCTTCAGGATCAGGAAGCCGAGAGTGACGGCCTTGAGCCCGGACTGCTCGATGACCTTGAGATGGTTGTTATAGGTGACCGGACCGATTCCGACATCGATATAGGGGGAATAGACCTGCGGGATGTCCCACCAGCCGGACGCCGTCGTATGGAATGCGATCTGCTCGCCAAGGTTGGTTTGTACGCCCTGCTCGACGACCTTCACCGACAGCACGTAATCCGTCGAGGCCGTCAGCCCCTCGACCTTGTAGGCAAGGTCCGTCGTCTCCCCCAACAGCGTGCTACCGTTGAAGATCCGGTAGGCGACGGTGTGCCCCGCCTGCGCCGGTGTGTAACGATCCCATACCAGGAGGGCCGACTGGTCGCGCACGGCCGCGGCAGAGATATCGAGTAGCGATGTGGCCGGTTCCACCGTGACGGTGCGGGCCGCGCTCTGCACGGTGACGTTGCCTGCTGCATCCACCAGGCTGACCGTAAAGGCGTGAGAACCGTCGCTGCCCCAATCGGACTCGCTGAATGAAACGGCCGTCGATGTGGAGCCGGCGGCGACCGCCACGCTTTTCACCAGGACGCCGTCCCGGTAGAAGTTGAGGCTTTCTCCGGTTTCTGCCGCGGCATGCGTTACGATGGCGTCGGCGGACTGCTGGCGCTCGACCGCCGTGACGGTGTCGTCACCGGCAATCACGCCCAATGCCAGCGATGCCGCATCCGGAGCGGTATAGTCGACGAGCACCTGACGCGCAGCCGTCGACCGGATGACCGAAGCCGGGCTGACGAGATGGGCGCTGAAGCTGTGCGTGCCCTCGGTGCCCCAATCGGCATCCGTCACCTGGATCGCCGTCGAGGTAGACCCGGAGGACACCGAAACGGTCTTGACCAAGGTCGAGTCCCGATAAAGCTCGATTGTCCAGCCAACCCCCACGGCGGCGTGCGAAACGGTCGCTGTGGTCGACTGCATCCGTTCCGTGCCGTTGACGACCCCATCCGAGAGAGTGGAAAGCGTCGTTGGCAACGCGACAGTCACGGTCTTGGAGAAGCTGAAGGCGCCTGCATTGCCGGCTGCGTCGACCACGCGAGCCTTGAATGCATATACGCCGTCGGCCCCCCATTCGGACGGGTCTATGTCGAACGTCGTCTGCGTCGCGCCGGCCGTAAGATCGATGCGTTTGAACAGCGTATCGCCGCTGTAGAGTTCGAGCTTGGAGCCGGCAGTCGCCGCATCGTGCCGCACGGTCGCCTGCGAAGCCGCCGCGAGTTCGGCGGCGCCGACGGAACCGTTATTGGCTATCGAAAGGATCGAGGATGCCGCTGGAGCCAGGCTGTCCACGAGAACGGAGCGGACCTCACTCCAGGCGCCGGCATTTCCGGACCCGTCGACCATGCGGGCCGTGAAGGCGTGCGCACCCTCGCTGCCCCAGTCGCCGGCAGCCAGGGATACCGTCGTGCTCGTGGCGCCCACAACGAGAACGACCGTCTTTACGAGCCTGTCATCCCTGTAGATTTCGAGCCGCGCCCCGGTTTCCGCCGCATCATGCCCGATCGCGACGTCGACCCCCGCCGCTTTCTCCGCGGCATTCACCATGCTGTCCGTTGCGAGTGTACCCCAGGTCACCGCCGCCGGTGCGGACGACGCCACGGTAACGACCTGCACCCCGCTCCATGCGCCGATGTTGCCGGCACCGTCCACGAGGCGCGCCTTGAACGCGTGCTCACCCTCGCTCCCCCAGTCGCTGCCGGTCAGCGTGATCGCCGTGGCCCGGACACCCGCGGAAACGGAAACCGCACGAACGAGATCGCCATCCCGCCAGAGCTGGACGACCGAACCCGCCGTTGCCGCCTCGTGCGAGATCCTGACGATCGTGGCACCCTGCTTCTCGGTCGCGTTCACATTGCCGTCGCCGACAGCCGTCAGCACGGCAGCGACGGGTGCGATCGTATCGATGGAAACCCGCTGTTCGGCAGAAAACTGGCTGACGTTTCCGGCCACGTCCACGATACGGACCTTGAAGCCGTGAAACCCGTCGCTTCCCCAGTCCGAGCCGCTCATCGCCAGGTCGGTGGCCGTCAGGCCCGCCGTAACCTGCACGGTCTTGACGCGAACGCCGTCGCGATAAAGCTCGAGCGTCGCCCCTTCGCTCATGGCGCCATGCGTGACGGCCACCGTCGAAGATGCCGCCTTTTCGACGGCATTGACGATTGCGTCGGTGCCAAGAACCGGGAGCGTCGGTGCAAGCGGCGTCCCCGTCATGACGGTGACGTTCCGCGCGGCGCTCAGGTCGCTTTCGTTGCCGGCGGCATCGACCAGCTTTGCGGTGAAGACATGCGCACCGTCGACGCCCCAATCCGAGGCGCCGACGACGATCCTGGTGGAGGTGGCCGCATAGGCCGGCGTTACCGTCTTCAGAAGAACGCCGTCCCGGTAGAGGGATAGCGTGGTTCCCGTTGCGGCGGCGTCATGGGCGACCGTTATCAACCGGACATTCGTCTTTTCGAGCGCGTTGACGAAATCGTCCCCGGCCACGGTTTCGATGACGGGCGCGCCATCCGCCACCGTGTCCACGAGGACACGGCGCTCCGAGCTCCAGGCGCCGAGATTACCGGCGCCGTCCACCAGGCGGAACTTGAAGACATGGATGCCGTCAGCCCCGATATCCGCCGCCAGCAACGTCACCGTCGTGGTTGTGGACGCCTCCGAAAGCGCGACCGTCCGCAGCTCCGCGCCATCGCGGTATATCTGCAGCATGCTGCCGGGCTGCGCCGCCCCGTGCGGTATGACCAGCGGGACGCCGGTCGCCTTCTCGGCGGCGTTGATCCGGTCATCCCCCGCGATTACGGGCACCACGACCGCGGCCGGCGGGCTGGTGTCGACCCGGACGCTGGATACCACGCTCCAGTCACCCGCGCCGCCCGTCGGATCGACCATGCGCGCTTTGAACTGATGCTGACCGTCCACGCCCCATTCCGCGCCGGACATGGAGATGGCGGTAGAGGTGGAACCGGCGCTTGCGGTAACGGACTTCAACAGGACGTCGTCACGATATAGCTGGATGACGCCTCCAGGCAGGGCGGCCTCATGGCTGACCTGCCACAACGTGACCGAACGCCGTTCCTCGGCGTTGACGATCCCGTCCGTGGCAACCGTTGCAAGGGTCACTGCGGCGGGCAGCGCGCCGGCAACGGAAACCCGCTGCTCCACGCTCCAGGCACCCTCGTTGCCCGCAGTATCCACAAGCCGGGCCTTGAGCTGCAGCGTTCCTGGCGCTCCCCAGTCGGACGGCTCCACGACGATGTTCGATGTCGTCGCACCGGCCACCGGTGAGACCGTCTTCCAGAGGGCGCCATCGCGGTAGAGCTGCAGGACCGAACCGTCCGAGGCGGCCTCGTGGCCGATGGCGATGGTGACGTTCGCCTGTTTCTCGCCAAGCGTGATCTTGTTGTCGCCGGTGATGGAAGGCAGCGTGACGGCAAGCGGGCTGCGCGTATCCACCAGCACGGTAGACACGGCGCTCGCTTCGCTCGCGTTTCCGTACGCGTCGACGATGCGCGCGGTGAATGCGGCCTGGCCATCGGCACCCCAGTCCATCCCGGACAACTGCAGGTCCGTGGATGTCGAGGCCGTGGCCATGCTTACGCGGCGAACGAGGGTCGATCCGCGATACAGTTCCAGCTGGGACCCGGCGGAAGCCGTCTCGTGAGCAACGGAAAGGGTCGACGTCGCGATCCGCTCCGCCGCGTTCACCATGCCATCGTCTGCGAAGACCCCGAGGACAGGCGCCGCGGGAAGCGTCGATGCAACCGTGACGGACCGAACCGCGCTCCATTCGCCTTCGTTGCCGGCGGCGTCGATCAGGCGGGCCTTGAACGCATGGGCACCATCGATGCCCCAGTCGCCCCCGGTCAGGCTGATGGATGTCGAAGAGGCGGCGGCCGTCAGGGTGACGGTCTTCACCACCACGTCATCGCGCATCAACTCGACGCGCGATCCGCTCATGGCCAGACCGTGGCGGACGACGACCGCCGTCGATTGCGCCTTCTCCGCCGCGCTGACCTGGTCGTCGCGCGCGATCACCGTCAACTCGGGGGCTGCCGGCGTGGCCGTGTCGGCGCTGTACGAGGCGTTCGCACTCCAGGCGCCGATATTCCCTCCGGCATCGACCACGCGTGCGCGGAGCGTATGCGCCCCTTCGGCGCCCCACTCGCTGGTCAGCAGGGTGACCGATGTCGAGGAAGAGCCGACATCGAGATCGATGGTCCTGATCAGCACGCGATCGCGATAGAGCTCCAGCTTGTCGCCGGCGCCGGCGGCCTGGTGTTCGACCGTGAAGCCGGCACCCTGCGCAGCCTCAGCGGCGTTGACGAACCCATCGCCCGCGATGGCGGAGAAAGTCGGCGCCAGCGGAGCGGCGGTATCGACCATGACGGTCTGAGAGCCACCGAAATCGCCCGGATTGCCGGCGCTGTCGACGACGCGGGCCTGGAAAACATGGCTTCCGTCGGAGCCCCAATCCGCACCGCTGAAGCGCACGGCGGTCGAGGTCGCGTTTGCGGCGATCGCGATCGACTTCAGCAATACGCCGTCGCGCCAGATCTCCAGCTTGCCGCCGCCAAGAGTGCCTGCATGCTGCACGGAAACGGTCGTGACCGTGGCGCGCTCTGCCGCGGACACGATATTGTCGCCCGCCAGGACGGGCATGGCGACACCTTCCGGAGTCTGCGCGATGACCTGTACCGAACGCGCGGCACTGACCGGGCTGGCATTGGCTGCGCTATCGATCAGCCGGGCGGAGATATCGAAGGTGGTCACCTCTTGGAAGAGCGCCGCCGGCAGATCGACGGTCGTGCTGCGCGCGCCGGCTTGCAGGGTCACCGTCCTGACCGGCACCCCGTTCATCAGGATGTCCATGGTGGTTCCGCTGACAGCGGCCTCGTGGGACACGATGACGGGAATGTCGGCGGACCGCTCGCTGGAATTGATCTTGTTGTCGCCGGAAACGGACAGAATCGTCGGGCGCGAGGGCGGACGCGTATCCACCAGAACCGTTTCGCTTGCACTCCAGGCGCCGGCGACGCCGGTGCCGGGCGCGATCGTCCGGACTTTGAACGCGTGCGTGCCGTCGGCACCCCAGTCGGCACCGGACAGGCTGAACGTCGTCGAGTTCGCATTGTCGCCCACGATGACGCTGCGCACCCGGACGTTGTCGCGCCATAGTTCGAGTCGCGTGCCCTCGGGCAGCTCGTCGTGCGACGCGGTGACCAATGTGACGCTCTGCTTTTGCTGCAGATTGACGATGTCTTCGAGTGTCAAGCTAATATCAGTCATGGCCGCCGCCTTAAAATAAAAACTTATAGTTGTATCTAATTTATACTACATGATGTCCTATACATCAAGTTGAAGTACTCGCGCAAACAATAATGCCGCCCGGCGCGGTGCGCCGGGCGGCATGAAACGAAAACAGCAAGTCAGAATGGTCGGGGCCAGGCCCCGGCCGTCAGGTCAGTTGCGGGCCTTGTCGACCAGCGCGTTCGACTTGATCCACGGCATCATGCCGCGCAGCTTCTCGCCGACTTCCTCGATCTGATGGCTGTCGTTCATCCGGCGGATGCCCTTGAAGCGGGCACCGCCCGAGCGATACTCCTGCATCCACTCGGAGGTGAACCGACCGCTCTGGATGTCCTTCAGAACGCGCTTCATCTCGGCCTTCGTCTCTTCCGTGATGATTCGCGGCCCGGTGACGTACTCTCCCCACTCGGCCGTGTTGGAGATGGAGTAGTTCATGTTTGCGATGCCGCCCTCATAGATCAGGTCGACGATCAGCTTCACTTCGTGCAGGCACTCGAAATAGGCCATTTCGGGTGCGTAGCCGGCCTCGACCAGCGTCTCGAAGCCCGCCCGGATCAGCTCGACCAGGCCACCGCACAGAACCACCTGCTCACCGAAGAGATCGGTCTCGCACTCTTCCTTGAAGTTCGTCTCGATGATGCCGGAACGGCCGCCGCCGACGCCGCAGGCATAGGACAGCGCAAGTTCAAGGGCATTGCCCGACGGGTTCTGGTGCACGGCCACCAGGCACGGCACGCCGCCGCCCTTCTGGTATTCGCCGCGCACCGTGTGGCCGGGCCCCTTCGGGGCAATCATGACCACGTCGACGGTGGACTTCGGCTCGATCAGCCCGAAATGCACGTTCAGGCCGTGCGCGAAGGCGATGGCCGCGCCGTCGCGAATATGCGGGGCGATTTCGTCACGATAGATGTCGGATTGCAATTCGTCCGGCGTCGCCATCATCAGGAGGTCGGCCCAGCCGGCCGCCTCGGCGACCGTCATGACCTTGAAGCCATCGGCCTCGGCCTTCTTGGCCGTCGCCGAGCCGGGACGCAGCGCCACGGCGACGTCCTTCGCACCGCTGTCCTTCAGGTTCAGCGCATGGGCGCGGCCCTGGCTGCCGTAGCCGACGATCGCCACCTTGCGGGACTTGATCAGGTTCAGGTCGGCATCGCGATCGTAATAGACGCGCATAGTCAGTCCTCCAAGTTCAGGATTGGTCCGGCCGTCCGGGCCGAATTTTGGTTGTTCCGTAGAGCGTCAGGAACTGGCGTACCGCCAGTCTGGCGTCGTGTTCCACCAATGCGTCGTCCGCATTGAGCTTTTCGCCGAGCAGAAGGCGGATCTGCGTATCGCGAACGACCAGGCCGAACAGGGCGCCGAACGCCTCGTCCGGGCTATCGAAAGCGAGCAGGCCAAGCGACCGCCCTTCTTCCAGCAAGGTCTTGATCCGGCTGCGCACCGCGGCCGGCCCATTGTCGAGCATGATATCGCCGAGGCCATGCCGCTGATGTCCAGCCTGGCCGACGGCAAGCCGGTTGAGTGCAACGGATGTCTGGCCGTGAATGACCTGCAGCCAGTCCCGCGCGAAAACTTCCAGGCGCAGCACCAGCGCCGCGGCGTCCAGCCCGTCGGTGCCCAGCGGCAGGCCACGCACCTTCGATGCCTGGCGTCGAACCATGGCCGCAAGCAGCCCATCGCGGCCGCCGAACCACTTGTAGAGCGTTTCCTTCGAGCAGGAGGCCTCGCGCGCGACTTCCGTCATCGTTGGCGCCCGGCCTAGCGCCACGAGCAGCGCCAGCGCCGCATCCAGCAGCTCGACCTGTCTTTCCGTCCAATCGATGTCGCTCGAGTCGCTCAAGACGATCGCAATCCCCTGCCGCGCCGTGGGCGCCAAACCGTAACGCTGGTTACGGCCAGAGCCTCTACAGCACTTGCGCAGCGGCTGCAAGTACCCAGAAGGTCAGCCTTGCAGCTGGATGGCCCGGAGGAATCGGCCGACAGCGCCCGCCATCCCGAATTCGAGCGCTTCCGCCGTCAGGCCATGGCCGATGGACACTTCCGCGATGCCGGGCAGCCGGCGCAGCAGCGGCGGCAGGTTGGCGACGGTCAGGTCATGGCCGGCATTGAGCGAAAGGCCAAGAGCCTCCGCATGTCGTCCGGCGGTTTGCAGCCGGTCCAGTTCCAGGTTCTGCGCGGCGCTGTCGTCGTAAGTGGCGCCGTAGGGCCCGGTATAGAGCTCGAGCCTGTCTGCGCCGATCTCCACCGCCTGCTCGTATCCCGTAGGATCGGGGTCGGCGAAAAGCGAAACGCGGATGCCCTCGCCTTTCAGTCGGTCGACAACCGGCTTCAGGAACGCGGCCCTGCCGATGAAATCCCAGCCATGATCGGACGTCGCCTGCGCCGGATCGTCGGGCACCAGCGTCACCTGGTCGGGGCGGCCCGTCCGCACGAGATCGAGAAATTCGGGCGTCGGATAGCCCTCGATGTTGAATTCCGCCGCGGGAAACTCGGCATCCAGCAATGCGCGCAGCTCCGGCACGTCGGAGAATCGGATATGCCGCTGATCCGGTCGGGGATGCACGGTGATGCCGGCGGCACCGGCCGCCAGCGCGATACGCGACAGGCCCGTCACGCTCGGCCAGGGTAGGTCGCGCCGATTGCGCAACATGGCCACCGCATTCACGTTCACCGACAGACTGGTCATCGCCCTCTCCCTTACCGAACGACGGTCAACCGTTCGGCCGCCCGGGTGATCGCCGTGTACAACCAGCGCTCCCGCGTGTCGCGGAACGCGAAACTTTCGTCGAACAGCATCACGTCGTTCCACTGCGAGCCCTGCGCCTTGTGCACGGTCAGGGCATAGCCGAAATCGAAATCGTCGTAGCGCTTGCGCGTCTGCCATGGAATGTCCGTGTCGGGCTCCTCGAACACGGCTTTCAACAGCTTTATCTTCGCCGCGCCCCTGTCCAGATCGTCGTCTTCCGGCCGCACGATCAGGTTGACGCCGGGCTTCACCGTCTCTCGGGAGGCAGTCATGACCTGCCACAGCGAGCCGTTCAGCAGCCCCTTGGCCGGATCGTTGCGCAGGCAGACCAGCTTGTCGCCGGAGATGGGCGTAGCGCCTGCAAAGCCTTTCAACTCCCGCAGGCGCGTATTATAGCGCCGTCGCGTGCGGTTGGTGCCGACGAGCACCTGGTCGGCCGCCAGGACGGCATCCCTGTCCACCTCGTGACGCGAGATGACGCGCGCCGCCCCATAATCTCCATAGGCGATCTCTTCTCCCTCGCGCACCTTCAACGCCAGGTCGATGATCGGATTGTCGCGCGCCTGCCGGTGGATCTCCGTCAAGAGGAAGTCGGGCTCCGCTTCGGTGAAGAAGCCGCCGCCCGATACCGGCGGCAACTGCCCCGGGTCGCCCAGCACCAGGACCGGCGTGCCGAAGCTCAAGAGGTCGCGGCCCAAGGCCTCGTCGACCATGGAGCACTCATCCACGATGATCAGCTTTGCCTTGGCGACGGGGCTTTGCCGGTTCAGCGAAAAGGCCGGCGAAACGCGGGCGGTGCCCGTCTCGGCATCCTCGACTGTTTCTTCGCCCCGCGGGCGATAGATCAGCGAATGGATGGTGCGGGCGTTGCGGGCGCCCTTGCTGCGCAGCACCTGCGCCGCCTTGCCGGTAAAGGCGGCAAACTGCACCTGCCCGTCCAGCCCCTCGGCAAAGTAGCGGGCCAGCGTCGTCTTGCCGGTCCCGGCATATCCGAACAGCCGGAAAACCGGCTGGTTGCGGGTCTTCAACCATTCTGCGACGCGGTCGAGCGCATCTTCCTGCTGTTGCGATAGCTTCATGCCAACCGCCTCGCAGAAAAACACCGGCGCCGCAAGCTCATCGCAGCATCGGCCACAAGGTGGCGACGAGTAGAAGCCCCATCGCGATGTTGAAGATGCGCAGACGCGTACGATTGGCAAGAAAGCCGCGCAGGGCAATGCCGAATCCTGTCCACACCGAGACGCTCGGCAGGTTGACGAGGGTGAAGATGACGGCCACCAGCACGACCGACAGCCAGGGCCGTTCCATGTTGACATAGGCCCCCATCCCGACAAGAGCCATGGCCCAGGCCTTGGGATTGACCCACTGGAACATCGCCGCCTGCAGGAATGTCAGGGGCTCCGCACCGGCCTGGCCGGATCCCACGCTGCGGGAAAAGGCGATCCGCCACGCCAGGTATATGAGGTAGGCCGCACTGGCGAATTTCATGGCCAGCGACAGTCCGGGATAGGCGTGGATGATCGCCCCGAGGCCCATGCCGACCGCCAGCAGCAGAACGGCGAACCCGCCCGAGATGCCGAGCATATGGGGGATGGAGCGGCGGAAGCCGAAATTGACGCCCGACGCCATCAGCATGAGGTTGTTGGGGCCCGGCGTGATGGACGAAACAAACGCGAAGACGACCAGACCGACCAGCAGTTCGTGGGTCATGTATCAGGGCCTTTGCCGAACCTACTCCTCACCGATGACGATCATCGGCTCCCGGCCGCGGCTCATGGCGGAAACGCCGGTGCGGCACACTTCCGTCAGGCCGATGGGGCTCATCAGCTGGATGAATTTTTCGATCTTGGTGCTGCGGCCGGTGATCTCGAACACGAAATGGGCCGTGCTGGAATCCACCACCTTGGCGCGAAACACGTCCGCCAGCCGCAGCGCTTCCACGCGGTCTTCCCCGTCGCCGGCAACCTTGACCAGTGCGAGTTCGCGCTCGATGGGGCCGTCCTCACCGTTCCCGACCGCGGCGTTGGTCAGGTCCACCACGCTGTGCACCGGCACGATCCGGTCGAGCTGGCTCTTGATCTGCTCGATGACGTGCGGCGCACCACGGGTTACCACCGTAATGCGCGATAGATGCCGCGCATGCTCCGTTTCGGACACGGTCAGGCTCTCGATATTATAGCCGCGGCCCGAGAACAGGCCGATCACCCGGGCCAGCACGCCCGGCTCGTTGTCGACGATGACGGCAAGCGTATGCGACTCCGCCCGCTCCTTCTCCTCGGTGATGAAATAGGCGGATGCGGGCGGCTGAAGCGGGCTGGTCATGGTTCTCGGACTCTGGAAAACGGTTGGATCGTGGGGTGGCGCCGGTTCTAGACCAGCGCCTTGCCCTTGGCATCGATGGCGTTGGCGACCACTTCGTCGGTCGCCTCGTCCGGCAGCAGCATCTCGTTGTGGGCGCGGCCCGAGGGGATCATCGGGAAGCAGTTCGCAAGGTTCGCCACGCAGCAGTCGAAGATGACGGGGCGGCGAACGTCGATCATCTCGCGGATGGCGCCGTCCAGATCGCCGGCCTTCTCGACCCGCAGCCCGACACCGCCGAAGGCTTCCGCCATCTTGACGAAGTCGGGCAGCGCCTCGCTGTAGGAATGAGACAGGCGGTTGCCGTGCAGCAGCTGCTGCCACTGGCGCACCATGCCCATATACTGGTTGTTGAGAATGAATATCTTGATCGGCGCCTCGTACTGCACCGCCGCCGACATCTCCTGCATGGTCATCTGCACGGAGGCGTCGCCCGCAATGTCGATCACGAGCGCGTCCGGATGGGCGATCTGCACGCCCAGCGCCGCCGGCAGCCCGTAGCCCATGGTGCCGAGCCCGCCGGAGGTCATCCAGCGGTTCGGCTCCTCGAAGCCGTAGAACTGCGCCGCCCACATCTGGTGCTGGCCGACTTCGGTGGTGATGTAGGTCTTGCGGTCCCGGGTCAGCTCATACAGGCGCTTGACCGCGTGCTGCGGCATGATGATGTCGCCGTCCTGCCGGTAGGCAAGGCAGTTGCGCGCCTTCCACCTTGCGATCTGGCCCTTCCACTCGGCCAGGGCGGCCGTGTCCGTCTTCAGCCCCAGTTCGTTCCACGCCTCCAGCATGGCCTTCAGCACATGGCCGACATCGCCGATGATCGGCAGGGCGACGCGGACATTCTTGTTGATCGACGATGGATCGATATCGACGTGGATCTTGCGGGAATTGGGCGAGAAGGCATCCAGGCGACCGGTGATGCGGTCGTCGAAGCGCGCCCCGAGGCACAGCATGACGTCGCAGTCGTGCATGGCGAGGTTGGCCTCGTAGGTGCCGTGCATGCCGAGCATGCCCAGCCAGTTCTCGCCCGATGCGGGATAGGCGCCAAGCCCCATCAGCGTCGAGGTGACGGGGATGCCGGTCCGCGCAACGAATTCGCGCAGCAGCCGGCTTGCCTCCGGTCCGGAGTTGATGACGCCGCCACCCGTATAGAAGACCGGCCGTTTCGCCGAGGCGAGCAGTTCGACGGCCGCGCGCACCCGCGCCCGGTCCGCATCGACGCGCGGATGATAACGGCTCGCTGCGCGGCTCATCTGCGGCGGCGTGTAGGTGCCGGTGGCGAACTGGATGTCCTTCGGGATATCGACGACGACGGGACCGGGCCGGCCGGACATCGCGACATGGAACGCCTCGTGCAGGATCTCCGCCAGCTCCTCGACGCTCTTCACCAGCCAGTTGTGCTTGGTGCAGGGCCGCGTGATGCCCACCGTATCGCATTCCTGGAACGCGTCGGAACCGATCAGCGACGTCGGAACCTGCCCGGTGATGCACACCAGCGGGATCGAGTCCATCAATGCGTCCTGCAACGGGGTCACCGCATTGGTTGCGCCGGGGCCGGAGGTAACCAGCATCACGCCGACCTTGCCCGTGGAACGGGCATAGCCTTCGGCCGCGTGGCCGGCGCCCTGCTCGTGGCGGACAAGGATGTGCTGCACGGCATCCTGCTGGAACAGGGCATCGTAGATCGGCAGCACAGCACCGCCCGGATATCCGAAAAGGTGCTCGACGCCGTGATCCTTCATCGCCTGCACCACCATTTCGGCGCCGGTCATCTTGCGGATCTCCGGATTGGTCGTCATGTCGTCCATGGCTGCTGTTCCTGCTTGGCGCCTTCCGTCGAGCGGTGCGCGTCGTGTCCCTAAAGTGTCATTCAGGCAATAAAAAAGGCCCTTCGAGGGGCCTGTCTTTCGCGCACACGTGGCATTCGCCGGACGGTCGTTAAACCGCCTCGCGTGTGCGCCTGCCTACGAGAATGAGCGTGATGTTCTTCATGGGGCGGGACGATACTTCCATAGACTTCGCGCGTCAACGCAATTTCGCTCAGCTCTCCAGCCGCTCCCAATCCGGGCCGAACTGGTTGCGGAACCACGTCTCCTGCCGTTTCGCATACTGCCGCGTCCGCACCACTGCCCGCTCCACCGCAGCGCGCGGTGCCATGTCGCCACGCTCCGCCGCAAGAAGCTCGGCCAGGCCGATCGCCTGCCCGGCCGAATGGTCGAGCGCGCCCGGACGCCGCGCGAAGCGCAACGCCTCCTCCCTCGCGCCCTCGGCCATCATGGCGTCGAACCGCCGGGCGATCCTGTCCCGCAGAACGGCGCGGTCCGGCGCAAGAACGATCCGGCGCAGGCCGGCGTCAGGCAGGAGTGGGCGGCCCTTCCCTTCCTGAAGGGTCGCCAGCGGCCGGCCCGTCGTCATCACGAGTTCCAACGCCCGCAGGATGCGCTGGCTGTCGGTGGGCCGCAGCCGCGCCGCAGCCTGCGGATCGAGCGCGCCAAGCGCCTCGTGCAACCGCCCCGGGCCCTCTTCCGCATGGCGCGCGCGCAGCGCGGCGCGGAGCTCCGGCGCGATCGCCGGCATATCGTCCAACCCCTGCGTCAGAGCCCGGAAATACAGCCCCGTGCCCCCCACGAAGACCGGCACCGCGCCGGCCGCGCGGATCTCCTGCAGCACGCGCTCCACCTCCGTCAGCCACATGCCTGTCGAATAGGGCGCGGAGGGGTCTGCGTAGCCGTACAGACGATGGGGAATTCCCCCCATGTCCGATTCGGTCGGGCGCGCGGTCAGAATCCGCAATCCATCGTAGATCTGCATCGAATCGGCATTCACCACGACGCCGCCATGGCTTCGCGCCAGGTCGACGGCCAGCTTCGACTTGCCGCTCGCGGTGGGGCCCGCTATCAGAATCGCGTTCAACCGGTCCAAGCCTGCCAGGTCCCCTGCCAATGCACGTCGTTACCCTGATTTCCGCCCGGAACGATCCGCGCGTCAGCCGCTCCCTTGCGGAGCAGGCACAGTATATCATCGGCGAGGCCGAGATATTCTGGCTGGAGCGGGATACAGCCTGCGACCTCGTGACGGAAGACGCGCCCGACGCTGCGACGCTGAATGCCCTGTCGCGGCTTGCCCTGTCCGCCGCGGTGGACTGCGTCGTCCAGCCCGTCGAGGGCCGACGGAAGTCCATCCTGATCGCGGACATGGATTCCACCATGATCGACCAGGAGTGCATCGACGAACTGGCGGCCGAGATCGGCCTCAAGGACAAGGTCGCGGCCATCACCGCCCGTGCCATGAACGGGGAGATCGCGTTCGAGCCCGCCCTGCGCGAACGTGTGGCCCTGCTGCGGGACCTGCCGGTCGCCCGCGTGCACGACGTTCTGGCCACGCGCATCCAGCTTGCCACGGGAGGCGCGACGCTGGTTGCCACCATGCGGGCCAATGGCGCCTACACCGCCCTGGTCTCCGGCGGCTTCACCCTGTTTACCCAGGATGTGGCGCGGCAACTCGGCTTCGACGAAAACCGCGCCAACAGGCTGGATGTCGTGGATGGCGTGCTGACGGGTACGGTTGCCGAACCGATCCTGGGCGCGGATTCCAAGCTGGCCGCCCTGCACGAGATCGCCGCCGCGCGCGGCGCGGACGCGGGCGACGTGCTGGCCGTCGGCGACGGCGCCAACGATCTGCCGATGATCCTTGCCGCCGGCGCCGGCGTCGCCCTGCATGCCAAGCCGGCCGTCGCCGCAAAGGCGCCGTTCCGGATCGACTATTCAGACCTGACGGGGCTTCTCTTCCTGCAGGGCTACAAGGCCGAGCAGTTCATCGCCGCATAGGCGCCGCTGCCTCAATCGAGCGGCAGAACCACGAAACGCAGATCGCCCCCGGGCGATGCCACGAGCAGCAGGGCGTTGCGGCGGCCATCGGTGCGCAGGTCGGCAAGGCTGGTCCGCAAGGCCTCCGCCGTGGCCACCGATTCCTGTCCGATTTCGGTGATGACCGAGCCCGGCTCTATGCCTTTTTCCGCGGCCGGCGATTCGGCCGCGACCTCGGTAACCACGACCCCCTCCAGCTCCTCGTCGATGCCGAACTGCGTCTTCAATGCGTCGGACATGTCGGCAAGCGTCATGCCGAGCGTCCCGGCGGCGGCATCGGCGACACCCTCGTCACCGCCCTCCTCGCCGGTGGCGCCTTCCTGCCGCTCCATCATGGCCTCGCCATCCTCGAGCCGGCCCAGCGTCACCTCCACATCGATGGAGCGTGGCTCCGCGTCCTGGCTTTCCTTGCGCATCAGCGTCAGCGTGACGCGTTTGCCGACCTCCGTTTCGGCGACAAGGCGCGGCAGATCGCGCGAGGTCGGCACCGGCCGGCCATCGAACCGGGTGATCACATCGCCGATCTCGATCTGGCCGGTATCCGAGGGGCCGTTCGGCACGACGCCCATGACGATGGCGCCCGACGTGTCCGGAAGCCCCAGCCCTTCGGCGATTTCGTCCGTCACCTCCTGCAGGCGTATCCCGAGCCAACCACGCCGCGTTTCTCCGAATTCCCGCAGCTGGCCCACCACATTCTCGGCCAGCAGTGATGGAATGGCGAAGCCGATGCCGATGGAGCCGCCTGTCGGGGAGATGATCGCCGTGTTGATGCCGATGACGCGGCCATACATATCGAAAAGCGGGCCGCCGCTGTTGCCGCGGTTGATGGCGGCATCGGTCTGGATGAAATTGTCATAGGGGCCGGCATTTATGTTGCGGCCGCGCGCGGAGACGATGCCCACCGTAACCGAACCGCCAAGGCCGAACGGATTGCCGATGGCCATGACCCAGTCGCCGATGCGCACGGCCTCGCTGTCGCCAAAGGAAACGGCGGTCAGGGGCTCTACCGGCTCGACCCTCAGCACCGCGAGATCCGTCTTCGTGTCGGTGCCCAGAAGCGTCGCCTTCAGCGACGAGCCGTCCGCGAAGTTCACGGTGATCTCGTCGGCATCGGCGATGACGTGATTGTTGGTGACGACGATCCCCGAAGGGTCGATCACGAAGCCCGATCCAAGAGACTGCACCCGCTGTGCGTTGGTCCCTTCGTTGCCTTGCAGCAATTCGTCGAAGAATTCCTGCAGCGGCGAGCCTTCCGGCGCGGACAGCGGCGGCACGGCCGATCCGCCCGCCACGCGCTGCGATGTCGAGATGTTGACCACCGCATCGAGCAGGCCTTCGGCCAGCCCCGCAACGGAAGCGGGCCCCTGCATGCGCGGCTGGGCGGAAGCGGGCGGAACGCCGGGGGCCGGCGCATCCTGCGTTTCGGATGGCGGCCGTTGCGGCGCGATCTGCTGGCCCTCGGCCGGTGGCGGAATGACGCCTTGCGCCAGCGCGCTGCCCGTCATGGCGGCCAGGATTGCCGCTGCGATCGCATTGCGGGCCTGCGGTAGCTGCGTCATCACTGCCCTTTCCATCACTGACGGCCTGTTGCGCCGAGGCAAGCCGATAAAAGCGACTGAATCAAGAACGCATCGGGGACCGCCAGCAAAAAGCCCGGGACAATGCCCGGGCTTTCCACATCAGTTGCCGATCGCGGCGGAGGATGGCGTTGCCGCCGCCGGCCCCGTCGCGGGCGGCGTCTCGCGCGGCGGCGTGAGATTGCCGTCGACGTCGGAGCCGTCCGTACCAAAATAGCGGAAGAACTCCGAATCCGGCGACAGCACCATCGTGGTGCCGGTGCCCTCCAGCGCCGTGCGGTAAGCCTGCATCGAGCGATAGAACTCGAAGAACTGCGGGTTGCGGCTGAACACCTCGGCAAAGGTGGCGTTTCGCTCGGCCTCGCCAAGGCCCTGAAGCACCGCTGCCTCACGGCGCGCACCGGCGACCGTCTCGGACGCCTCGCGGTCCGTGTTGGCGCGCAGGGTCCTGGCGCGCACCTGGCCTTCCGCGCGCAGACGCTCGGCTTCGGCAAGGCGCTCGGCGGCCATGCGCTCGTAGGTGCGTTCCGAAATCTCGGGCGTCAGGTCCGTCCGGCCGATACGGACGTCGACGAGGTCGATGCCCAGGCGTTGCGCTTCGGGGCGCACCTGGTCGCGGACCTCCACCATCATCGAGGCGCGCTCGTCCGACAGTGCGGCCGAGAAGCTGCGACGGCCATAGGTGGCGCGGATGGCGGAATCGAAGCGCGTCAGAAGCAGGCGCTCGGCCTCGTCCAGCTGGCCCCCGCGAACGCCGCGGCGGAACAGCGCCGGATTCTCGATGCGATACACCATGAAGGCATCGACGTCATAGAAGGCGCCGCCCGACACCTGCACGCGCAGATTGTTCAGGTCGGACCGCAGAAGCCGCTTCGGCAGCAATTGCACATTATCGGCCTGGGCAAATGCGAAGGGCATCTTGAAGTACAGCCCGGGCTGCTGAATCACGCGCTGGATTTCACCGAAACGGAGCACCAGCGCCTGCTGGCGTTCCGAGACGATGAAGGCCGAGTTCCAGACGAACAGCAACGCGACAGCGACCGTCGCCAGCACGGCATAGAAACGGTTGCTCATCAGTTGCGCCCCTGCGTGTTCGCGGATGTGCCGGACGGCGGTATCGATGCGGCGCCGGCGCCGTTGCCGGTTCCGCCCTGGTTGGTGTTGTTGCCGTTATTGGTGTTGCGCAGCCTGTCGATCTCGGTCAGGGGCAGATAAGGCACGACGCCGCTGGCATTGCCGTTGCTGTCCATGATGACCTTGTTTGAATCGCGCAGCACGCCTTCCATCGTCTCCAGATAAAGCCGGCGGCGCGTCACTTCCGGCGCCTGTTCGTAGGCCTCGAGGATGGACGCGAAGCGCTGCGATTCACCGATCGCTTCCTGTACGACGCGGTTGCGATAGGCCAGTGCGTCCTCGTTGATCTGCGCCGCCTCTCCCCGCGCGCGGCCAAGCTGCTGGTTGCGGTAGATGTTCGCCTCGTCCACGAAGCGATCCTGATCCTGCGTTGCGCGCTGCACCTCCTCGAAGGCGCTGGCAACCTGCGTCGGAGGCGCGGTTTCCTCGATGGACACGGCGTTGATGGTGATGCCGGCGCCATAATTGTCGAGGGTCTGCTGCGTGATGGCGCGCACCATCTCGGCGATGGCGGCACGGTCGTCGCGGAAGAGGTCGTCCACCGGGTTGCGGCCCACCACTTCGCGCATCGCGCTTTCGGAAACCTGGCGCAGCATGCCCGGCGCGTCGTCCACGTTGAACAGGTAGGCCTGCGGATCGGAAACGAAGGAGAGGACCGAGAACTTGACGTCGACGAGGTTCTGGTCCCCCGAAAGCATCAGGCCCGACGTGTCGCTGCCGCCCGTCCCGCCGATCTGAAGGCGATTCTCGACGGCTGGCACGGTCTCGAAGGTTTCGAGAGGCCAGAGGGTCATGTGCAGGCCCGGCGGCGACAGTTCCTCGCGCGGCTGTCCGAGGAGGATCTTGACGCCGTTTTCGCCCGGCTCGACGACATGGATGGCGTTGAGCGCCCAGATGACGGCCAGGCCGGCCAGCACGAGGCCGCCGAAGGCCAATCCGCTGCCGCGGCTGCCGCCACCCGATCCGCCGCCGCCCGGCATGGCGCGGCGCAGCCTGTCCTGGCCACGGCGCAGGATTTCCTCAAGGTCGGGCGAGCCGCCACCGCCGCCCGGGCGGGGGTTCTGCGGCCCCTGCCCCCATGGGCCGCCATTGTTGCCACCGCCGCCTTTCCAGCCGCCGTTCCCGCTCTGATTACTCCAGGGCATCTATGTCCTCTCGCACAAGGGCACGCCCACCACGGACATGGCGGCGACCTGACGTTTCAGGCCCTTATAGGAATTGCCTATTCGGCATTCAATGACGGCCGGTGGATTCCGCAAAGCACAAATCCGAGATTTGCGCCTAAATCGCAACGCGCCGTCGTTCCAGGGTCAGGAAACGGGCGTCCGCGTCGTCGCGCGTCCCGCGCCTCATCGGCGCGTCCCGCACCATTTGCCATTCCTCGTCGGAAATGTCCGGGAAGACGGCATCGCCGTTCATCTCGGCTTCGATCAGCGTCATTTCTATACGGTTCGCCATCGGTAGGAACTGGCGGAAGATGTCTTCGCCGCCGACCACCATGATGGCGTCGGAGCCTCGCTCCGCAGCGCTGGCGCGCGCCAGCCTCAGCGCGGTTTCGAGGGTGTCGGCGTGCCAGGCGCCGTAGCGCACCCGCCCCGCATCGTGGGACAGCACGATCGAGTCGCGGCCATCGAGAAGGCGCCCGATTGCGTCCAGCGTACGACGCCCCATGATCATCGGCCGTCCCATCGTCAGGCGTCGATAGCGGGCGAGATCGGTGGGCAGCGTCCAGGGCATGCCGCCATCCGCGCCGATCACGCGGTTGCGGGCCATTGCGACGACGAGGACGATCGGAATGTCTGTCATGGGCGGCATCATGACCCTTTGCGGGTCGGAGCGATAGGCCCCGCCTCAAGGGCGGTAAAGGGCTTCCAGTTCCGGGAACGGCTCCCATCGCAGGCCGGGCCGCGCGCAGAGCGGATCGTTCAGCGCGGTGGCGACCGGACGCTCGTTTCGGACGAAGACGGCCATGGCCTTGCGCCCCAGATCCTCACCGCCCGTATTTGCGGCGTCAGCGCGGACGCAAACGTAATGGCGATCGCGCAGGGCATCGAACGGCATGGTCGAAATCTCGGCCCGGCGCAGGACA
The DNA here is from genome assembly GCF_014844055.1 of Aureimonas sp. OT7. Taxonomy (NCBI): domain Bacteria; kingdom Pseudomonadati; phylum Pseudomonadota; class Alphaproteobacteria; order Hyphomicrobiales; family Aurantimonadaceae; genus Aureimonas; species Aureimonas sp. OT7. Next base: position 3,538,725 of record NZ_CP062167.1, read on the forward strand.
TACGGCCCCGCCATATAGGTGCGCGCGCCGTTGACGATAGCCGTCCTGACGGATTCCGGCGCGGGGCCGGCCTCCATCTCAGCTCTGTCCATCTGGCTGGTGGCGACACAACCGCCAAGGCTCAGTCCGAGGGCCAGCAGAACGAGCTTGTGCACGGGCATTCTCCGAATCGGGTTTCAGCCGGAGAGTATCTGAAGCGATGTCGGGATCAGTCAAACACGACGCCCGGGATCCGATACTCCAAGACGCTCCGGTCCATGCCGCCGGAACCCTTGCTTTGCTGAAGTTAAAACATCGGACCGCCCGCGCCTCCGCCGATCAACCGATCCTGCGTACGCATGACCAAGGCAGCGATCAAGCACCGACCATCGGGGCAACCTGTTCGGCAAGCAGGATGATGGCAATGACGATCATGGCAGTGCCCGAGAAGCAACCAAGGCCGAGGTGAACAAGCCCCTTCTAGGTGCGTCAGGCCATGCGCGTTGAGCCGCTACCGCTTCTGACGTAGGGGTGAGTTGGTTGCATCCGTTGCGTGGAGCAGCTCGTCCAAACGGCAGGCTGCGCGGTAGATTGCGCTCCTGGTGCCATTGTTCGCGCCCTCCCCGTCCATGCGCTCCAGACACGCGAGAACAATGGGCTTGAACTTCTCGACTTCTGTTGTTCCAGCCGGGAGGCCCATGATCGCGTTGGCGATGGGCAGAACCTCCGACGCATCCTTTGGCTCTACGACCACCCCTGATGTGAAACCTTCGAGTATTCGCGCCGGTCTCCCTAGGTGGACCTTGTGGGCACTCTCCTCCCTCCGCAACCGCTTCACGACCGCAGCCCGACTAGAGGGGAGAGAAGACACCCGCGCCATTAGATCATCTACGATGGCATCCACTTTGCGGTCCGCCTGCGCCACGTAGTACCACACGGGAAGCCACTTGCGCTGGCAGTGCGCCTGGGCGTGGATGTACTGCATCGGGTCATAGACCTTCTCACTTTTGAGGAAGTTGCTGATGACGGCGTCTGGAGTGACGTTCTCCCGGATGATCCGAGCCCGTTCTTTTTCCAAGTCGGACACGGGCTCCACGTCGCCGATGAGCCGTAGCGCAGGAGCCCCTTTTACTTCGCTGAACTCCCCCTCCCGGATGAACTGGATGCTGGGCAGGAGGTCTTCGTCGATCACGAAGCTACCGCTTCTTCCAGTCACCTGCCCGGTATCAAGATCGACGGTGGCTGCTGCGCCCGATGCAATTTGGTTCATCCTTCGAGTGAACTCTGCGACTGCCCGCTGCTCCCGGTTGGCAATGATCTTCCTCAACTCACCCGGTTTAATGGACCGAGTTTCGCCCACGTACCGGTAGTAGATCGTCCCTTCTTTGAAGACGCCCCCACCAATGTTTTTAAGCGCGATGACCGGGGCGTTCTCGTGCTTCTCCACGTACAGCGCGCCGATAGTTTTCCCACCAATCGTCACGGAGGTCTTGGTGACGTGCGGGACTGGATCGAGAGCCCCGGCAAGGCAACGGTTGATGTCTGCTGGATCGGTCTTGACGAAGTATTCTGCCGTTAGCCCATCGACCGATTGCGTCTTGTCGTTCACGCCAAACAAGACGTGTCCACCCTTGTTGTTCGCAAATCCAGCAATCGTCTTAATCACATCTGCAAATCGCTCCTCCGGCATGAGGCGGAAGTTCTGTTTGCACTCGGCTTGATCGGTCTCGCCCAGCCGCAAAGTCCAGACACCCTGGGTCTCCGTGAACATAGCAATGATGGTTTCAGGATCGGTTGGAGACGCTGGCCCCCTCGCCGCTCCTGTCAGTTGTCGAGACTGCCAGTTGGAAATGAAAGTGCCCAGTTCAGCCGGGGTAGCCACAGGAACTGCCGCGCCATACTGACCCTGTTTGATCTGGGTGATGCGGCCAGTGCTGATCAGGCGGTCAGCGCGGTTAAAGTAGAAGTGCGCCTCGTCGTTCTTCATGCCCTTTGCGAGCATCGCCTTGATGAGGCCAATCTCCTCATCCGTGAGGGTCCTTTCGCGACCCTTCTTCTTTGCCATCTGCCCGCCCCTGGCCCAACATCCTTAATAGGATGTTTACCCTATTCATCAGCAGGTTCGGCAGTGGCCAATGAACAGAGCCCAACTATCCACAGCCCCTCGCCGGGGCATGTTCTAGCTGCGCGAGTGAAGAAAGAGTGTTCGATAAGGGAAGGATAGATCACCAGATGGGGGCTTATGCGGTGCAAATCACGATGCCGTACATCCGGGATACCAGTTTGGGCTACCAGAGCCGAACTCCACTCCCGCAGGTTATTGATTAACTGCATTTTAAGGAGCCAAGAAAGGATGGCTGGGGCGCCTGGATTCGAACCAGGGAATGGCGGTACCAAAAACCGCTGCCTTACCGCTTGGCTACGCCCCACCGGCCGCTGTCGCAGCGTGGGGTCTATACCCTCTCGCGGACGGGCTGGCAATCCGGGACAGGAGGCCAAATTTTGCCGAAAGAACCGCTTGCGTGGCAGCCCCCTCCCGGCTATACGGACGGCGGTTTCGGAGTGTAGCGCAGCCTGGTAGCGCACCTCGTTCGGGACGAGGGGGTCGCAGGTTCGAATCCTGCCACTCCGACCAGCAAGCTCCCTCACATCATCGATGCATTGTCCCAGCCCTTCGGGGCGGCAGCCCGCAGTCCGTTCGCGTCGTCGACAGGCCGGCCTGTCTCTGCCGAGATCTCCGGCAGGGCTCCGGCTAATGCGCGCGCTCGCGCCAGCCGAACCAGATCGCGTATAGCGTTGGCAGCACGATCAGCGTCAGTAGCGTCGCAACCAGCAGCCCGCCCATGATCGCAAAGGCCATCGGCCCCCAGAACACCGTCGGCGCAATCGGGATCATGCCGAGCACCGTCGACACGGTGGTCAACATGATCGGCCTGAATCGCGCGCTGCTGGCATCCATGACCGCTTCGGCTACGGCCTTGCCCGACCGTCTTTCGGTGTCGATCTGGCCGATGAGGATCACCGCGTTCTTGATGATCATTCCCATCAGCGCCAGGATGCCGAGAATGGCGACGAAGCCGAGCGGCTTGCCGGATAGCATCAAGGCGCCGACCACACCGATCAAGCCAAGCGGTGCGACGCTGAGCACCAGCGCAAGCCGCTGGAAGCTCTTCAATTGGAAGATCAGCACGGTGAACATGATGAGCAGCATCACCGGCACCACCGCGACGACCGATTCCTGCGACCTGGCGCTTTCCTCCACGGTGCCGCCCAGGTCGATATGGTAGGAGCGCGGCAAGGTGGCGGCCAGAGCCTCGACCTGTGGCGTCAACGCCGAAACCACGGTTTCGGGCAGCACGCCCGGCGTCACGTCGGCCTGGATGGTCAGGGTGGGTACGCGGTCCCGCCGCCAGACAAGCGGATAGGACTGCTCATATTCGAAACTGGCGACCTGGCCCAGCGGCACCGTGCGCCCGCCGGGCAGCGGCAACGCCAGCATACGCAGCGAGGCTAGCGATACGCGCTGCTCGTCCGTGGCGCGGGCAACCACATCGACGAGGTAAATATCGTCGCGCACCTGCGTCAGCGGCATGCCGGTGATGACCGTGTCGAGCACCGAGGAGATCGCCTGCGAGCTCAGGCCGAGACGCCGCGCCTCGTTCTGGTCGACACGAATGCGCACCTCCCGGGTCGGCTCGATCCAGTCGAAATTGACCATCTTGGTGTCGCTGTTGGCCGCCACGATCTCGGCCACATCGAAAGAGATGTCGCGCACCGTTTCGATATCCGGTCCGCTGACGCGGTACTGGACCGGCCAGCCGACGGGCGGCCCCAGCTCGAGCGGGTAGACGCGGGCGACAAGGCTGGGAAACTCTTCGGCCAGAAGTGCCTCGAGCCGGACCTGCAGGCGCTCGCGCGCAGCCACATCCTTGGCCACCACCACCGCCTGGGCAAAGAAATCATTGGGAAGCTGCGCGTTGAGCGGCAGATAGAAGCGGATCGCACCGCGCCCCACATAGCTGCTCCACCGTTCCACGTCCGGATCGCCCCTGAGGGCATCGTCGAAGCGCCTTGCGACGCTTTCGCTGGCATGGATGGAGGCGCTTTGCGGCAGGCGAAGGTCGACGAGCAGTTCGGGCCGGTCGGAAGAGGGAAAGAACTGGCGCGGCACCAGCGGCAGCAGCAGCACCGCCCCGAAGAACATCGCCAGCGTCACGGCAATGGTCACCCATTTGAACCGTATGGCCTTCGACAGGAAGCCGCGATAGGCGCCGATCACCCTGCCCGGTTGCGATGTCCCGGTCCGCTTTGGCGCCTTTAGTATGAAAACGCCGAGCAGCGGTGCGAAAACCACCGCCACGAACCATGAGACGACCAGCGATATGCTCACCACGGCAAACAGCGAATAGGTGTATTCGCCCGCCGAACTCGCGGCAAAGCCGATGGGGACGAAACCGGCGATGGTGACCAGCGTTCCGGCCAGCATCGCGAAGGCATAGGTGCGGAAGGCGAAGGTGGCGGCAGTGTGCTTGTCGTCGCCGGCTGCAAGCCGGTTCAGCATCGCATCGGTCGTCGTCATCGCGTCGTCGACCAGGAGGGCAAGAGCGATTATGAGCGCTCCCAGCGACACGCGCTGCATGTCGATACCGGCAATGTCCATCACGGAAAAGACGATGGCCAGCGTCAGCGGTATGGACAGCGCCACCACCAGCCCCGGCCGCAGCCCCAGCGCGATGAAGCTGACGACCAGGATGATGGCGATCGCCTGGAACAGCGATGTCATGAAATCGGCGATCGCCAGTTCCACCGTCACCGCCTGGTCGGCCACCAGATGGGCCTCGATGCCGACGGGCAGTTCGGCGGTGATCTCGGCCATGCTGTCGGTGACGTTCTGCCCGAGCGCCAGTATGTCGCCGCCATCGCGCATGGCGATGGCCAGCCCGATCGCCTCGGTCCCGTTAACCCGGAACAAGGGTTGCGGCGGGTCGCTCTCGTCACGCCGCACCACGGCGATATCGCTGAGGCGCAGCAGCCTGTTGCCGACGAAGAAGTCGACATTCCTGATATCGTCCTCGGTCTCGAACGAGCCGGAAACCTGCAATGCGAGGTTTTCATCGCCGGTGCGTATGGTGCCGGATGGGCGCACCACGTTCTGCGCCTGCAGCGCCGCGATCAGCGCCGTGCGGTCGACGCCCAGATTCGCCAGTTGCTCCATCGAGAATTCGATGAAGATCTGCTCGTCCTGCGCGCCGATGATGTCGATCTTGGAGACGTCCGCCACATGCAGGAGCCTGGATCTTGCATCTTCGACAAAGTCCCGAAGCTCGCGGGACGAGAAGCCATCGGCGGTAAAGCCGTAGATGATGCCGAACGTGTCGCCGAACTCGTCGTCGAAGCCCGGCCCGACGATACCCACGGGCAGCGTGTGGCGCATGTCGCCGACGCTCTTGCGCACATGGTACCAGGTGTCGTTCACCTCTGCGGGCGTCGCCTTGCCCTGCAGGTTGACGAAGATGGTCGTCAGCCCGGCGCTTGTGTAGCTGCGCAGGAAATCCAGCTGGGGCGTTTCCTGCAGCGTGCGCTCCAGCCGCTCGGTGACCTGGGACAGCGTTTCCTGCACGCTGGCGCCCGGCCACGCCGCCTGCACCACCATGGTCTTGATGACGAAGCTCGGGTCCTCGTTGCGGCCCAGCGTATTGTAGGACGCCAAACCGATGACCACCGCGATCATCATCAGATAGACGACGATCGAACGGTTCCGGAGCGCCCAGTCCGAAAGGTTGAATCCCCTCATTGCTGCGAACCGAGCAGCCGGACGACCTGCCCGGGGTGCAGCGCCTGCACGCCGGCCGTGACGACGATCTCACCGAGGTCGAGCCCCTGCGCCACCGTCACGAATGCCGGGTCGAAACCAGCGATCTCGACATTGCGGAGCGCTACCGCGTTGCTGGCCGGATCGACCACCCAGACGGCGGGGGCGTTGTCGACGCGCGTCAGCGCGGATGCCGGCAGGCTGATCGCCGAGGCGCTCTCCGCGGTGACGCTGCCGGTCACGCTGGCGCCCAGCCGCATCGCCGCGGGCGGGTCTATCAGGCCGACGCGCACGGCAAAGGTACGCGTGACGGGATCGGCCTGTGGCGCAACCTCGCGGACACGGCCCAGTGCCGAAACCGCATTGTCGTCCGTCAGGCTGACGGTGACTTCTGGGTCCGCGGGCAGGTTGCGCAGCAGCTGCGCGGGAACGTCGAACACCGCGTCCTGCCCGTTCTGCCGGGCGATCTGCAGGATCATCCGGCCGGCCTGCACCACTTCGCCCGGCTCGGCGCCGCGCGCCGTGACGACCCCGGCCGTGTCCGCCTTCAGCTCGGTGAAGGCAACCTGATCATGAGCAATTTTCAGCCGCGCCGTCGCGTCGTCCACCTGCGAGGTCGCCGTCTGCAGGGCCTGTTGCGCCTGGTCGTGAAGGGCGCGCGTGGTGAACCCCCTGTCCAGCAGTTGCCGCTGGCGCTCGAAGGCGTTGCGCGCCGTGCGGAGTTGCCCCTCGGCCGCCGCCAGCGCCGCCTGGGCCGAACTGAGCGCGTTCAATTCGTTCTGCGGGTCAAGCCGCGCAACCACCTGCCCCGGCGTCACCGCGTCGCCCACATTGACGGAACGCTCGACCATGCGGCCGGCAATACGAAAGGCCAATGCCGCCTCGTTGCGGGCCTCGACCCGGCCCGACAGCACGATCGGGTCCATGCTCCGGCTCATTGCAACCTGCACGGTCCGGACCGGACGGGGCGCCGCGGCCTGCGGCTCTTCGTCGCCACTGCACCCCGTCAACAGCAGCGTGGCCAGCACCACAGGCAGAACATGCGATAGGTTCAACCGGTCGCAAGAGTGTTCCTTGTAGGCGTTCACCGCTCTTCCCCCTCTTTGCGAGCATCAACCTGGCTGGGACGTGACAGCCATGCAGTCATTGTTTGTTACGGTTGATGGACAGATAAAAAACCAGCGGCACGAGCACGAGCCCGATCGCCGCACCAAGGTGCAGTATGTCTCTGTTGCCGTCCCATGCGACGGCCTCCTTGAGAAACAGAACCGACAGTACAGCGATGACAACACTGACGAGATGATCCTTGAGATCATCGAGGTTACTGATGATCAACCACTTCGGCAGGGGGGCCTTATCATCGACAAACAAGCTGTAGAGCCCAATGGAGATGATATAGACGGCGATGGAGATCAGAAAGACATCGACTGCCTCGATCACCTGGATCGCCAGCAGTTTCGTGTCACCGGAATGCCCCCCAAGGAACTCCGACATCCGGAATGCCGTCATGATGATGCTGACGCTCTGATGAAGCATCAGGAACAGAGAGCAGCCAAGCGTTATGATAACCGGAATGATCAACATGTAACGACTTGCCGCGAAGACTTTCCGGATCAATGAGCGCCCCTCCTGAAACTCCATGAGCCATGTCGCTGACGTAGACGAGGCCATCCACGGCCCCGTCGCGCCATGGTCAGAATGACCCGACATATGTCCCAAGAAGAAGAACCACGATCAACGAGATCACGACGCCGACGATGACGGTCATGACCATGTCCTTGTAACTTTCGGCGTGCGTCAGCCTGCTGATCTGCAGCAGCATCAGCACGGTGCCGTTATGCGGAAGGGCATCCAGTGTTCCCGCGCTGATCACCGTTATTCGGTGCATCAGGGCCGGGTCGATACCGTATGTCGCAGCCAGCTCCAGGAAGTGGTCGCCCAGTGCGGCCAGCGCGATGGCCGAGCCGCCAGAGGCCGTACCCGTAAGGGCGGCAAGCGTGTTCATGGCGACCGTCAGTGAAATCAACGGGCCACCCGGGATCGACAGAACCGCATCCCGAACGGCAGTGAAGGCCGGCAGGGCGGCGACGACGGCCCCGAAGCCGACGAGGCTGGCGATGGTCAGCATCGGCAGTGCAGCGGAATTGGCGCCCGCGTCGAGACTTTCCCGAATATTAGGCAGTCGACGGAAGTTCAGGATGATGACGGTCAGGTTGGCGGCCGCCAGGGCCACGATGACCGCCCATACACCACCGACGGCTGCGAAGCTGGTGGCGCCCCATTGCGGTTCGGCTAGAAAGGCGAAGTCCAGGCGGGGAAGCACCACCAAAGCCATCAGGAAATTCACGATGATGACAACGGCGAGCGGCATGGCCGCAGCGATGAAGGGTGGCTCCGCATCCGCCCTTTTCCCGTGCTCCAGCTCTGCCGGATCGAATTCGCCGGAGGCGCTTGCCCGCTCGCGCAGCTTTTCGTCGATCGGTGCCGGTGTTTCGACAACGACGCCGAAGCCTTCGCCCGCACGGCGTGCCGCGGCTTCCGCGCGTGCCAGCCACCACAGGCCGAAGGCCAATGTAATCAACGAAGCGATGATGCCGATACCGGGCGCGGCGAAGGTCGTGGTGCCGAAATAGGGCATGGGGATCGCGTTGTTGACCGAGGGCGTTCCGGGCAGAGCCGTCATGGTGAAGGTGAAAGCACCCAGCCCGATGGTGGCCGGCATAAGCCGGCGCGGAATATCGGCCGCCTCGAACATGCGCTGCGCCATCGGCACGAGAACGAAGAACGCAACGAAAACGCTGACGCCGCCATAGGTTACGACGGCCGATGCCAGAACCACCGACAGGATCGTTCTTTTCGTTCCCAGGCGGCGGGTCAGGAAATTGGCGATGGATGCAATCGAACCGCTGTCGTCCATGAGCTTCCCGAACAGGCCGCCCAGCAGGAAGATCGGAAACCATTGCGCCACGAAGCGCGCAACTCCCGGCATGAAGGTTTGTGTCCAATGCGGAAGGGCCGGCTCGCCGGCCAGCAAGGCCGCCGTCAGGCCAGCCGCCGGGGCCACCAGAAGGACGCTCCACCCGCGATATGCGAACCATATCAACAACGCCAGGGCGACAAGGATACCGATCAATCCCACGGTTGAAACTCCACTTCCAAATCATGCAATCGACGCCGGACGGCCGGCGCGATCCAGATCATCCACCGGGTGCGTCAGCCACGTTCAGGGCCAGAAGCACCGAGACGATAGCGCTGCGTGTTGGCCTCCGGCGTTATCGCATCTGCCGGCGCAACCGGCCGAAGGGCGCCGAAGCCATGCGCCCCGATGAGCATGAGCCAGGTGACGAGAACGAAAGCCGAGGTCAGCACAGGCATTCCAATCGGTTCGAGGAAGATCGCGACGGACGCCCAAAGCCAGGTCGTCAGCACGATCCCGAAGAGTGTGTACAGAAAGCTTTGCCAGGTCAGCACAAGAAAGAAGCCGCCGAGGGCAATGGCCGTCAGGGCGGCATTGTAGCCGAACAGGCCGTCGCGGATCGCCCCTTCCGGCCCCCCGAACACCACGGCCACCAATGCGGCGAAGGCAGCGCCCAGAAGGGCCATTGCCGCACTGATGCGGGAATTGACGGCAATTCCTGCCAGGATCAGATAACCCGCTATCCAGTTGTCCTGGAAGAATATCTGACCGATCGCATTGCCTATTCCCATGTACCAGGTCGGCAGGACGTAGACGGCCGTGGCGACATAATCGTCTGGCGAAACCGGCTTCGATAAGGGCCCCGCCTCGATATTGGAGAATTTGAGGACGGCGAACAGGAAGAGCCAGCCCACAAGAACGAAGGGCATCGTCAGCGCGGCCACCTTGTAGGGTTGCAGGATGGAGCCGATGGCCGAAAACACGACACTGGTCATGGCCGCCGCGAAGATGATGTAGACCAGCATATGAGCCGACGGAATTGCACCGGTGCGAAAGTCCGCGCTCGTGAAGGCAACGAGAGACAGGCCGACAAGAGCGCCGTTGAAGCCGTAAAGGCCGTTTTCGATCAGCCCGTCGTCTGCCTTGAGCACTCTCGCGGTCGCGGTGGCGACGACCGCGCCGAGAAGGCAGATCACGCCGTAGATCCAGGAATTGAAGAAAAGGGCGGCCAGGATGATGAGCCCGGACACTGGGTTGTTCTGGAAGACGACCTGGCCGATCCCGCGGAGGACATGGTCGCCGAAAGCGGCAACCGGATTACCCGGAACCCATCGCGTTTGCATCCGGCAACTCCTCCACCACCACGCTCGGGATGAGTCGGCATCGCGACGCACGCTCGCCATGCCGACTCGATCTGGCTCGTTCTGCCGCGTTGTCCAACGCCGAAACGATTCCGCTTCGGCTGGAGATGCTCAGAACAGAAAGTAACGCTGCGTCATCGGCAGTGAGCTTGCCGGTTCACAGGTAATCAATTCTCCGTCGATCCGCACCTGATAGTTCTGCGGGTCGACTTCGATGTTGGGTGTCAACGTATTATGGATCATATCCTTCTTGCGGATACCGCGCGTGCCTTTGACGGCGACGAGTTGCTTGCTCAAGTGCAGCTTCTCGCCGATATCGTCGTCCAGTGCAGCCTGCGAGACGAACGTCACGCCGGTCTTGCCCCGCGCCCGCCCCAGAACACCGTACATCGGCCGATAGTGGACCGGCTGGGGCGTCGAGATCGACGCGTTCGGGTCTCCCATCGGGGCCGTCGCGATCATGCCTCCCAACAGGACAAGCGATGGCTTCACACCGAAGAAAGCCGATTTCCAGAGGACGAGATCGGCGCGCTTGCCGACTTCCACGGAGCCGATCTCATGGGCGAAGCCATGGGTGATGGCCGGGTTGATCGTGTATTTGGCGACATAGCGCTTGCAGCGGAAATTGTCGTTCCGCTCGCTGTCCTCGGGCAAGGGGCCGCGCTGGACCTTCATCTTGTGCGCGGTCTGCCAGCACCGGAGGGTCGTCTCGCCGATCCGCCCCATGGCCTGCGAATCCGACGACATCATCGAGAACGCGCCCAGATCGTGGAGGATATCTTCGGCGGCGATCGTTTCCTTGCGGATGCGGGATTCTGCGAAAGCCACGTCTTCCGGTATCTGCGGGCTGAGGTGATGGCACACCATCAGCATGTCCAGATGTTCATCGATCGTGTTGACCGTGTAGGGCCGCGTCGGGTTGGTGGACGAGGGCAGGATGTTCTCCTGCCCGGCAGCCGTGATGATATCGGGTGCGTGGCCGCCGCCCGCCCCCTCGGTGTGGAACGAGTGGATGGCGCGGCCCTTCATGGCCGCGAAGGTGTCGGCAACGAAGCCGCTCTCGTTCAGCGTATCCGAATGCAGCGCCACCTGGACATCCATCTCGTCGGCGACGGCAAGGCAGTTGTCGATCGCCGCCGGAGTCGTGCCCCAGTCTTCGTGAAGCTTCAGGCCGATGGCGCCGGCACGAATCTGCTCGCGGAGCGGCTCGGGCAGGCTGGCATTGCCCTTGCCCAGCAGGCCGACATTGATCGGCAGCTCCTCGGTGGCCTCCAGCATGCGGTGAATGTACCATGGCCCCGGCGTGACCGTGGTCGCGAGCGTACCGACGGAAGGCCCCGTACCGCCACCGACAAGCGTTGTCGTGCCACTGGTCAGAGCTTCTTCGGCCTGCTGCGGCGCGATGAAATGGATATGGGTATCGATGCCGCCAGCGGTGAGGATCTTTCCCTCACCGGCGATGACATCGGTTCCCGGGCCGATGACGATATCGACGCCGGGCTGGATATCGGGATTGCCAGCCTTTCCGATTGCCGCGATACGTCCATCCTTGATACCGACGTCCGCCTTGATGATGCCCCAGTGGTCGAGGATGACGACATTGGTGATGACGAGATCGACGACATCGGCGGCGTTGCGCTGGCTTTGCCCCATGCCGTCGCGGATGACCTTGCCGCCACCGAAGGTGACTTCGTCACCATAAACCGTCCTGTCTTCCTCGATCTCGATCGTCAATTCGGTATCTGCCAGGCGGATACGGTCGCCCTTGGTCGGGCCGTAGAGCGAAGCGTAAGTCTCGCGGGAAATGCTCGGCATCTCAGACCTCCAGTTTTCCCATGACCTTTGCATTGAAACCGTAGACCGTCCGGTCGCCGGCCAGCGCCACCAGTTCGACGGTGCGCGATTGCCCCGGCTCGAACCGGACGGCCGTGCCGGCCGGAATGGCGAGACGGTAGCCCCGTGCCATGTCCCGGTCGAAATGAAGGGCGGCGTTGGTTTCGAAGAAATGGTAGTGCGATCCGACCTGTATCGGCCTGTCGCCCGAATTGGCCACCTCCATGGACCGCGTCTCACGACCGGCATTCAGTTCGATCGTGCCATCCTCGATGAAAAACTCGCCTGGGATCATACCGGAACCTCACGGAATAGGGCTGTGGACTGTGACCAGCTTGGTCCCGTCCGGGAATGTGGCCTCGACCTGAATGTCGTAGATCATCTCCGGAACCCCATCCATGACATCGTCACGGGTCAGCAGGGTAGCGCCGTAGGACATGAGATCTGCAACGGACCGGCCATCGCGCGCGCCTTCGAGAATTGCCGCTGAGATGAAGGCGATCGCTTCCGGATAATTCAACTTGAGCCCCCGCTCCTTTCTGCGTTCGGCAAGCAAGGCAGCGGTGAAAAGTAGAAGTTTGTCCTTTTCTCGGGGTAGAAGCTCCATCGGTCACCTCTTTGCTTTCATGTTCCGGTCACGTTGCCCAGATACGGGGAGCACACGCCGCTTTGTTCTGCATCAGCATTCGCAATGCATCCCATGCCCTGACGAATAATCGCTTGCCATCGGCAACGCGTGGCCCGAGATAACGGCACACCACGACCTCTTCCATCTGGCTGACGGAGAATATGCCTTCGCCGGTGCTGCCGACCGCCTCCCGCACCTTGTCCGCGGCATCGTCTGCAATGGCGCCGGCGTAGATCATGGTCCCCCAGGTCGGCTGCCCTGCAAGAACGAAAGGCGCGGGAATCAGGGGCGAGCCGCCCGCAAGGTCGATCCGCTCGATCCATATGGGGCGGCCGTCCCGCCGGATCTCGGTGCGTTGGATCAGTCTGCCGGTCTCGAAGCGCTCATTGGCCGCCGGGCGGCCAAGGCAAATGAAATCCCAGCCGACGTAAGTGCCGTCCGATGACAGCGACACATCGTTGCGCAGACGGGCTTCGGCCCCGTCGAAAATAATGGATTCCTGGGGCAGGTATTCGCATGTCGCGCCCGCGCCGACATGGATGCGGACGGACTGGGTACTGGCATGCGGTTCGCTTCGGTAGAATTTCGTCGCCCCCGGCGTCGTCAGAACCGCCCGCGCCTCGGCATCCAGATGGAAATCCATATCTAGCCGATCCCCCCCGGCAAGCCCCGCCGGCGGATGCAGGATATAGACATGGCACGTTCCATCCTTCTCGGGATGGAAAGGCTGCTGCACGACAAGGGGACCAACGTGCCGGCGACGCATCAGGCGGGTCTTGCCCGCATTGCGCGCGAACCACAATTCCAGTTCCGCACGCCAGTGACTTGGCTCCGCCAAGTAACTTACACGATGATTCGCATTGTGACCAAGATTTACAACCGCACTCATAGCACGCCACCCCAGCCACGGCAGACGATTGCCGCTGCGGTTCATCACGATAATGATCGTAGACTAATAAAATCTCCTTTTGTCAATTGGTGCGTGCAATTTTGACGCAGGATGAACATATTTCAACAATCTTTATACGTAATTTCACACAGCATCACGCCCCTCGCAGATGCAAGGTTGAATATATATCAGTCCAGATCGGGAGACGATCATCCCCCAGGTGTGACTAAACCGTACAAATATCCAAATTATGCCAATCGATAACCTTTCGTTCAGGATTGAAAAAGGCGACTATACTGGGTCTCGTGCCAGGCGCTGGCCATGGCCAATGCGGGGGCCATGTTGCCGATGTCGTCATCCGCCATCGAAGCGGCACGCGCCGCTGCCCGCTCGATCGGCTCCACCGCGTGTATCAGGATGCGCTGCCCGGCCGTATGTCCAAGCGGCACCAGCCTGATCGCGGCCGTTACCTGCCCTTCCACGAAGATCCACATCAACCCTTGCAGCGCCACCATCGGCGCGATCCGCCAGTGATGAACGGCCAGGGCGAAAACTGCGGCAAAGGTGAGTTGCCTGTTATGGCCGCGGCGCGCGCCCGGCACATCGAGGTCGGTCAGCAAGCGCAGCAGCGCCTGGCCCAGCCGCCTGTCCTCGAGCTGGAACTCGCGGCTTTCGCGGCTGGCGGCCAGCCATGCATCGGCCGCCAGGAAGCGTTCCTCGTCGCCCTGGGCCAGCGCCGATGCCAGACGCCAGAACAGCGCGCCATCCAGCTGCGCGAAACTCGACTGCAAAACCCCGATGATCCACTCCCGCGCGGAAGCCTCGTCGCAGACCCAGCCCGCCAGAATGGCCGGCTCCAGACCCCTGGAATAGGAGAACCCGCCGATCGGCAGGGTCTGGCTGACGAGGCGCAGCAAATGCAGATGCGCCGTCTCGCCCCCGCCGAAGGATGCCGAAGCTGGATCCATCGTCCTATGGCCTTCCCACGCCGGCCGCCTTGTCGTGCCCCACGGCAAGACCACCGTGCTCCACGATGAACTCGATGACCCGGTCGAGCCCCTTGCCACGCGACAGATCGGTGAAGCCGAAGGGCCGGGCTCCGCGCATACGGTTCGCATCCCGTTCCATCACGTCCAGGTCGACATCGACATACTGGGCCAGATCCGACTTGTTGATGACGAGGAAGTCTGAGCGGGTAATTCCCGGTCCTCCCTTGCGGGGGATTTCCTCCCCCTGACATACGGAAATGACATAGAGGGTCAGATCGGCCAGATCGGGCGAGAACGTGGCGGCAAGGTTGTCGCCGCCGGACTCGATGAAGACGATATCGAGATCGGGGATCCTGCGGGTAAGCTCGGCGATGGCCTGGAGGTTGATCGAGGCATCCTCGCGTATCGCCGTGTGCGGACACCCCCCCGTTTCGACACCCACGATCCGGTCTTCGGACAAAGCCTGGCGTCGCGCCAGTATCAGGGCGTCTTCCTTGGTATAGATATCGTTGGTTACGACGGCGACGGAAAAGTCTTCCCGCATCGCCTTGCAGAGTTTTTCCGTCAACGTCGTCTTGCCCGAACCGACCGGGCCACCAATGCCGACGCGGAGAGGCCCGTTGCTGGATGCCATGGTTCGTATCCTCCAAATTGGTAAACCGGTCTCAAGCGTTGATCCGTCGCGCCCTGTGGCGCCTCAATGCGCGCTGTGTCCCGGATGGGCGTGGCCATGCGCGTGGCCATGTCCATGGCCATGGCCGGAATAAGCGCCGCGCATGGGGTTGAACGGCATCACGACGTCATGGACATGGGCGCCGAGCCCCTCCAGCATTGCCTTGATGACATGGTCGCGCAGGATGAGGATCCGTTCCGCGTCGATCGCCGCCGCAAGATGACGGTTTCCGATGTGCCACACGAGTTCCATCATATGGATCGGATCGCGTCCGTGCACCTCGTAGAGGTCTTCGTCGGCTGCCGCGATCTCGACGAGGCCACCGTCCTCGATCACCAGCCGGTCGCCAGCGCCCAGGACAACCGTTGCTGGAAGATCCACCAGCACGGAGCGACCATCGTCCAACCGAATCGTGCGCCGCCGCAGATGACGCTCGTCATGCGGCAGAACCGCCCTGCCCACCACCGGTGTGTCGTCCGGAGCCTCGCCCACCGCCATCTTGACGGCTGTTGCCTTCAACATCCTGGCCCCATCATGGCAACGCGGTTGACAATGCCGGGTGCGGGCTGTGCCAAAACACCACACCAGGCCAATACAAACTACAACTGATGAGGTAAGTCCATGCCTTCGCTGTCGGGCCTGGCCCGACCGCCGGAAACCGGGCTGGCGAACGGTAGCCGCATAGGCGGCCCAGCCTTCCAGAAAAGGATGTCGGATGATCAGGGCTCAGCTGGGTGCGATAATCTCCGGGACAAGTCTCATACAGCTTGCCAACGGCTTCTTCACGACCGTCGTTTCCCTGAACATCGGGTCGGCGGACCTTGCACCTCTTCTCGATGGATTGATCGTCAGCTCTTATTTCCTGGGCTTTACCGTCGGCGCGGCGACAGCCGGCCGCCTTCTGTCGCGTACCGGCCACGTCCGGGCCTATGCTGCCTTCGCCGCGATCGTGATTGCGTCGACGGCCGGGATGGCGATGCAGTTCGATGCCATCACCTGGGCCATATTGCGCACCCTGATCGGCTATGGGTGCGCCGGGCTGTTCGTGACCGCCGAGAGTTGGCTGCATACCCGCGCGCCCGCTCAGGCCCGCGGGCGCGTGTTCGCGATCTACATGATCGGGACGTTTCTGGCGCTCGCGCTCGGCCAACTGCTCACGGGCCTGGTCAACCTGAACGGGCCGGTTCCGTTCAGCATCATCACCGCCCTGTTCGCGCTTGCGATCGTCGTCGTCAGCACGACCTATGCGGACCAGCCGGCGATGACCGTGGCCAAGAGCGTGCAGTATCGCGAAATTCTGGGCAAAGCGCCTCTTGCCGTCGTCGGATGCGTCCTGTCCGGCATGATCAGCGCCACCTTCTACGCGGTCTTCCCGGCGTGGATGCTGGTGACGGGTTTCTCGCAGGTCACGATCTCGATGTTCATGCTGGCCGCCGTTCTCGGCGGCCTCTCGTTTCAATATCCGGTCGGGCGCCTGTCCGATCGATTCGACCGGCGCAGTGTCCTTTCCGGCATCGGCATCGGCCTCGGCGTGATGGCGCTGGCCATCACCTTCGCACCGAGGACCTACCCGAGCATCCTGCCGATCGCCTTCGTGCTCGGCGGCGCAATGTCCACCATCTATCCCGTGGCCGTGTCCCACGCGCTCGACCAGCTGGCGCCAGACAAGATCGCGTCCGTCAGTTCACGGATGATCCTGCTCAGCGGGCTGGGGTCGATCACCGGCCCCATTGGTGCGTTCTGGGTCATGGAGCGGCTGGACATCGATGGGGTTGCCTACATGATCTCCATCCTGGCCACCCTGCTGGCGGTCAGCGGGGTTCTCATGATCCGGTTCGGCGCATCGCCGAAGGCAAAGTCGGAGCACCACCTCGGCGTCGTCGCCCCCCAGGCCATCAGCATCGATGAATCCTGACTTGCCCGATCGTCGGGGAATGGCCGTCTTCGCGGACGAGATACACTTTCGTTTTTGCTTCGTACCGATTTCGTTTTATGAAGCGATGACGACGCGAGCGAAGGAGGGAGGCCGATGCTTTCGGAACGGCAGAACGCCATCATGGAGCAGGCGCGCAGCGAGGGCCGCGTCCTGGTGGATACGCTGGCCGGCCGCTTCGCCGTCAGCGTGCAGACGATCCGGAAAGACCTGAACGAGCTTTGCGATGCGCGCCTTCTGTCGCGCATCCATGGCGGAGCGGTTCTCGGCTCGGGCGCAGAGAACCTCAATTACGATGCACGACGCGCCATCGCCGCCAGCGAAAAGGCGGCCATCGGCAGGGCCGCCGCGGACCTGATCCCCGACCGTTCTTCCCTGTTCATCAACATCGGCACCACCACCGAAGCAGCCGCCCGCGCGCTGCTGCATCATTCGGGCCTGATGGTCATCACCAACAACCTCAATGTCGCGCACGCGCTGCGGGCCAGCCCGGAAATCGAGGTCATCGTGGCCGGCGGGCTGATCCGCCGCTCGGACGGCGGCATCGTCGGCGAAGCAGCCGTCGACTTCATCCGGCAGTTCAAGGTGGACTTTGCCGTCATCGGCGCATCGGCCATCGACGAGGATGGCGCGCTGCTGGACTTCGACTATCGGGAAGTCCGCGTCGCGCAGGCCATCATCGCCAATGCGCGCCATGTCGTACTCGTCTCCGATTCGACCAAGTTCGAACGCACCGCGCCCGTGCGCCTTGCCCGCCTGGAGCAGATCGGAACTTTCGTCACCGACCGCTGTCCGAGCGAAAGGGTGCGGGCCCTGTGCGAGGCGGCCGGAGTCCGCCTGATCGAAACGAGCATTCAGGCCGATTCTGTCGCTTGACTTTCGTTTATCTTCGTTTCTAAATCACATCGCTTTCGAAATTGCCCGTCAGTGTTGCAATGCGAAAGCAGGGGTGGCGACGAAACATGCTGGATGTCTTCATCATCGGCGGCGGTATCAACGGCTGCGGCATCGCGCGGGACGCGTCCGGCCGTGGGTTCTCCGTCATGCTGGCGGAGCGCGGCGACCTCGGCTGCGGCACCTCGTCATGGAGCACGAAGCTCATCCATGGCGGGTTGCGCTATCTCGAACATTACGAGTTCCGGCTGGTCCGCGAAGCGCTCGCCGAGCGTGAGGTCATCTGGGGCATCGCCCCGCATATCGTGCGGCCCCTGCGCTTCATCCTGCCGTTGCACAAGGGGCTGCGGCCCGCCTGGCTGCTGCGCATCGGGCTTTTTCTCTACGATCACCTCGGTGGTCGAAAGCGGCTGAGGGCGACGACCGCCGTGGACCTGACCGGTCCAATGGGAGCCCCGCTCAAACCCGAGTTTCGCAAGGGCTTCGAATATTCCGACGCTCGCGTGGACGATACGCGCCTCGTCGTCCTGAATGCGCGGGACGCGGCGGCGCGCGGCGCCAGGATCGCCGTGCGTACCGAGGTCGTGACCGCGCGGCGCATTGCGGGCGGCTGGCAGATCAGGCTTCGCGATGTGCGCACGGGTGCCGAAAGCGATGTCGAGGCACGGTTTCTGGTCAATGCCGCCGGACCATGGGTGGACGGGGTGCTGGCGAATGTCGTCGGGCACGTCGCGCCCCATAACGTCCGCCTCGTCCAGGGCTCGCACATCGTGCTGCGCAAGCTGTACGAGCATGACCGGGCCTACATCTTCCAGAATGCCGATGGCCGTATCATCTTCGCCATTCCCTATCATTCCGGCACCACGCTCGTCGGAACAACGGACCGCGACTACGAAGGCGACCCGGCCAAGGCTGCCATCGCCGACGAAGAGATCGACTACCTGATCGCCGCCGCGAGCGAGTACTTTGAAAAGCCGCTGCGGCGCGACGACATCGTCTGGAGCTTCTCGGGCGTCCGCCCGCTGTTCGACGATCATGCCGGCAAGGCGCAGGAGGCGACGCGCGACTACGTCCTGAAGACGGAGGGCGGCGCCGGCGAAGCGCCGCTGCTCAACATCTTCGGCGGCAAGATCACCACCTACCGCAAGCTGGCGGAAGACGTTCTGGGGGAGGTCGAAAGCCGCCTCGGCGTCCGCAAACCCGCCTTTACCGGCACGCAGCAATTGCCCGGCGGCGATTTCCCCCTGGATGGCGTCGCCACGCTGGAAGCGCGTCTCGGCGAAATCGCGCCCGGCTTGGATTCGGCGACGCGGACGCGCATGGTGAGCGCCTACGGCACGGATGCCCTCGCCATCGCCGGCGATCTCGGGGCCGATCTCGGCCATGGCCTGCACGAGGGGGAAGTGCGGTGGATGGTGGAACGGGAATGGGCCATGAGCGCCGAGGACATCCTTTGGCGACGGTCCAAGCTGGGGCTCGTTTTCGCCCCCGATGAAACACAAGCCCTGGAGAACAGGGTCGAGGAAATCGCAAGGCCGCAACTGGCGGCAGAGTAACATCTGTCCGGTGCACGCACGGGAGGAAACGGTGCTGCAACTCATCGATGTGGAGAAGCGTGTCGGGGCCGAGACGCATATCGGCGGCGTATCCCTGTCGCTCGAGCATGGAACGCTGACCGTTCTTCTCGGCGCCACGCTGAGCGGCAAGACGAGCCTCATGCGCCTGATGGCCGGCCTCGACAAGCCCACCAGCGGGCGCATCCTGATGGATGGGGTCGATGTGACGGGAGTGTCCGTGCGCCGTCGCAACGTGGCCATGGTGTACCAGCAATTCATCAACTATCCGGCGATGACCGTGCGCGAGAACATCGGCTCTCCCCTGCGCGTCGCCGGGCGCAGCCCCGGCGAGATCGACGCCGCGGTGTCGCGTGCCGCGCGCCTGATGAAGCTGGAGCCCTATCTCGACAGGACGCCGCTGAACCTGTCCGGCGGACAGCAGCAACGCACCGCACTGGCCCGCGCCATCGTCAAGGGCGCGGATCTGGTGCTGCTGGACGAGCCGCTGGCCAATCTCGACTACAAGCTGCGCGAGGAGCTGCGGGAGGAGTTGCCCCGCATCTTCAGCGAGACGGGGGCGATCTTCGTCTACGCCACGACCGAGCCCACCGAGGCCCTGCTGCTGGGCGGGCGCACGGTGACCTTGCGCGAGGGCCGCGTCACGGCCATCGGCCCCACCAGCGAACTCTACAGGCAGCCGGCCGACCTGGAAACGGCGCGCATCATGTCGGACCCGCCCCTCAACGTCATAGAGCTGACGGTCTCCGGCGGCGTCCTGGTGGGGTCCGACGGCCTGACGCTGCCCGCCGGCGCGCTCGCCGGGCTTGGCGACGGCGCCTATGCACTCGGCATCAGGGCGCACCGGCTGCATCCGGGCGCGGCCACCGCGGCCGAGGGGAGGCTTGTTGCCCGGCTTTTGACGTCCGAGGTCACCGGCTCGCAGACCTTCGCCCACGCGGACGGCGCGGGCGCCCGCCTTGTCGCCGTGCTGCCGGGGGTGCGCCGCCTGCAGCCGGGTGAAACGATGGAGCTGGCCTTCGATGCGGCCGACATGATGCTGTTCACCGCCGATGGCCGCCGCATCGACCGGACGCGCGCCGCCAGCCGGGCGGCTTGAGGGAAAACGCCGATGGCCAGTATCCGCCTGGATCGCCTCCGCCACGCCTACACGCCGCAACTGGCGGCTGCCGGCACCTATGCGCTGCGGCAGATCGACCATACGTTCGACGATGGCGGTGCCTATGCGCTGCTGGGCCCGTCCGGCTGCGGCAAGACCACGCTGCTCAACATCATGTCGGGCCTGCTGACCCCCACCGAGGGGCGCATCCTTTTCGACGAGCGTGACGTGACCGACCTGTCGCCCGAGCGCCGCAACATCGCGCAGGTGTTCCAGTTCCCCGTGATCTACGACACGATGACCGTTGCGGAAAACCTCGCCTTCCCCTTGCGCAACCGCCGCGTGCCCGAGGCCGAGATCGGCCGTCGCGTGGCCGCCATGCTGGAGCGGCTCGGGCTTGCCGGCAAGGCAGGCCGCAAGGCGCGCGGCCTGACCGCCGACGAAAAGCAGAAGATATCGCTGGGGCGCGGGCTGGTCCGCTCGGACGTCGCCGCCATCCTGTTCGACGAACCGCTGACCGTCATCGACCCGCACATGAAATGGATCCTGCGTTCGCAATTGAAGGAACTGCACGGCCAGTTCGGCACGACGATGATCTACGTCACCCACGATCAGACGGAAGCCCTGACCTTCGCCGACAAGGTGGTGGTAATGTACGAGGGCGAAGTGGTGCAGATCGGTACGCCGGAGGAGCTGTTCGAGCGGCCGCGTCACACCTTCGTCGGCTATTTCATCGGCTCTCCCGGCATGAACGTTCTGTCCTGCCGCCTCGCCGATGGCGTCGCCTTCGTCGGCGGGCAGCGCCTGCCCTTGCCACCGGGCCTGACCGCATCGGCGGATGCCCGCACGCAGATCGGCGTCCGCCCGGAATTCGTCCGCGTCGTGCCCGCGGGCACGCACGGTGCGCTTCCGATCACCGTCGACAAGGTCGAGGATATCGGCTCCAGCCGCATCGTGCGATCGCGCCTGGGCAACGAGACGCTGGCGGCGGTGCTGACCGACGACACACCGGTTCCGGCCGACGCCGCGGTGCTTTTCGAGCCGCACGCCGTCAACCTGTATGCCGATTCCTGGCTTGTGGGCGGGAGGGCCTGACCGATGGACAAAACCTGGAACAACCGCGCCTGGCTGATGGTCCTGCCGGTGCTGGTCCTCGTCGCGTTTTCGGCGGTGATCCCGCTGATGACGGTCGTCAACTACTCCGTCCAGGACACGTTCGGCCAGAACGAGTTCTTCTGGGCCGGCACGGAGTGGTTCACCGAGATCCTGCAATCGTCGAGATTCCACGACGCCCTGGGGCGCAACCTTCTGTTCTCGGCCATCATCCTGGCGATCGAGGTGCCGCTGGGCATCGTGGTGGCGCTTGCGATGCCGCGCAAGGGTTTCTGGGTGCCGGTCTGCCTGGTGCTGATGGCACTGCCGCTGCTGATCCCGTGGAACGTGGTCGGCACCATCTGGCAGGTCTTCGGGCGCACCGATATCGGCCTTCTCGGCGCCACGCTGACGCGGTTCGGCATCGACTACAATTACGTGCAGAACCCGCTGGACGCCTGGATCACCGTCATCGTGATGGATGTCTGGCACTGGACGAGCCTTGTCGTGCTTCTGTGCTATGCGGGCCTCGTCTCCATTCCCGACGCCTATTACCAGGCAGCCCGCATCGACGGCGCCTCGCGCTGGGCGGTCTTCCGCTACATCCAGTTGCCGAAGATGAGCCGCGTCCTGGTGATCGCCGTCCTGCTGCGTTTCATGGATTCCTTCATGATCTACACCGAGCCGTTCGTCGTCACCGGCGGCGGACCCGGCAATTCGACCACCTTCCTGTCGATCGACCTCGTCAAGACGGCGGTCGGCCAGTTCGACCTCGGCCCCGCGGCGGCGATGAGCCTGATCTACTTCCTGATCGTGCTCGCCCTGTCGTGGGTGTTCTACACCGTGATGACCAATGTCGGCGTGGACCGGCCACAGGGCCAGGGAGACCAGTGATGAGCAGCGTAACCCATCCGGCCTCGTCCGTGCCGCCCGCCCTGCATGCCGAGGATGCCCTGAAGCGCCGCTCGGCACAGGCCGCCAGCCGGCGCTTCCACCCCAAGGCGCTGATACCCGCCCTCTACATTCTGTTCCTGCTGGTGCCGATCTACTGGCTGGTCAACATGAGCTTCAAGACGAACCAGGAGATCATCAGCGGCGTCACGCTGTGGCCGGCCAATCCGACGCTGGACAATTACCGTACCATCCTGACCGATCCGTCCTGGTATCGCGGCTACATCAACTCGATGATCTACGTGGCGATGAACACGGTCATCTCCGTGGCCGTGGCGCTGCCGGCCGCCTATGCCTTCTCGCGCTATCGCTTCCTGGGCGACAAGCATCTCTTCTTCTGGCTCCTGACCAACCGGATGGCGCCGCCGGCCGTGTTCGCCCTGCCCTTCTTCCAGCTCTACTCGGCGTTCGGCCTCATCGACACGCATATCGCGGTGGCGCTGGCGCACTGCCTGTTCAACGTGCCGCTGGCGGTCTGGATCCTGGAAGGATTCATGTCGGGCGTGCCGAAGGAAATCGACGAGACCGCCTATATCGACGGCTACTCGTTCCCGCGCTTCTTCTTCAAGATATTCATGCCGCTCATTGCCAGCGGCATCGGGGTGGCGGCCTTCTTCTGCTTCATGTTCTCATGGGTCGAACTCCTGATCGCCCGCACGCTGACGGTGACGGATGCCAAGCCCATCTCGGCCATCATGACACGCACCGTCTCGGCTTCCGGAATGGACTGGGGCGTACTCGCCGCTGCCGGCGCGCTAACGATCATCCCCGGAGCGATCGTCATCTGGTTCGTGCGCAACTACATCGCCAAGGGCTTTGCCCTGGGCCGGGTCTGACGGAGGTGACCATGCCCGATTTTTCCTGGATGGCCTGGACCTGGCCAACGGCGATCTTCTTCATGACCATCGCCCTCCTGATCGCCCTCATGGGCGTCTGGGAGGCCGTGTCGCCAGGGGGCGGCCCGCGCTACGGCATACTGCGCTTCGAGACGACGCGCGGCGACCGCCTGTTCCTGTCGCTGCTCGGCTCGGCCTTCATCTGCCTTGGCTCCCTGTTCTTCTTCGAGGACGCGACCTTGTGGCCGGCGCTTCTCGTCTGCCTCGCCTATGCGGGGCTGGTGTTCCGCTTCGTGTGAAGCGGTTTGCCTCTTGCCCGCCGCGCGCCACCGGTCGCGCGGGAACGGGTTTATCTCCGGTCAACATCGTTCCTGGGAGGGAATCTTCATGAAGACGAGATGGATGCTCGGTGCCGCAAGCCTTGCGATCATGGTCGCGGCCGGCCCCGCTGCGGCGGACATGGACGCCGCGAAGGCATTCCTGGACAGCGAGATCGGCGAATTGTCGACGCTGGATCGCGCGCAGCAGGAAGCGGAGATGCAATGGTTCATCGATGCGGCGAAGCCCTTCGCCGGCATGGAGATCAAGGTCGTCTCCGAAAACATAACCACCCACGACTATGAGTCGAAGGTGCTTGCCAAGGCGTTTTCCGACATCACGGGCATCAAGCTGACGCACGACATCATCGGCGAAGGCGACGTGATCGAGAAGCTGCAGACGCAGATGCAGTCTGGCGAGAACATCTATGACGCCTATGTCAACGATTCCGATCTCATCGGCACGCACTGGCGCTACAATCAGGTGCGCAACCTGACCGACTGGATGGCCGGCGAAGGCGCCGACGTGACCAATCCGGGGCTGGACCTGGCCGACTTCATCGGCACCAGCTTCACCACCGCGCCGGACGGCAAGCTGTACCAGCTGCCCGACCAGCAGTTCGCGAACCTGTACTGGTTCCGGTACGACTGGTTCAACGACGAGAAGAACAAGGCCGACTTCAAGGCCGAATACGGCTACGACCTCGGCGTGCCGGTCAACTGGTCGGCCTATGAGGATATCGCCAAGTTCTTCACCGGCCGCGAGATCGACGGCAAGAAGGTCTACGGCCATATGGATTATGGCAAGAAGGACCCGTCGCTCGGCTGG
Source organism: Aureimonas sp. OT7 (assembly GCF_014844055.1). Taxonomy (NCBI): domain Bacteria; kingdom Pseudomonadati; phylum Pseudomonadota; class Alphaproteobacteria; order Hyphomicrobiales; family Aurantimonadaceae; genus Aureimonas; species Aureimonas sp. OT7. Next base: position 3,563,331 of record NZ_CP062167.1, read on the forward strand.
CGCTTCACCGATGCCTGGCTGTCCATGGCCGGCAATGGCGACAAGGGCCTGCCCAACGGCGTGCCGGTGGACGAATGGGGCATTCGCGTCAACGACAAGTCGCAGCCGGTCGGCTCCTGCGTCGCCCGGGGCGGCGATACCAACGGTCCTGCCGCCGTCTACTCCATCGAAAAGTACCTGGAGTGGCTGAAGGCCTACGCACCGCCATCCGCACAGGGCATGACCTTCTCGGAAAGCGGTCCGGTGCCGGCGCAGGGCGAGATCGCCCAGCAGATCTTCTGGTACACGGCCTTCACCGCCGATGCCGTCAAGAAGGGCCTGCCCGTCGTCAACGAGGACGGCACCCCGAAATGGCGCATGGCACCCTCGCCGCACGGCGTCTACTGGGTGGAAGGCATGAAGCTCGGCTATCAGGACGTCGGCTCCTGGACGTTGATGCAGTCCACCCCCACCGAACGGGCCAAGGCTGCCTGGCTCTATGCGCAGTTCGTGTCGTCCAAGACGGTGGACGTCAAGAAAAGCCATATGGGCCTGACCTTCGTGCGCGAATCCACCATCCGCGACAAGAGCTTCACCGAGCGGTCCAAGGATCTCGGCGGTCTTGTCGAGTTCTATCGGTCGCCGGCCCGCAAGCAATGGTCGCCCACGGGCACCAACGTGCCGGATTATCCGAAGCTGGCGCAGCTCTGGTGGCAGGCCATCGGCGATGCGGCGGCCGGCAACAAGACCCCGCAGGAGGCGATGGACTCGCTCTGCGAGGAGCAGGAGCGCGTCATGGCGCGTCTGGAACGCGCCGGCGTGCAGGGCGACAAGGGCCCCCTGCTGAACGAGGAGCACGACATGGAGTACTGGGTGGAGCAGGCCAAGGCCAACGGAACGCTCGCGCCGCAGCCCAAGAAAGAAAACGAGAAGGAAACGCCCATCACCGTCAACTACGACGAGCTGGTGAAAAGCTGGGCCGATGCGGCCGGCGGCGACCGCGCGGACGCGGCCCCGGCCAATTGAGCCCCTGGCGTATATCTGTCATCCAACGGAGGGGGCCGGGCCGGGAGGTCCGGCCCCTTCTTTTCACCGCCGTCGCCACAGACCCAACGGGAGGACCCCCAACCCATGTCCGGCTATATCCTCGCCATCGACCAGGGCACGACATCCACGCGCGCCATCGTCTTCGACGCGTCCTTCCGTGTGGTCGGTGTCGCGCAGGAAGAGTTCGGGCAGATCCTGCCGCAATCCGGCTGGGTGGAGCACGATCCGGAGGAAATCTGGCGCACCGTGGTCGCCACGGTGAAGCGGGCCCTGGCCGATGCATCGCTGTCGGCGGCGGACATTGCCGGCCTCGGCATCACCAACCAGCGTGAAACGACCATCGTCTGGGAGCGGGACACGGGCCGGCCCATCCACAACGCCATCGTCTGGCAGGACAGGCGGACGGCCGAACGCTGCCGGCAACTGGTACGCGACGGGGCGGAAGCGACCGTCATGGACAAGACCGGGCTTGTCATCGATTCCTATTTCTCGGGCACCAAGATCGCCTGGATCCTCGACAATGTGGACGGCGCGCGGGCAAGGGCCGAAGAGGGCAAGCTGGCCTTCGGGACGGTCGACACATTTCTGCTCTGGCGGCTGACGGGGGGCCGCACACACCTCACCGATGCAACGAACGCCGCCCGCACCATGCTGTTCGATACTGCGGCCAACGCCTGGGACGAAGAGCTTTTGCGCCTGGTCGGCGTGCCGGCTGCGCTGCTGCCGGAGATACGCGACTGCGCCGCCGATTTCGGCGAAACCGACCCTGCCCTCTTCGGGAGCGCCATCCGCATCTGCGGAATGGCCGGCGATCAGCACGCCGCCGTGCTGGGCAATGCCTGCTTCAGGCCGGGCATGATGAAATCCACCTACGGCACCGGCTGCTTCGCCGTCCTCAACACCGGGACGGAGCGGGTTCGCTCCGGCAACCGCCTTCTGTCGACGCTGGCCTACCGGCTCGACGGACAGTCCACCTATGCCTTGGAAGGCTCCATCTTCATCGCGGGTGCGGCGGTGCAATGGCTGCGCGACGGGCTGAAGATCGTGCAGCGCGCCTCCGATACGGGCTTGATGGCCGAACGTGTCGACGACAGGCAGGATGTATACCTCGTTCCTGCCTTTACCGGGCTCGGCGCGCCCTGGTGGGATGCGGACGCGCGTGGGGCGATCTTCGGGCTGACGCGCGATACCGGGCCGGACGACCTTGCCAAGGCGGCGCTGGAAGCCGTCTGCTATCAGACGGCCGACCTGCTGCACGCCATGCGGCGCGACTGGCCCGCCGCCTCCGACACCGTGCTGCGCGTGGACGGCGGCATGGTGGCGAGCGACTGGACGATGCAGCGGCTTGCCGATCTTCTGGACGCCCCGGTGGACCGCCCGACCGTCCTGGAAACCACCGCCCTTGGCGCGGCCTGGCTGGCGGGCCGCCATTGCGGGGTCTGGCCGGACATGGAGGGTTTCGCCGAGCGCTGGAACCTCGACCGGCGGTTCGAGCCGTCGATGCGGCAAGACCTGCGGCGCCGCAAGCTGGCGGGATGGGAAGATGCCGTCCGGCGCGTTCTCAGCGACCGGGCGTGATCAACTGCTGCTTGCGCCGATCCTCGGTGTAGAGAGACCAGACGGTCACGAAAAGGGCGGCGATCAGTGGACCGATGATAAAGCCGTTGATGCCGAGCAGCGTCAGGCCGCCGACCGTCGAAAACAGGACCATGTAGTCGGGAAGCCGCGTTTCCTTGCCCACCAGCGGCGGCCGCAGCACGTTGTCGACGAGGCCGATGACCGCGACGCCGACGCCGATCAGGATCGCGCCCTTGACGTATTCGCCGGTGATCAGGAAGTGAATCGCGACCGGCATCCACACGATGGCCGCGCCGACGGCCGGCAGCAGCGACAGGAAGGCCATGACGGTTCCCCACAGCACGGCGCCGTTGACGCCCAGCGCCCAGAAGGCGATGCCGCCGATGGCGCCCTGCAACGCCGCGATAATGAAATTTCCCCGGACGGTTGCGCGCACCACCGAGATGAAGCGGCTCAGGATCGCTTCGGTATGATCCGGCCGCAGCGGCGATGCGTTGCGCACGGCGCGGGCGATCCGGTCGCCATCGCGGAACAGGAAGAACAGAAGATAGATCATCAGGCCCGCGGCGACGAAGAAGCCCAGTGTGCCCTGCCCGAAATTCCATGCCTGCCCGGCCACGATCTGCCCGGCCTGCGCCGCGGCCGAGGTGATGCGCTCCGAAAGATTGTCGGCGCCCAGCCCCTGCAGAAACTCCTGCAGCTCGGTCGGCAGGCGGTCGTAGAGGGCCTGCCCGTAGGCCGCCGGCTCGAAGCCTCCGCTCGTCATGCGGCTGTAGAGGCTTCGCCCCTCCTGCACGATCGAGCCCACCAGGAAGGCCATCGGAATGATCGCCACGAGAATGCACACGAGGACGCTGATCGCCGCTGCAAGCGAGTCGCGGCCGTTCATGCCGGACTGGATACGGCGGTGGACCGGGTCGAAGATGACGGCCAGCACGATGGCCCACAGCACGGCGCCCATATAGGGCTGGATCAGCCACAGGAAGCCGATCGTCACGACCGTCAGGAAGATCATGAAGGCCCGTCGCTGCGTACCATCGCTCATCGGTGATCTTCCTTTTTTCCGAATGCCGTCTTAGAGCGTTTCGGAAGCCTGATCCAGCCTCGGGGCGCTTGCCAGAAGCGACCGCGTATAGGCGGCCCGGGGCGCAGCGAACAGCCTTTCGGCCGGCCCCGTCTCCACGATCTCGCCCCCTTGCATCACCATGACCCGATCGCAGATCGCCTCGACGACCGCAAGGTCGTGGCTGATGAAGACATAGGTCAGGTCGAATTCGGCCTTGAGCCTGTCCAGCAGCAGCAGAACCTGCGCCTGTACGGATACGTCCAGCGCACTGACGGGCTCGTCCAGCACGATGATGCGCGCCTGTGCCGCCAGCGCCCTTGCAATGGCGATGCGCTGTGCCTGTCCGCCCGAAAATTCATGCGGGTAGCGCTGCAGCGCCTCGGCCTCCAGCCCCACATGATGCAGCAGCTCTTCCATGCGGGCGCGGCGTCCGGCCGCGTCGGCCATCCCGGCAAGCCGTTTGAGCGTATTGCCGAGTATCTCGCCGATCCGGTGGCGCGAGTTCAAGGACGCGACCGGGTCCTGGAACACGTACTGGATGCAGCGCCCGAGCATGCGCCGGTCCCGCCCTTTCAGCGTGGACAGATCCTCTCCCTCGAGGCGGATCGCCCCGCCGGTCGGCCTGTCGAGGCCGACGAGCATGCGCGCAATGGTGGATTTGCCGGAGCCGGACTCCCCGACGATCGCCAGGGTCTCGCCCCGTGCGACCGCAAAGGTAGCATCGCGCACGGCAACGATTTCGGCGCCGCGCGACAGCCAGCCGCCGCGCCGGAAGGTGCGGTTGAGGTTCTCGGCCTCGATGACGGGCTGGTCGATCATGCGCGCGCCTTGAGGGCGTCCATGTCCCGCATGGCCCGGACGCGCGACAGGAAATGCCGGCCTTCGCCCGGCCTCGGCACGCTGGCGATCAGGCGGCGCGTATAGGCATGCGCCGGCGCATGGAGCACGCTCCGCGTGGCGCCCTCTTCCACGATGGAGCCATCCTTCATCACCGCGACCCTGTCGCACATGCCGGCGACGACGCCGAAGTCATGCGTGATCAGCAGCAGGGACAGCCCGCGCTGCCGCTGCAGATCCTTCAACAGCGCCAGGATGCGGGCCTGCACCGTCACGTCCAGCGCCGTCGTCGGTTCGTCTGCAATGAGGATTTCGGGATCGTTGGCGAGCGCCATGGCGATGCCCACACGCTGGCGCTGGCCGCCGGACAGTTGATGCGGATAGGCCCCGTATCGCCCGGCCGGGTCCGGCAATCCCACCTGTTCCATCAGGGCCAGCGTTCGGCGCCGCGCCTCGGCCCGGCCGACCGGGCGATGGGCCGTGACCGCTTCGGCGATCTGGCGGCCCACGGGCATCATGGGATGCAGGCTGGTCAGCGGATCCTGGAAGATGTAGGCCACCCTTGCACCCCGCAGGGACGCCATGTGCGAAGGCTGCTCCAGCAGGTCGTGTCCGTCCAGCCGGATCGCGCCGGCGGTGATGACGCCGGGCGGCGAGGTGACGAGGCCCATGATCGACAATGCGGTCACGCTTTTGCCCGAGCCCGACTCGCCGATCACGCCAAGGCATTCGCCCTGCCGCAGCGTCAGGGAAACGTCGCGCACGGCCGGGCGTATCGTCCGCCCGGACCGAAAGCCGACGGATAGCGCCTCAACCGCCAGGGGCGCCCTCATCTGCGGGGTGGATGTCTGTGCCCCTGCCCCCGGAGCGGCCTGCCGCGCGACCTCCGTAACGGCCTGCGGGCGCGCAAGGGCGCCCGAGCGAAGACGCGGGTCGAGGACATCGCGGATGCCATCGCCGGCAAGATTGATGCTCATCACCAGAACGAAGATCATCAGGCCGGGAACCAGCGCCACATGCGCCGCGGTAAAAAGCTGCGCCCGCCCCTGTCCGAGCATCGAGCCGAGGTCCGCTTGCGGCGGCTGCGCGCCGAGCCCCAGGAACGACAGGCCGGCCGTCTCCAGGATCATCCAGCCGACGGTCGACGACATGGTCACCACGATGACCGGCAGTATGTTGGGGAAGATTTCCGTTGCCAGGATCGCCAGATTGCCCTTGCCCGACAGGCGCGCCGCGTCCACGAAAGGCTGGTGGCTCAGCCCCAGGACCCGCCCCCTTATGTTGCGCGCGAAGAAGGGTATGTTGACGACCGCGATGGCGTAGAGGGCGTTGACCAGCCCCGGCCCCAGCACGGCGACGATGGCCAGCGCCAGCAACACGTAGGGAAAGGCCATCAGCATGTCCACGAGGCGCATCAGCACCGTATCGGTGCGCGGGCCGGCGTAGCCGGCCACCAGCCCCAGAGCCGTGCCAAGCACCGCCGCTACCAGCGTAGCGCCGATTCCGACGGCAAGGGAGACGCGGGTGCCCCAGACGAGGCGGGCAAGGACATCGCGGCCGAGCGGGTCGGTGCCGAGCGGATGCCCGGGCGAAAAGGGTGGCCGCAATCTTGCGGCCGTGTCCGTCGCATCGGGGTCCGGCAGCGGCAGCAGCGGCGCGGCAAGCGCGATTAGCAGGATCAGGACAAACAGCGCCATGCCGATCGCCGAGAGGCGGTTGGCAAGGATGAGGCGCAGGGTGGAGGGGCGCGCCTGCACCGTCATGCCCGCAACCTCGGATCGACCATCGCCTGCGCGATATCGGCCGCCAGATTGACGAGGACGTAGCAGCCGGCCGCAATCAGGACGCCGCCCTGCACCAGCAGGAGATCGCGCGTCGACACCGCCTGCACCAGCATGGCTCCCAGCCCCGGCCACTGGAACACCGTTTCGACATAGACGGCCCCGCCCAGGACGAAACCGGCCTGCAGCCCGACTATGGGAATGATCTGCACCAGCGCTGCGCGCAAGGCATGGCGTCCGATCACGAGGCGTTCGGGCAGCCCCTTGGCGCGGGCGGTACGGATGAAGTCCTGCCGCAGCACCTCCAGCATGGCCGCGCGAGACAGCCGGGCGATGACGCCGGCCGCTATGATCGCCAAAGTGGACGCGGGCAGGATGAGATGCAGCATGATATCGCCGGGCCCGCCCCCGCCATACACCGCCGTCATGCCAGAGGCCGGCAGCCAGCGCAGCCGCACGGCGAAGACGAGGATGAAGACGAGCCCCAGCAGGAAGGCCGGCATCGAGATGCCGATCAGCACGGCAAAGGTGACGATACGGTCCGCCCAGCCGAACTGCCGGACCGCCGAGATCACCCCGGCAAGGATGCCGAGCAGCGAGGCGAGGACGAGCGCCGTTCCGGCAAGGATCAGGGTTGCGGAAAACCGCTCGGCCACCTCGTCCAGCACCGGCCGGTTGAGGATGTAGGATTGGCCCAGATCGCCATGCAGCAAATTGCCGGCCCAGATCAGGTATTGTTCGGGCAGGCTGCGGTCGAGGCCGAGTTGCGCGTTCAGCCGCGCGACGTTTTCAGGCGTCGCATAGGATCCCAGTATGGCCAGCGCCGTATCGCCCGGTATCATCGCCATGATGGCGAAGACGAGGATCGACAGGCCGACCAGCACCGGCACGGCCGCCAGCAGGCGCTTCAGGATCGTGGCCGCCATGCCGGCCTCAGTTCTTCACGACGTCGCGCAGGATCAGGGTGAAATCGGGCTGCAGGGTGAACCCCTCCACCCGTGACGTCGTCACGGCGTTCTGCTTCCAGTTGGCGACGAAGAGCCAGGGCGCCTCCTCATGCACGAGGCCCTGAATTTCGCGGTAGAGGTCCGCTCGCTCCTCGAAGTCGATCGCCGTGCGGGCCTGATCCAGCAAGCCGTCCAGATGCGGGTTGCTATAATATCCGGAATTGAAGCCACCCGCCTCCGGCATCGCGTTGGAATGCAGGGTCAGGAAGGGCAGCGTATCCGGATCGTTCGTCATCCACGCCATTTCCGCCATGTCGCCCTTGCCGGACAGCCCGCCATTCACCTGTGCAAGGTAGCTGTTCCACTCATGGGTCTGGATATTGGCGTTCAGCCCGACGGCGGCGAGGTCCGACTGGATGGCCGTCGCCATCTGGACCGGGTCCAGCATGCCGGAACCGCCTTCCGTCGCAAGGAAGGTCATGTCCGCCTCGGTGACGCCGGCCTCCGCCAGCAGCGCCTTGGCGCGTTCGGGATCGTGCGGATACGGTGCGATGCCAGGGTCGGTCGCCCAGTCGAAGGCGGGCGGGATCGGGCCGGCGGCTACCTCCGCCGTACCCTGGAGGATGTTGTCCACGATGCCCTGCTTGTCGACCGCATAATTGACCGCCTGCCGCACCCGCTTGTCCGCGAACGGGCCGTCACGCGTATTCAGGATCAGGAACCAGACATGCGGGCCGACCGTCTCGTGCACGGCGAAGGCCGGATCGTCGCGGAAGGTCGCGACATTGTCCGGTGGCGTCTCCACGAGGACGTCGATACCGCCGGCCATCATCTCGGCGATCCGTGTATTGGCATCGGTGATGGGCCGAAAGACGACCGCCTGGAGCTGCGGCGCGCCGTCCCAGTAGTCCGGGTTGGCTTCCACGACCACCCTCTGGTTCGCCACCCACTCGGCAAAACGGAAAGGCCCGGTGCCCGAAGGGCTGCGGCCAAACTCGCCGCCCGACGCTTCCACCCCGGCGGGGGAAACGATCAAACCCACCGGTGCGGCCAGATTGGACAGGAAGGGCGCAAAGGGCTCCTTCAGCGTGAACTCGACCGTCAGCGGATCGACCGCCGTGACGCTGTCGACGGCATCGAACTGGAAGGACAGCGGAAATGGCCCCGTATTGTGGAACGGATGGGCCTCGTCGAGCATCCGGTCGAAATTGAACTTCACCGCCTGCGCGTCGAAGGGCGACCCATCGTGAAAGGTCACGCCCTCGCGCAGGGTGAACGTGTAGGTAAGCCCGTCCTCCGAGATGTCCCAGGCGGTGGCGAGCGCCGGTTCCAGGTCGAGCGTACCCGCTTCGTACCGAACCAGGCCATCATAGACGTTCATCAGGATCCGGAAGTCGTTGGCGGCCGTCACGCGGTGCGGGTCCAGCGATTGCGGCTCGGCGATCTGTCCGACGATCAGCACGCCCGGCGGCGTCTGCGCCATTGCCGGCGCGGCCCCGGCAAAGATGACCGAGGCTGCGAGGGCCAGTGCGGCAAGGCGGCTCCGAACGGCTGTCATCATCATCCCCCATCCTGTGCTCGTGGAGGGGAAGCCTAGGTCAGCCGGGCGTCATAACAACCCCGAAAACGCGTCAGGCCGTCGCTTTCCTGCTACCGACGAGCCCGAAAACCGCGCCCTCCGGGTCGAGGCACTTGAGTGCGAACGCGCCGCCGGGCACCTCATGCGGGCCGTGCACGACGGTGCCGCCGGCATCGCGTACCCGGCCTGCCGCGGCGTCGATATCGTCCACCGCCACATAGAACGTCCAACCGGGTTGCATTCCCGCCGGGGCATTCATCATGCCGCCCTGGTCGGTCCCCGCGCTGCCGTAGATCTGGTAGGTGCCCATCGGCCCCATATCCATCGCCTGCCCTTTTTCCCATCCGAACAGCGTCTGGAAAAACGAAAAGCTTGCCTGCCAGTCGCTCGCCACAAGCTCGTTCCAGCATACGGTGCCGAGCGGCCCGGCAGCGGCGCGCGGGTCCTCGTCGCAGTCCACGAGGCCCTTTCCGACATAGAACGGCAGGCCGTCGCGGTCCGCCAGCAGCGCGAATCGGATAGCGCCCGGCACCTCGGTCTCCGGCATCAGCACCCGGGCGCCCTCACCGTTTGCTGCGGATACGACCGAGGCCACGTCATCGACATCCACGTAGCCGGCCCAGCGCGGCGGTTCGCCCGACTGGGTGCGGCGCGCACCCGCAACGCTGCCATGCCCCATCGACAGCAGGAAATACCCGGCAGTGCCCGGCGCCGGCTCGGGCTGCCAGCCGACAACCTCGCCGTAGAAGCGCAGGGCCGCATCGAGATCGCGCGCGGCGATCTCGTGCCAGAAGAAACGACCGTTCGACATGGGGAACCTCCCGTCCGATTTTTTTACGTTGATATCAACTATATTCCGATCCGTAAAGCCGCCAGTCGGCCTCTGCGGTGGAGACGGCACGGATTTCGTGCGATAGCAGGCCTATCGAATTGGGAGACATGGACATGACACACGCTTTTCCCGCCGGTGGGCAGCCTGCGATGGGCCGGTTCGACTGGGCGGACGCGTTCATGCTGGAGGCGCAACTGACCGAGGAAGAGCGGCTGATCCGCGACTCCGCCCGGGATTTCGCCCAGGAAAAGCTGCAGCCGCGAATCCTCGAAGCCTATGAGCGCGAGACGGTCGAGCCGGAGATCTTTCGCGAGATGGGGTCGCTCGGCCTGCTCGGCGTTACCCTGCCCGAGGATTACGGCTGCGCCGGTGCATCCTACGTCGCCTACGGCCTCGTCGCGCGCGAGGTGGAGCGGGTCGATTCCGGCTATCGCTCAATGATGAGCGTGCAGTCATCGCTGGTCATGTATCCGATCTACGCCTACGGCACGGAAGAGCAGCGCCGGACATACCTGCCCCGGCTGGCATCCGGAGAATGGATCGGTTGCTTCGGCCTGACGGAGCCCGATGCCGGCTCTGATCCGAACGGCATGAAGACGCGTGCCGAGAAGGTCGCCGATGGGTATCGCATCAGCGGCACCAAGATGTGGATCTCGAATTCGCCCATCGCCGACGTCTTCGTGGTGTGGGCGAAGTCCGATGCCCATGACGGCGCCATACGCGGTTTCGTGCTGGAAAAGGGCATGGCGGGGCTTTCCGCGCCCAAGATCAACGGCAAGCTGTCGCTGCGTGCCTCCGTTACCGGCGAGATCGTCATGGACGGGGTCGTCGTGCCCGAGACCGCGCTCCTGCCGCATGTCAGCGGGCTGAAAGGGCCATTCGGCTGCCTCAACCGGGCTCGCTACGGCATCTCCTGGGGTGTGCTGGGGGCCGCCGAAGACTGCTGGCATCGTGCCCGCAACTACACGCTGGAACGCATCCAGTTCGATCGCCCGCTCGCGGCCACGCAGCTTGTCCAGAAGAAGCTGGCCGACATGCAGACCGAGATCGCGCTGGGCCTCCAGGCTTCGTTGCGCGTCGGCCGCCTGTTCGACGAGGATGCGCTGGCGCCGGAAGCGATCAGCCTCGTCAAGCGCAACAATTGCGGCAAGGCGCTGGACATCGCGCGGATGGCTCGCGACATGCATGGCGGCAACGGCATCATGGGCGAGTATCACGTGATGCGGCACCTCCAGAACCTCGAGACGGTCAACACCTATGAGGGGACGCACGACGTGCATGCCCTTATCCTGGGCCGCGCCCAGACGGGTTTGCAGGCCTTCGCCTGATCGCCATCGCCTCGGCCGGCCGGGCGGCGGATTTTTTTGCCCGGTCGCCGCCACTGTGCCCTATCTGCACGGAATAGAGCGAAAGGACGCGATCCATGGACAAACCCATCCCCGATCTCGAGCTGAATGATGGCACGCAGCTTCCGGCTCTCGGATTCGGCACCTACAAGCTGAACGGGCGCGCCGGCGTCGATACGATAGTGCGGGCCATGCGCAATGGCTACGGCCTGCTGGATTCGGCCTTCAATTACGAGAACGAGGGCGCCGTCGGCGCGGCCGTGAAGGCGTCCGGCCTGGCGCGCGACACGATCCGAGTCACCTCCAAGCTGCCGGGCCGCAGGCATCGCTATGCGGAGGCACGGGCGACGGTCGAGGAATCCTTGTTCCGCACCGGCCTCGACCATCTGGACATCTACCTCATCCATTGGCCCAACCCGAAGACGGGCCTTTACGTAGAGGCCTGGCAGGCCCTCGTGGATGCGCAGAAGGCGGGCCTTGTCCGCACCATCGGCGTCTGCAACTTCCTGCCTGAGCATATCGAGCGCATCGTCGCGGAGACCGGGGTGGTGCCCGCCATCAACCAGGTGGAACTCCATCCGTATTTTCCGCAGGCCGAGCAACTCGCCTTCGATCGTTCCAAAGGCATCGTCACGCAAGCGTGGAGCCCGCTCGGACGCGCCAACGACATCATCCGAAACGAGACAATCGGCGAGATCGCGCGGCGGCACGGCAGGTCCATTCCGCAGATCATCCTGCGCTGGCAGGTGCAGCAGGGAGCCGTTCCGCTGCCCAAGGCGACATCGGACGAGCGCCAGGTCGAGAACCGGTCCGTCTTCGATTTCGAGTTGTCGCGATCCGACATGGACACGATCGCATCGCTGGCGCGGCCGGATGGCAGGCTCGCCGACCAGGATCCCGCCCGCTACGAAGAGTTCTGAACGCCATGGCGGACGAGGCTGCATGCTGGCTGTGCGGCCGCCCGCTGGGCAGCCGCGTGGAATGGCATCACCCCATCCCGAAAAGTCGCGGCGGCCGGCAGATCGTGCCGGTCCATCCGATCTGCCACCGCACCATGCACACGCATTTCACCAACACGGAACTGGCCCGGATGGAGGCGGAGGGGCAGAGCCTGCGCGAGCGGCCGGAGCTTGCCGGCTTCCTGAAATGGATCGCCCGCCGCCCGCCCGACTTCCATGCCCCGACGCGCCGGAAAGTTTAAGGATAGGAGATAGCACCTGTCGATGCGATCGACGGCCTTGCCCCTAGCGCGCGGCAGTCTGCCGGGCGGCCGCGAAGGTTTCGTCCAGGGCGTAGCCGGCACCGCGGACGGTGCGGATAGGGTCGCGCTGGCGGCCACGGTTGATCGCCTTGCGCAGGCGGCCGACATGCACGTCCACGGTGCGCTCGTCGACGTAGATGTCCCGTCCCCAGACGCCGTCCAGCAACTGCTCCCGCGAGAAGACCCGGCCGGGGGCCTGCAGCAGGAACTCCAGCAGCTTGAACTCCGTCGGCCCCAGCTTCACCTCACGGCCGCCGCGGCGCACGCGGTGCGTCTCGCGGTCGAGGTCGATGTCGCCTGCCGTCAATTGCGACGAGATACGCTCGGGCTTTGCGCGCCGCAGGAGCCCTTTCACGCGGGCCATCAGCTCCGGCGTGGAGAAGGGCTTGACCACGTAATCGTCGGCGCCGACGGACAGCCCGCGCACACGCTCGCTCTCTTCGCCGCGCGCGGTAAGAAGGATGATCGGCATGCGCTCGGTTTCCGGCCGCAGACGCAGGCGGCGGCACAGTTCGACGCCGGAAAGGCCCGGCAGCATCCAGTCGAGGATCAGGAGGTCCGGCACCTCCTCCTTGAGACGCAGGTCGGCTTCGTCGCCGCGCATGATCGTGTCGACGGTGAAGCCCTCGGCCTCGAGATTATAGCGCAGGAGGACGCTGAGGGCCTCCTCGTCCTCGACAACGGTAACCCTGGCGTTCATCCCGGTGTCCTCACTTTTCCGTATCGGCGTTCACCGGCAGCACCATGGAGGTGGTGCGGTCGCCCTTCGGCCGTTCGTCCTCGATCTGCTGGCCCGTCTTGATGTAGTAGATCGTCTCGGCGATGTTGGTCGCATGGTCGCCGATGCGCTCGATGTTCTTGGCACTGAACAGAAGATGCGTGCAGGCCGAGATGTTGCGCGGATCTTCCATCATGTAGGTCAGAAGCTCGCGGAAGATCGACGTGTACATGGCGTCGATATCCTCGTCGCGGGCACGCACCGCCTCTGCACGGTCGGTATCGCGCGTCGCATAGGAATCCAGCACGTCCTTCAACTGGTCCAGGGCAAGCTCGGCCATATGCTCGATGCCGCGCGTCAACTGGACCGGCTGCCCGAATTCGTGGACCGCCATGACGCGCTTGGCGATGTTCTTGCCGAGGTCGCCGATGCGCTCCAGGTCGGAGGCGATGCGGATCGAGCCGACGATCTCGCGCAGGTCCTGCGCCATCGGCTGGCGCTTGGCGATCGTCAGGATGGCGCGCTCCTCCAGCTCCCGCTGGGCGGCGTCCAGAAGAACGTCGTCCGCCACCACCGACTGGGCAAGCGAGAAATCGCTCCGGGTCAGGGCGCGTACCGATTGCTCCACCATGCGCTCGGCCTGACCGCCCATCTCGGAGATGCGGCGCATGATGTATTTCAGCTCTTCGTCGTAAGAGCGTACGATATGGTCTTCCATGGTTTCCCCTCCCCCGGTCAGCCGAAGCGTCCGGTGATGTAATCCTGCGTACGCTTGTCGTCCGGGTTTGAGAACATCTTCTCCGTCGGTCCGACTTCCACGATCCGCCCGAGGTGGAACATGGCCGTGCTTTGCGATACGCGCGCCGCCTGTTGCATGGAGTGCGTCACGATGACGATCGTGAAGTTCTGCTTCAATTCGTCGATCAGCTCTTCCACGGTCGCGGTGGCGATCGGATCGAGTGCCGAGCATGGCTCGTCCATCAGGATCACCTCCGGCGACACGGCGATGGCGCGCGCGATGCACAGGCGCTGCTGCTGGCCGCCCGACAACCCGGTGCCGGCTTCGTGGAGGCGATCCTTCACTTCCTCAAACAGGCCGGCCCTCTTGAGGCTGGTGACGACGATTTCCTCGAGGTCGGCCTTGTTGCGGGCCAGGCCATGGATTTTCGGCCCATATCCGACATTCTCGAAGATGGACTTCGGGAAAGGGTTCGGCTTCTGGAACACCATGCCGACGCGGGCGCGCAGTTCCACCACGTCGAGATCGCGGTCGTAGATGTCGTCCCCGTCGAGCGTGATCTTCCCTTCGACGCGGCAACCCTCGATCGTGTCGTTCATGCGGTTGAGCGTCCGCAGGAAGGTCGACTTGCCACAACCCGACGGGCCGATCAGGGCCGTCACCTGCCGTTCCGCGACATTCAGGTCCACCTCGTACAGCGCCTGCTTGGCGCCGTAGAAGACCGAGACTTTCTCACCACGCATCTTGATGGGCATGTCGAGCTTTCCTGCTGGCCGGGCGGCCTTGATGTGAAGATGTTCCATCATGATCTGCTCCTGCCGCTCCTACCAGCGACGTTCGAACCGGCGGCGCAGAAGCACCGCAGCGATATTCATGAATGCAAGGAACGCAAGCAGCACGATGATCGCGCCGGAGGTACGCTCCACGAAGGCGCGGTCGGCCTCGTTGGCCCACATGAAGATCTGCACGGGCAGCGCCGTCGCCGGGCTCATGGGACCGGAGGGAAAGTCGGCGACGAAGGCCACCATGCCGATCAGCAGAAGTGGAGCCGTTTCCCCGAGCGCCTGGGCGAGGCCGATGATGGTGCCGGTGAGGATGCCCGGCGCAGCGAGCGGCAGCACATGCTGGAACACCATCTGGTTGCGTGAGGCCCCAAGCCCGAGGGCTGCCGCGCGGATGGAGGGCGGCACGGCCTTCAACGCCGCGCGGGTGGCGATGATGATCGTCGGCAGGGTCATCAGCGTCAGCACCAGCCCGCCCACCAGCGAGGCCGAGCGCGGCAGGCCGAACCAGTTGATGAATACGGCGAGGCCGAGAAGGCCGAAGACGATGGATGGCACCGCCGCCAGATTGTTGATGTTCACCTCGATGAGATCGGTCAGCTTGTTCTTCGGCGCGAACTCCTCGAGGTAGATCGCCGCCGCGACACCGATGGGCAGCGACAGAACGAGCACGATCAGCATCATGTAGAGCGAGCCGAGGATGGCAACGCCGACGCCGGCCGTTTCCGCGCGGCTCGATGCACCGCTGGTGAAGAAGTCCGTGTTGAAGCGCTGCGCGAGGTCTCCGGCCTGCTCGAGATCGTCCATCCAGCCTAGCTGCATGTCGTTCAGCGGCCTGCGGCCTTCCTCGACGGTCAGGTCGAACTGGCCCTTCAGGGCGCTGTCCACCGTGGAGTTGGCGAAGATCCAGACGTCCTGGGTGGTGCCGATGATGGACGGATCCTCGAGCACCATCTGGCGGAGTTGCAGTCTTACGCCCTGCGATATCAACCCGACGGCGCGCTGCACTTCCTGCCGGTTGGACGGGTCGATGCCGAGGCGCTGGACGATGGCGTCCTGCGCCAGGCGCGGATAGTTTGCACGCATCAGGGCCGACGCATCCTGACCGCCGGTACCCTCGGGGTCGATGATCTCCTGCGAGAAGGTGATCGGCAACCGGATCTCGGTCTGCCAGAAGGCCGTGTAGCCCTGCGAGATGACCGTCCAGAGCAGCGTGCAGAGGAAGATCAGGCCGATGGCGATCGCGGTGACGCCGTAAGCCTTGAAGCGCCGTTCGGCGGCATAGCGACGCTTGATGCCGATGTCGCGGCGTGGGGGCGCCTTGCTGACCGCGCCGGCCTTGTCCATGGAAATGTCGGTCATCAGTCGTACTGCTCCCGGTATTTGCGCACGATGTAGAGGGCGACGACGTTGAGGATCAGCGTCATGACGAAAAGCGTAATGCCGAGCGCGAAGGCCACGAGGCTCTGCGGCGAGGTGAAGTCGAGATCGCCCGTCAGCTGGCTGACGATCTTGATCGTCACCGTCGTCATGGCCTCGAAGGGGTTGATGGTGATGTTGGCGGCGATGCCCGCGGCCAGCACCACGATCATGGTTTCGCCGATGGCGCGCGAGGCGGTCAGCAGCAAGGCCGACACGATGCCCGGCAGCGCCGCCGGCAGCACCACGCGCTTGATCGTCTCCGAGCGCGTCGCGCCCAGCCCCAGCGATCCGTCACGGAGCGAGCGCGGCACGGCGGTGATGATGTCGTCGGACAGGGACGACACGAAGGGGATCAGCATGATGCCCATGACCAGGCCGGCCGTCAGCACGCTCTGCGCCTGGATGAAGGCGGTGTAGTTGCCGGTTGCCAGCCCGGCGAGCTGCGCCGACAAATCGCGCAGGAACGGGCCGACGGTGATGAGCGCGAAGAAGCCGTAGACGATGGTGGGAATGCCGGCCAGAACCTCAAGCAGAGGCTTGACGAACGCGCGCACGGGGTTGCTCGCATATTCCGCCATGTAGATGGCCGCGAACAGGCCCACGGGCACAGCGAACAGCATGGCCACGAAGCCGATATAGAGCGTGCCGAGAAGCAGCGGGATCAGGCCGAACTGCCCTTGCACGCTGGAGCCCGCGGCGGCGAAACGCGGCTCCCACACGGTGCCGAAGAAGAAGTCCGCCGGGGGAATGCGCGAGAAGAAATCCAGGGATTCGAACAGCATCGAGAACACGATGCCGACCGTCGTCAGGATGGCGATCGACGACGCCAGGATGAGAAACCCCCTGACGACGCCCTCTACCGCGTTGCGGGCCTTCAGGCGCCGGTGGATGCGCGACAGCGCGAAGACGAGGCCGGCGGCCGCGACGGCCAGAACGGCGATGCTCATGCCGAGGCGGCTGTAATCGTCCAGGGCGATCTGCCGCAACGCCAGCGGAACCATGAAGTCCTGCGTCTCCGCCGCCAGCGGAATGCCGCGGCGCTGCAGCACGGGCCGCAACTCGGCGACGGTCGCATTATCGAGGTTCTGCTTTTCGTCGGCGGGCAGCGCGCGGATGCCGGCGGCGAGCGATGCGACCATGTTCGACGCCAGATGGGGCGGCAGGGTCGTCTCGACCTCGGCGAGGCGGCCGGAAATGTCATTGGCCGTCAGGACCGGCGCGAAGGCGACCCATGCAGCCAGAAGCGCGATCGCCGGAACGGCCACGAAACTGAAGACATAGGAGCCATGGTAGACGGGGCGCGAATGAAGCTTGACGCCCCCATCGCCCGACAGGCGCATGGCGCGGGCCCGGCCCATGAAAAATCCCGCCAGTGCAATCAGCAGGACGGTAGCAACGATCGAAAGTGTGGACATCGTTTCACGCTCGTCGAAGGCCGGGTGAGCGCGCGGGCAGGTTTGCACCGCGGGCAGGCGATGACCGGGCGCTCACGCGCCCGGTCGCTATGGATGCATCAGCCTTCGATGGTGGTTCCGGCCGTGAACTTCTCACGGACGGCATCACGCTCGGCGTCCGGCGCCGGCACCAGGCCATACTGGGCCAGCGGGCCGTCAGGGCCGACCATCTGGTCGTCCAGGAAGAACTCGACGAACTCCTGAAGGCCGGGGACGACGCCGACATGCGCCTTCTTGACGTAGAAGAACAGCGGGCGCGAAACCGGGTACTCGCCGGCCGAAATCGTTTCGACGCTCGGCGTCACGCCGCTGATCGTCGCAACCTTCAGGCGGTCCTGGTTCTGCTCGTAGAAGGCGAGGCCGAACACGCCGACGCTCTGCGGGTTGGCGTCGATGCGCGACAGGGTCTCGGTGTAGTCGCCGGAAATGTCGGTGGTGATGTTGCCGCCGCGAACCGAGATGCACTGGTCGTGCGCGGCCTTCTTGTCCATGCCGGAAGCCGTGAACGCTTCGAGGGCGCCGGAAGCCTCGCAACCCGCGGCCAGGAGCTTCTCGTCGAACACTTCACGCGTGCCGTGGTTTTCGGCCGGGATGAAGGCCGAGATCGGCTGTGCCGGCAGCGAGGAGTCGACATCGGCCCAGGTGGCGGCGGTGTTGTCGACGATCTGGCCGTCCTTCACCACCTTGGCAGCCAGAGCCTTGTAGACCAGCTCCGGCGTCAGGGCGAAGTCGGGGCCGGAAGCGGCCGAGGCGAAGACGATGCCGTCATAGCCGAACTGCACTTCCTGGATATCGGTCACGCCGGCATCCTGGCAGGCCTTGCGCTCGCTGTCGCTGATGGGGCGCGAGGCATTGGCGATGTCGACCGTCTGCGAGCCGACACCCTGGCAGAACTGACGGAAGCCGCCGGACGTGCCGCCCGATTCGACGATCGGGGTGGGGAAATCGGGATAGACCTCGCCGAAATTCTCGGCGACGATCTGGGCATAGGGCAGTACGGTGGAGGAGCCGGCGATCTGGATCTGTTCGACCGACTGGGCATGCGCCCCGGCGGACATGAAGAAGGCGGCGCCGAGCGCTAGGCTCGCTAGGGTCTTGGTGGTCACGGATTCTACTCCTTCGGGAGTTGTCGTAGTAAATTTGCCTCGACCCGCGCAGCGTCGTCGCGCCGCCGTCTTCGGGTCGGCTAACCCTCTACCGGTTTGCCGCGAATGATATATGACGGCCGGGTTTCCAATTTATGACAGCGCAATAGACTGAAATATATCGGCTTTTTGGCTACGATCGATTCTTCGTCATGATCGGGAAGCGCATTGCAAAGGTGGAACCCTCGCCGGGGCGAGACTGAATCAGCAATCGCGTGTTGTGGCGCTGCAGGATATTGCGCACGATGGACAGGCCGAGACCGGTACCGTCCGCCTTCGCCGCCTTCCCCTCTTCGACCCGGTAGAAGCGTTCCGTCAGGCGTGGAACATGCTCGGCGGGGATGCCCCGGCCGAAATCCTGCACGAAGGCTTCCGCCGTCGACGGCATGTTCGGCACAGGACGTATCCCCAACAGGATGCGTTCGCCGCCGCCGGCGTATTTGATGGCGTTTTCGACGAGGTTCGAGAACACCTGCGACAACTCGTCATGGCTGCCGTTCACCGCGACGGCGGTGTCGGGCACCTCCAGTTCCAGACTCAGGCCGGCCGCGCCGGCGCGCGCCTCGAGCGCGTCCCTGACCTCCTCCAGCATCCGGCAGAGATCGACGCGCTCCGCCGGGCCAAGCGCGGGGCGCGTCTCGATCCGCGACAGGGACAGAAGGTCGTCGATCAGCCTGGACATGCGGCCGGCCTGCTCGCGCATGATGGCCAGGAATCTTTCGCGGGCGGCGGTGTCGTTGCGCGCGGGGCCCTGGAGCGTCTCGATGAAGCCGATCAGGGAGGCAAGCGGCGTGCGCAGCTCGTGGCTGGCATTGGCGACGAAATCGGTGCGCATCCGCTCGATCTGTCGCTCGGCCGTGCGGTCCTGCATGGTGAACAACAACAGTTCCGGCGCGTCGTCTGGCGCCTTGCGGATGCCGACGATCTCCACGCCGAAAGAGCGTGCGCGCGGCGCCCTCTCGGCCAGTTCCACCCGCCGCGGCGTACCGGTTTCCAGCACCGACTGCGCGGCCGACAGAAGTTCGGGCGCCCGAAACCTGATGGACAGGGGATCGCCGACCGCCATGGGGCCGAACGTCGCCTGCGTCGTCGAATTGCAGAATCGAATGACGAGCGCCTGGTCCACCAGCAAAGCCGGCTCCTGCATGGCCTCCAGAACAGCCTTCATTCCCGCATCGGGCCATTGGGTCGATGCGCGTGGCCCACCGGGGCCGCCCTGCACTTCCGCGCCGAGGCGCGAGGCCAGGCGGGCCGTGGCGCGGGACAAGAAGGAGCGGTCGTCCGCCATAAAAAGCCGGCCTTATCCGATAACGCGCATCCGCACGGCGAAAAGATCGAGGTCGGAGCCTTCGCCGCCGACACCCGGGGCGATGGCCAAAGTGGCAGGGCTGGCGGCATCGCCCGGCACGGCGATATCGAAGACGAAGGCTTCTTCCTGCATGCTGGTCACGAATCGCTGCCGGTCGCAGATGCTGCTGCTGGCGAAAAGGCAGCGCACGCTGAACTCGCGCGCGCGGGAATCGGGCGAGCCGGCCGTCAGTTCGACCCGCACCGTCGATCCGGCGATCTCGCCGACGAGCCCCGGCCCGACGGCCAGCATCACTTCGCTGGTCTGGCCGCTGGGCGATTGCATGCGCACCGCCTCGCGCCCATTGGCGGTGATCGCCTCGACGCGGCCGCCCTCGGGCGTCGACAGCGTTTCGATATTGCCGCCGGAAAACACATTGATCCAGGAGATGTCGGTTGGCGACGTGGCCTCGCCGGTCACGGTCGCATTGTCGCCCTCGCCTGCGGGGACGGCCGCGTCGGACTGGAAGATCGTGCTGACGACATAGAGCGCGATGACGAGGAAAAGCGCGGCGCCGATGCCGATGAGGGTCGGCATCGATACGAGGCCCCGCCGGGGTGGGTGCCGGTCCGTGCCGGGCTCGTAGTCCGCATACGGATCCTGCGGCTGGTGAGCGGCGTGCTCGTCGTCGAAGTCGATGTCATGGTCGGCATGCGCCGGTGCGCCCTCGTCGGCCGGCAGGGCGCCGGCCTCGAAATCGTCTTCGATCCGCGAGATCGCTTCCGCCAACGCATGGCGGCGCTGCTGTGCCTCGTTCGCCGGCACGGCCTTTTCGGCCAGCATCTTCTCGAGGGCGCGCTCGGATGCCTGATAGATGGAAAGCCTGTATTCGGGGTCCGCTGCATCGCCGAGGTTCAGGGCGCGCCGCAGGCTTTCTTCCAATGCACTCATTACACCTCCGCTCGGGCTTGCGGCCCTGTGCATCATGCACCACCCGCATGACACGAACCTTGTGTCTCATAGCCGACACCGGCTTGCCAAGTCGGAACTGCCAACGGCGAAGAAGCTTTATAGGGTGCAATGCGCGGTCAGCCCGCGCCCCGCCCTTCCGCTCCATCCCCTCCAGCCGGCGAGATACTCCGCATCATGAACGCAGCATCCAGAGGCACCGTGCCAAACCGCATCGCAGATCATGGCGTGATCGGCGATATGCGGACGGCAGCGCTCGTGGCGGTTGACGGCACCATCGACTATTTCTGCCACCCGGACCTGGACGCGCCCAGCCTCTTCTGCAGCCTTCTGCATCCGGGCGCCGGCTTCTTCAGCCTGTGCGTGGACAATGACGGGTTCGAAACACGGCAGATCTATCTGCCCGACACCAACATCCTCCTGACGCGCTTCCTGAACGACGGGGCAATCGGCGAGGTCTCCGATTTCATGCCGACAGACGGTTCGGGCCGTATCGTGCGCCGCGCCAAGGCCGTGCTGGGCGAGGTCACTTTCGCGCTCAAGATCGTACCCCGCCCGGATTACGGGCGGATCGTGCCGGCGCTGGAATCCATCGAGAGTGGCTTTTCGGTATCGTGGACACGGGACGGCACGGACCACCGGCTCTTCTTCTACAGCGACCGTCCCATGACGATCGAAGAGGATGAGGCAACCGGCCGCTGGACCCTGAAGGAGGGCGAAACCCTTTACGTCGTCTTCTGCCCCGGCCGTGCCGAAATGCCCCGGATTGATGACGATTATGTGCGCGAGGCCTTCCGGCAGACCAGCGAGTACTGGCACGAATGGGTCGGCCTTGGCAGCTATCCTAGCAACTGGCGGGAACTCGTCGTCCGCTCGGCCCTGACGCTGAAGCTTCTGACATCGCAGAAGCACGGGTCCATTGCAGCGGCAGCCACCTTCGGCCTACCGGAGGTTCTGGGTGGAGAGCGCAACTGGGATTACCGCTACTGCTGGGTTCGCGACTCGGCTTTCACGCTCTATGCCTTTTCCCGCCTGAACTATTACGACGAGGCGGAAGCCTTCACCCATTTTCTGCTGGAGCGGATGATGGAAGAGCCGGAAGATGGCGGACCGGGCCTGCAGATCATGTATGCGATGGACGGCAACGACCATCTGCAGGAATACACCCTCGACCATATGGACGGTTTCCAGAACTCGCGCCCGGTCCGGGTGGGCAACGAGGCGTATACCCAGCGGCAGATGGACATTTTCGGCGAGTTCATGGACGCCGTCTACATTTCCACGAAGGCGCGCGGCAAGCCCACCACCAGCGCCTGGAAGAAGATGCGCCGCATGCTGGACTGGGTTGCCGCCAACTGGCACCTGCCGGACAAGGGCATCTGGGAAAGCCGCGGCGAAGACGAGGAATATCTCTCGTCTCGCCTGATGTGCTGGGTTGCGCTGGACCGCGCCATGCGCATCGCGCTGCGGCAGTCGCTCCCCTGTGACATGGAGACATGGCGCGCGGCGCGCGACACGATCCAGGAAAGCATCCTCGACGAGTTCTGGAACCCGGATATCGGCGCCTTTACCCAGGTCAAGGGTGGCGTCGCGCTGGATGCGGTTGTGCTGTTGATGCCGCTCGTACGGTTCATCAATCCGCGCGATCCGATGTGGGTATCGACGCTCAAGGCAGTCCAGGAAAACCTGGTCCATGACTGCCTCGTCCATCGTTACAACAACGCCGAAGCCAGCCATGACGGCCTGGAGGGCCGCGAAGGCTCGTTCACCATATGCTCCTTCTGGTATGTCGAGGCGCTGGCGCGGACAGGCCATGTGGCGGAAGCGCGGCTGATGTTCGAGAAGCTTCACTCCTATGCCAATCATCTCGGTCTCTATGCCGAGGAACTGTCCTCATCGGGCGATCATCTCGGCAATTTTCCGCAAGGGCTGACGCACCTGTCGCTGATCTCGGCGGCAATCTGGCTGGATCGCGCTCTCGCCGACCGCAGCGTCGGCGAGCACAGGCACCTACTGGAGGATCCTGATGGCATATCCTGACATGCTTTCGTTGAAGGGGCAGTCCGCCCTCGTCACCGGTGCCTCGTCCGGCATCGGGCGCGCCGTCGCGGTTGCGCTGGCCGAGGCCGGGGCCGATGTCGCGGTCAACTATCATGGGTCGCGGGAGGGTGCGGAACGGACGGTGGAGATGATCCACGCTCTCGGCGGCACAGCCGTCGCCATAAGGGCCGACGTCGCTTCCGAAAGCGATGTGAAGGCGCTGTACGATACGGCTGAGCAGGCGCTCGGCCCGCTGGATATCGTGGTATCCAATGCCGGCCGTCAAAAGGACGCCGCCATCGGCGATATGAGCCTGGACGCGTGGAATGCCGTCATCGCGACCAACCTGACGGGCGCATTCCTTGTCGGGCGGGAAGCCGTCCTGCGCTTCCGCAGAAAGGGCATGCGGCCCGAGGTCAGCCGGGCGCTCGGCAAGCTGATCTTCAATTCATCGGTACACGAGCGGATTCCCTGGGCCTTCCGCGTCAACTACGCGGCCTCCAAGGGGGGATTGAAGCTGCTGATGGAATCGCTGGCGCAGGAAGTTTCCCAGGAGCGGATTCGCGTCAATTCCGTCGCGCCAGGCGCCATCGCCACCGAAATCAACAGGGCCGAGCGCGAAAAGGACGATGGGGAAAAGGCGATGCTGGCGCTGATCCCCTACAAGCGGATCGGCGATCCGGACGATATCGGACGCGCCAGTGCATGGCTTGCGTCCGACGCTTCGGACTATGTCGTGGGCCAGACGCTTTTCATCGATGGCGGCATGACCCTGTATCCCGAGTTCCGGGGCGGCGGCTGACCGGCCGGCCCCGCCACCCGTTTCCGGCAGACAGCTCAGTAGCTGTCTTCCTCTTCGTCTTCCTTCGGCGCATTGCGCATCGAGCTGAGCTTGGCAAAGACGGCGGCGGCGTCCAGCTCCTCGCTGTCGGCGCCCGAACGGCCATCCTGGTAATCCTGCGTCTGGGCCGCAGCCAGCAGCCGCTCTTCCTCGTCCTGCTCCGGACGGGGCAACCCGCGCGACGCCTTCTCCACCTCCAGGTCGAGGTCGATCTGCGAGCAGAGGCCCAGCGTCACCGGGTCCATCGGCTGCAGATTGGCCGAGTTCCAGTGGGTACGTTCACGGATCTGCTCGATCGTGTGCTTGGTCGTGCCGACCAGGCGGGAAATCTGCGCGTCCTTCAATTCCGGATGGTTGCGAACCAGCCAAAGGATGGCGTTGGGGCGGTCCTGCCGCTTGGAGACCGGCGTGTAGCGCGGCCCCTTCTTCTTGGCTTCCGGCACGCGCACCTTGGGCGGCGCCAGCTTCAGGCGATAATTCTCGTCACCTTCGGCGCGCTTGATCTCCTCGCGGGTCAGCTGGCCGGTGATGATGGGGTCCATGCCCTTGATGCCCTGCGCCGACTCGCCATCCGCGATCGCCTTGATCTCGAGCGGATGCATCTTGCAGAATTCGGCGATCTGGTCGAACGACAGGGCGGTGTTGTCCACCAGCCAGACTGCGGTCGCCTTTGGCATCAGAAGCTGCTGGGCCATGGGATAAAGGTCTCCTGTTCGCCCGCTCGTCCGAGCGGGCCGTGGTCAAGCGCCACATGTAGGGAAATTCGGGCGTAGTATAGGCATCCGGTCGCCGCTCCGCAAGGAAGCGTCGGCGAATTCGGCAGCCTCCCTCACAGATCGGCGTGCTGCGCCGTGGTCAGCACGATCTTGCCGAAATGATCGGCGTCGATGGCCCGGTGTGCTTCCGCCGCCTGCTCCAGCGGGAAGGTGCGGTCGATGACGGGGCGCACCCTTCCCTCTTCCACGAGCGGCCAGACATGTGTCTCGATCGCCTGGGCGATGGCGGCCTTGAAGCCTGCGTCCCGGGCCCGCAGTGTCGACCCCGTGACTGTGATGCGACGCGCCATCAGGAGGCCGATGTCGAGCTCGGCCTTCTGGCCACGCAGGAAGGCGATCTGGACGATCCGCGCATCGGCGGCGGCCGCCTTGAGGTTCCGTGCCAGATAGTCGCCGCCCACCATATCCAGGATGACGTCGGCCCCGCGTCCGCTGGTTGCTTCGCGCACCACCTCGACGAAATCTTCCGTGTGGTAGTCCACCGCCCTGTCGGCGCCCAGATCCACCAGCCGCGCGCATTTTTCGGCGCTGCCGGCCGTCGCGACCACGCGCGCGTTGCGGGCGCGCGCCAACTGGATGGCCGTCGTGCCGATGCCGGAGGAGCCGCCGTGCACGAGCAGGGTTTCTCCGGCCATCAGGCCGCCACGCTCGATGACGTTGTGCCACACGGTGAAGAAGGTTTCCGGCATCGCCGCCGCCTCGACCATGGAGACGCCAGCCGGCACGGGCAGGACGGAGCCCGCCGGTGCCACGGCATACTCCGCGTAACCACCGCCCGGCAGAAGCGCCATGACCGGTTCTCCAACGGCGAAGCGGTCGACGCCTTCGCCGAGTTCGGCAACCGTGCCGGCCACTTCGAGGCCCGGCCATGCAGGCGCGCCGCTCGGCGGCGGATAAGCCCCCTTGCGTTGCAGGACATCGGGCCGGTTCACCCCGGCGGCCTGAACCTCGATCAGGATTTCGCCCGGGCCCGGCCGGGGCCGCGCAACCTTGGCCGCCTTCAGAACCTCGGGCCCACCGAACCCATCCAGCACGACCGCCGTCATCTCCGTCACGAACGCCACCTTCCCATCTTGTCCACAGAAGCTTAACGTGAATTAACCAAGGACATAGTCCATCCTTGCCTTATGGACAGCATCGCAGCACTTTCCGGGCCAGGTCGATGGCGATTCCGCCAGGCGGCTGCAACTTTCAACACGAGTCCGCCGTTTTCGACACCATGAACACTGGCTTCCACGACGACCCCTCTGTCCAAGGCCCGATCCGGCTTGCGGAGCGTCATGCCTGCGGTCAATCCTTCCAGAGCCTGTTCCGCGAAGGCATGGCTCTCGTGGACGAAACGGCCACCTACCTCGATGGAGAGGGCCGCCGCGACAGCGAAATTCTGAATCGTTCCGGCGCCACCCTCTATGCCGCGGAATCCATGCGGCTGACGACGCGGTTGATGCATCTGGCCTCCTGGCTGCTTCTGCAGCGCGCGGCGATCCAGGGCGAGATGTCGGCAGAACAGGTCGCGGCGGAAAAGGCGAAGGTGCGCCTGGACGGCACATCCGCGGCACAGGATTCGGCAAATTTTTCGGAATTGCCGGAGACTTTCCTGCATCTGGTGCGCCGCACCGACCGGCTTGAAGACAGGGTCCGCCAGCTCGACGCCGGCCTGACCGGGCGCACGCCCCTGCGCGAGGCGCCCCGCAACGCCGTCGCCGAGCAGATCAACCTTCTGAAGACCGCGTTCTCCTTCTAGATACCCGTTATCCTTCTAGATACCCGTTATCCTTCCAGGCCGGGTGCCTTCCCGTAACGCTATCGCTGTCGATGATTCGATCGGGTGCGTGTTGTCGCGGCCGCGCCCCTAGCGATGCCTGCCGTCACGATTGCCGCTACAGACGCAAAAGGCCCCGTCGAAGAGGTGACGGGGCCTTCTGCAGAAATCTGTACGGGAGCTTCCGAGGCTTAGATGCCCAGGCCTTCGTAGCGCTTCTTGAAGCGCGACACGCGGCCGCCACGGTCCATCAGCTGCTGATTGCCGCCCGTCCAGGCCGGATGGCTGGTCGGGTCGATGTCGAGGTTGAGCTTGTCGCCCTCGCGGCCGTAGGTGGAGCGCGTCTGGTACTCGGTACCATTGGTCATCACCACGGTAATGCTGTGGTAATCGGGATGAATCTTGGCTTTCATGCTTCCTGGTCCTTTAGGCGTCGGCAGCGCGTCATGACCTCTTGCCACCCGGTGGCGCCAAAAGGCCGGCTCCCGAAGAACCCTCGCGCAAATGCTTCCAAATTCGAGGGTGAGCCTATACATCAGCGGCCCATGGGGCACAAGGGTCCGATACAGGAGAGTTGAGCTTGGCCGAAACATCCGTGGCGCCGGGAGGGGCGAAACGTCGAAACCTGCGCCCGCTGCGCAAGCTGCTGCCGTATCTTGCCGCCAATCGCGGCCTCGTGGCCGGCGCCGTCATATTCCTCGCCCTCGCCTCTTTGACCACCCTGTCCCTGCCGCTGGCCGTGCGCCGCGTCATCGATCTCGGCTTCGACACGCCGGACACCCGCTTCGTCGATACCTATTTCGCGATGCTTGTCGTCTTGGCCGGATTGCTGGCCGTGGCCAGCGCCGGCCGCTATTATTTCGTCGTCACGCTGGGCGAGCGCGTCGTCGCCAGCCTGCGCAAGGACGTCTTCGCGCAGGTAACCCTGCTCTCCCAGGACTTCTACGACAGGACGATGTCCGGCGAAATCGTTTCGCGACTCACCGCCGACACGACACAGGTCAAATCCGCCGTCGGCTCGACGGCGTCGCTGGCCCTGCGCAACGCCATCCTGGTCACGGGTTCGCTGGCGATGATGGTGTTCACGGCGCCGGCGCTGTCATTCATCGTCATCGCGGTCATCCCGGTCATCGTGGTGCCGCTGATCGCCATCGGCCGGCAGGTTCGGCGCAAATCCCGGGCGGCCCAGGATACGCTGGCCCATGCCAGCGCCTATGCCACGGAGGCTATCGGCGCGATGCGCACGGTGCAGGCCTTCACCGCCGAGGACATGGCGACAAGGCGCTACGCGCAGGCAGTGGACGATGCATTCGAGGCCGCTCGGGGCACCATCAAGGCGCGGGCCTTTCTGACGGCCTTCGCCATCTTCCTCGTCTTCTCGTCCATCGTGGCGGTTCTGTGGATCGGCTCGCAGCAGGTCATTACCGGGGACATGACTGCGGGCACGCTGGGCCAGTTCATTCTGTACGCCGTCTTCGCCGCCAGCGCGCTCGGGCAGTTGTCCGAAGTCTGGGGCGATCTCGCGCTGGCCGCTGGCGCAACGGAGCGCCTGACCGAACTGCTGGCCGAGGAACCATCGGTGCCCGAGGCGGTTCCGGCGCTTCCCATGCCGCAACCGGCGCGCGGCGCCATCGCCTTCCACGATGTCAGCTTCGCCTATCCGGCAGGCGGCATGCCGGCCGTGTCCAGCCTTTCCTTTACGATCCGGCCGGGCGAGACGGTGGCCATCGTCGGGCCGTCCGGGGCCGGCAAATCCACCGTCTTCTCGCTCATCGAACGGTTTTACGATCCGACGTCCGGCCGCATCCAGATGGATGGCTGCGATATCAGGGCGGTCAGCCTCAATGCGCTCAGAAGTCGCATCGCGCTGGTGCCGCAGGATGTCGCGGCCTTCGCCGCCAGCATCGCCGAGAACATCGCATTCGGCCGTTCCGATGCGACGCGTGACGAGATCGAGGCGGCGGCGCGTTCGGCCATGGCGGAAGGTTTCATCCGCGACCTGCCGGACGGTTACAATACCAGGGTCGGAGAGCGCGGCGTGACGCTGTCCGGTGGCCAGAGGCAGCGGCTGGCCATCGCGCGTGCGATCCTGCGCGACGCGCCCGTGCTGCTTCTGGACGAGGCAACCTCCGCGCTCGACTCGCAGAGCGAGCGAGCCGTGCAGGAGGCGCTGGAAACCCTGATGCGCGGCCGCACCACGCTTGTCATAGCGCATCGGCTTGCGACCGTCCTGAAGGCCGATCGCATCCTGGTCATGTCCGGCGGACGCATAATCGAGGAAGGCACCCATGCCAGCCTTTCCGCTTCGGGTGGCCTCTATTCGGAGCTGGCGCGCATGCAGTTCCGCGATGCGACGGAGCGGCCATTTCGCGGCGCGGCCGAGTAGCGACCCTCATTCTCGAAGGTCTGCCGTCTGAATGCCGCAGTCTTGGATAGTATGCCCGTCGGATACGAACGACAGGGTGACATGGCGGTTTCGACCAAGCCTCTCCAATTCTGCTTGCTCATGGCTTTGCTGGCGCTAACCGCGCCGGTGCGCGCCGACGATTCGATGGCCATCGCGCGGTGCGAGGCGGGCGTGGTCGCCGCGATCCAGAACCCGTCCAGCTATCGGCGCGGCGCGGTGGAGAGCAAGCGGGAGCCCGGCTCGAAAAACTACGTGATGGTCGTCAGTTTCGAAGCCGCCAACATCTATGGCGAGCCGATCGCGGCCAAGGCCTACTGCTTCTTCCGCCAGATGCCGCCTTCCCCGCGCGAGAAGGAAAATTGCCCGGAATGCCAGGTCTACGTTCTGGATGGCCTTAGCATCGCGGGCGCTTTCCGGCCCGGCGACACCGAGGAACCGAGGATCGTATCCGGCGGGTCGTGACGTGCGTCAGGGTGCCCGCTTGCCCCTGCCCGAGCCGCCGGGCTTTTTGCCGCCCCCATCCTGCTTGTTGACGGTGGCCCAGGCGCGGCGCTCGGCTTCCTTTTCCGAAAGGCCCTTGTCTTCGTAGCCTTCGGCGATGTGCTCCGCCTTGCGTTCCTGCTTGTCGGTGTATTTCGACTTGTCGCCCTGTGGCATGACACCCTCCCCGGCCGCTGGCCTGTCGCGGATCAACGAGAGCCCATGGCAGGTGGTTCCGCCGGTCAGCCTCGCCGCCCTGCCTGGCCCATGCGTCGCGCGACGATACGCTCGGCCGAGGAAAGCAGGTCCGATAAAAGCACCGCAAGCACGGCGACGATGAGCCCGCCCTGGACGATATAGGCAAGGTTGTTGGACAACAGCCCGGCAATGATGACCTCGCCCAGCGTGCGCGCCGCCACCGTGGAGCCGATGGTGGCCGTGGCCAGCCCGATGATGACCGACAGCCGGATGCCCGCAAGGATGACCGGTAGCGCCAGCGGCAGTTCCACCCGCCAAAGCCGCTGCCAGTTGGTCATACCGGTGCCGCGTGCCGCCTCCACCACGGCGGGCGGCAGACCCGTCAGCCCCGTCATCGCATTCTCGAAGATGGGCAGGAGCCCGTAGAGAAACAACGCGATCAACGTCGGCGCTTCGCCGAAGCCCACTGCCGGCACTGCCAGCGCCAGCACCGCGACAGGCGGAAAGGTCTGGCCGATATTCACGACGCTGCGCGACAGCGGCAGAAATTCCCGGCCGCCCGGCCGTGTCACCAGGATGGCCAGCGACAGTGCCACCACGGTTGCCGCCAGGGTGGCGAGGGCGACGGTGCGCAGGTGCAGGAACGTGAGCTGCAGGAGGCTGCCTTGCGCATAGATCGCCGGCGCGCCGTTCTGCGTCAGCGGTCGCAGCAGCGGTGCGAACATCTCCGGCCGCAGCAGGAAAGCGAGGAGCAATCCCAGCAGGCAGACACGCCAGAAAAGGAGGGCAAGCCGCCTCATGCCGGACGCGCCGCCTCCGCAATCAGCCGCGCGCGGCGGATGATGCCCAGCGTCGTGCCCCCGCTGTCGGCCACCGGCGCAGTGTCACGCCCCGACCACAGAAGCTCGGCCAGCGCATCCCTGCGGCTGGCGTCGCGGGCGATGGGCGCACCGCTGGCTTCCCCCTGCTCCAAAAGATCGCCGACGCCCCTGAGCGACAGATATCGAAAGGGCCTGTCGCCGGTGCCGATGAGCCTGTCGACGAACATGTTCGCCGGCCTCGACAGGATTTCCTCGGGCGGCGCGTACTGGATCACCTTGCCGCCATCCATCACGGCGATCCGGTCGCCCAGGTGGATCGCCTCTTCCATGTCGTGGGTCACGAAGACGATCGTGGTTCCAAAGCGTTTCTGGATGGCCATCAGGTCGGCCTGGGCCTTGGTGCGGATGATGGGATCGAGCGCCCCGAAGGGCTCGTCCATCAGCAGGATATTGGGTTCCGCGGCCAGCGCCCGTGCCACGCCGACACGCTGCTGCTGTCCGCCGGACAGCTCATGCGGGTAGCGGCCGGCGAACTCCGAAGGATCGAGCTGGAACAGCTCCAGCAGTTCGGCAACGCGCGCCGCGATGCGCTCCTTGTCCCAGCCGATCAGATTGGGCACCGTCGCGATGTTTTCGGCAACCGTGCGATGCGGGAACAGGCCGTGATTCTGGATCACGTAGCCGATGCGACGACGCAGCTCGTGCGGCGGCAGGGAGCGGTTGTCCTCGCCATCGATGAGCACGGCCCCGTCCGTCGGCTCCGTCATGCGGTTGATCATCCGCATCAGGGTCGTCTTGCCGGAACCGGACGTGCCGACGATGGCCGTCACGCTGCGCGGCTGCATTGTAAAGGAAACGTCGTCCACCACGGCGACGTCGCCATAGCGCTTGGTGAGGCTGCGAAGCTCGATCATGCCCGTATTCCCGATCTTCGGTGGCTGGATGCCTCCACGGCGGCATCCAGGAGGATGGCTGCGCTGAAGGCCATGACGACGGTGGGCAGGGCACCCAGCAGGACCAGATCCATGGCGGTCTGGCCGATGCCCTGGAAAACGAAGACGCCGAGCCCGCCGCCGCCGATCAGGGCGGCGATGGTGGCCAGGCCGATATTCTGGACCAGCACGATGCGGATGCCCGTCAGGATGACAGGGAATGCCAATGGCAGTTCCACCCCGAACAGGCGCTGCCTGTCCGTCATTCCCACCCCGCGGGCGGCGTCATCCGCGTCGGCCGGTATGCTGGCAAGGCCCACCACTGTATTGGCGACGACGGGCAGCAGCGAATACAGAAACAGGGCCACGAAGGCCGGCGCCACGCCGATGCCGCGAATGCCGATGGCGTGGGCCAGCGGAACATTGGCCGCCAGCCAGCCGAGCGGCGCGATGAGAAGCCCGAACAGCGCTATGGACGGAATGGTCTGGACGATATTCAGGCCGTTCAGGATCGGCGCGCGGATGGCACCGATGCGATGGCAGAGGACACCGAGCGGAACGCCGACGATGACGGATGCGACCAGCGAGCCCAGCGCCAGCACCAGATGACGCCCGACCTCGCGCCAGAACGAATCGGCGCGGCTTCCATATTCGCGCATGAGGGAGAGCCCGTCCCACCGCCCGGACCACAGCACCAGCGCCAGCACGCCGAGCGCGCCGACAAGGATCATTAGGCGGACCACAGGGGGCGGCTTCAGGCGCGCGAGCGCGTCGGTGGCCAGCAGGGCGTAGGCGAACAGCAGCACCCAGAACCCCGACGCAGGCGACACCCGTGCGAACGTGTTTTCCGGGGGCGTCAGGTGGGCGGGGGCCATGCCGACAGCCAGGACGAGGGCAAGAAGGGCGATCAAGCTACCCGCCAGCCGCGGGACCGGGCCGGTGCGCAGCAGCGCCAATGCGCCGACGCCCACAAGGATGGCCAGCGCCACGGCGGCCGGTGCCGGCGACAGGGCATCGAGCAGCGTGCGGCCCTCGCCGGCAACGATGCGGTTGGCCCGGAAGGTGGCAAAGGGCAACGCGAACAGCGCTGCCGATACCATGCCGGCAATGACGAGACCGAGCTTGTCGAGCCTGTGCACCAAGGGCCCCGCCCCGTCCGTTTACTTCATCAGTCCCTTGGACGTCAGATACTCTTCAGCCACGGCGCGTGCGGGCTCGCCGCCCAGTTGGACGCGCCCGTTCAACTCCTGCAGCGTCGTCAGGTCGAGGCTGGCAAAAATCGGCTGCAGGATTTCGGCGAGGTTCGGATGCTCCTGCAACACCGCCTCGCGGACGATCGGCGCCGGCTGGTAAACCGGCTGCACGGCCTTGTCGTCTTCCATCACCTTCAGGCCGGACGCTGCGATACCGCCATCGGTACCGTAGACCATGGCTGCATTGACGCCGTTGGTGCCCTGCGCGGCGGCGGCGATGGTGGCGGCCGTATCGCCGCCCGAAAGGGTCAGCAGTTGATCGGGCGTCAGGGCGAACCCGTAGGTCGACTGGAAGGCCGGCAGGGCCGCCGCCGAGTTGACGAACTCGGACGATGCCGCAAGCTTGACGTCGCCGCCCCCGGCGACCCACGCGCCGAATTCGGTCAGCGTGTTGAGCGAATTCTCTTCGGCAACCGGGCCCGCCACGGCGATGCCCCATGTGTTGTTGGCCGGCGACGGGGCCAGCCAGACGATCTTGTTGGCGTCGTAGTCGAGCTGCCTGGCGGCCTCATAGGCTTTTGCGGCGTTCTTCCACGTGTCGGCCTCGCCTTCCTTGTTGAAGAAGAAGGCGGCGTTGCCCGTATACTCCGGATAGATGTCGATCTCGCCGGCGATGATCGCCTGCCGCACCACCGGCGTCCCGCCGAGCTGGAGGCGATCCGTCGTCTCGATGCCGGCATTCTGCAACGCCAGAAGGATCATGTTGCCGAGCACGCCGCCTTCGGTGTCGATCTTGGACGATACGACGACGGGCGCGGCAAGGGCCGGGCCGGCCGCCACGCTTGCGGCCAAGGCCGCTGCCATAAGAATTGAACGCATGTTTTCTGACCCTCTTGCGGCTTGCCTTGTCGGGAAACTAGGACCGTGGCCGCGATAGGGAATGGCTTCAGCCTTCAGGCCGGTTCGGGAAAGTTTTCGCGGATCTGCCGCGCAACGACGTCGTCCGCGTCCAGCCGCTGCAGCAAGGTCTGGAGTTCCGGCTCCAACACCATCAGCGCCGCCTGGGACGGCGTCACCCACACCTGCCTGCGCTGTCCCTTTTCCTTCCAGGTCGGACGCCGCCCGGCAACGATGAGCAGGTACACGTCGACGACCGCGAAGGCGAAGGCGCGCTTGCCGCGCTTCCAGTACTGGAAGCTGTCATAGGGCTTCTTGATCGTCTTGCCGACGACGCCCGCCTCTTCGATCGCCTCGATGGCGGCGGCGCGCGCCGGCGTCTTGCCCTTCATCAGATTGCCCTTGGGCAGCACCCAGCGCCGCGTCTCCCGGGACGTGATCAGGAGGACGAGCAGATTGCCGTCTTCGTCCACCCGTACGGGCAGTGCCGCAACCTGCCGCTTATCTCCCTTGCGTGCACCGCGTGATTTTTTGTCACCCATCGCTGCCGTCTTTCCCGGCCTCGACCGGAATGATCATCAACTCGCCATGGCGCACGCTGCGCTCGGCGATGACATGGTCCGCGAAATGGCGCACGGCCCGTGCCTCGCCCCTGAGGACCGACAGTTCCATGCAGGTATCGTGGTCCAGATGCACATGCATGGACGCGACCGACAGCTCGTGATGGTCGTGATAGGCATTGGTGAGCCGGCGTGACAGCTCGCGCGCATTGTGATCGTAGACATACACGAGGGCGCCCATGCACATGCCGGTTTGCGGACCCTCCACCTTGGCATCGCGCAGCCCGGCGCGCACCAGGTCGCGCACCGCCTCGGACCGGTTCTGGTAGTTCCGCTCTTCCATGATGCGGTCCAGCTCGACCATCAGATCGTCGTCGAGGGTCACCGTAACGCGCTGCATCTCCACTCCCTGCGCATCCGCGCGTATGATGTTTTTAAATAGACCTCATACATACTCAATTCTATCATCCCGGCGATTCGGGCAGTTCGGAGCATGGTTCATGCGTTTTGCCGCTTTTGTGGGGTTGGTTGCAATCTGTTGCGGGTTCTTTGCCGCTCCATCGGGCGCCGCGCCCCGCGAGGATCTGGTCCTTGCCATTGGCGGCGAGCCGGAAACCGGCTTCGACCCCGTGCTCGGATGGGGCGCGTACGGACACCCGCTGTTCCAGTCCACATTGCTGCGCCGCGATGCCGGGCTTGCCAGCCAGCCCGACCTGGCGACGCGCTGGTCCTTGTCCGAAGACAGGCTGACCTGGACGGTCACGATCCGGCCGGACGCCCGCTTCTCGGACGATACGCCGCTGACTGCCGAGGACGTCGCCTTCACCTTCAATACGGCACGGGACGCCGCCGGCGCCATCGACCTCTCCATGCTGGAGGCGGCGACGGCGGTGGATGCCGAAACGGTCACCTTCCGCCTGCGCGAGCCGGCCATCTCCTTCACCGAGTTCTTCCACACGCTCGGCATCGTACCGGCCGCATCCTACGGTCCGGGCTATGCGCGGCAACCCGTAGGATCGGGGCCGTACCGGCTCGTCTCGTGGAGCGAGGGCGAGCAGCTCATCGTCGAGCGGAACCCGCTCTATTACGGCCCGGCGCCGGCCTTCCGCCAACTGACCTTCCTGTTCACCGGCGAGGATGGTGCGCTTGCCGCCGCCCGTGCGGGGGCGGTGGACATGGCATCCGTGCCCGGCATGCTCGCCGGTGTCGTGCCGGAAGGCTTCCGTCGGCAGGAAGTCCGTTCGGTGGACAACCGGGGCATCAGCTTGCCGATGCAGGCGCCCGGCAAGACAACGCCGGACGGCCTGCCCATCGGCAATGCGGTGACGGTGGATGACGCCATCCGTCATGCGATCGACATGGGCATCGACAGGCAGGTTCTCGTCGAGGTTGCTTTGGGCGGTTTCGGCAGCCCGGCGACCGGCCCCGCCGACGGCCTGCCCTGGGGTAATGCCGACGAAGCGGTCGCCTACGATGCGCAGGCCGCCGCGCGTCTGCTGGATG
This sequence comes from Aureimonas sp. OT7, assembly GCF_014844055.1. Lineage (NCBI taxonomy): Bacteria > Pseudomonadati > Pseudomonadota > Alphaproteobacteria > Hyphomicrobiales > Aurantimonadaceae > Aureimonas > Aureimonas sp. OT7. The sequence continues at coordinate 3,598,511 of NZ_CP062167.1, forward strand.
AGGCCGGCTGGCTGGCCGGCACGGACGGCATACGGGTCAAGGATGGCCTGCGCGCCAGCATTCCCCTGTATTATCCCGCCGGCGACAGCACCCGGCAGATCCTGTCCGAAACGGTGGCCACCCTGGTCCGGCCACTGGGCATCGAGATGCGTCCGCAGGGCGCGCCCTGGTCGGCGATCCGCCGTGTCATGCACTCGGAGCCGGTGATGTTCGGCTTCGGCAGCCATTCGCCCTTCGAAGTCTACAGCCTGTACCACTCCTCGCTGGCCGGGCGCGGCTACATGAACCCCACCTTCTACGCCAACGCCACCGTCGACGGGCATCTCGATGCGGCCCAGGCCGCCCCCGGCATGGAGGCATCCTACCCGCACTGGCGCGCCGCGGCCTTCGACGGCGACACCGGCTACGGCTCGCGCGGGGATGCCGCCTACGCCTGGCTTGTCAACCTGACCCATGTCTATCTCGTCGGCGCATGCCTCGACATCGGCAAGGCGCAGATCGAGCCGCATGGTCATGGCTGGCCGATCACGGCAGGCATCGCGGGGTGGCGCTGGACGTGCGATTGATCGGACGGTTCGCATCGGCGTTCGCAAGGCTGATCGCGCTTCTGGCCTTTGTGGCCCTCTGCGCCTTCCTGCTGGCCAAGCTGTCGCCGATCGACCCGGTGGACGCCTATCTCGGACCCGCGATCGGCCGCGTCGGCGAGGCGCAGCGGGCCGCCATCGCAGCGGCATGGGGGTTGGACCGCCCCTGGCCCACACAGTTCCTGCTCTGGCTCGGCAATCTCCTGTCGGGCGATGCCGGCTACAGCCTGTCCTACAACGCGCCGGTCGCGGAGGTCATCGCCGCCCGGGCCGGGCCCAGCCTCGCCCTCGCCGGGACGAGCTGGCTGCTTTCCAGCCTCATCGGCTTCATGCTCGGCATCCTGGCGGGTGTCTACGAGGATACGGCGCTGGACCGCATCGTACGCGGCTGGAGTTTCGTCCTCGCCTCCACGCCCACCTTCTGGCTGGCGATCCTGATGCTGACCGTCTTTTCGGTCGGCCTCGGCTGGGCGCCTTTGTGTTGCGCCGGGCCCATCGGCGTGCGTCCGCAGGATGTGTCGCTGTCGCAGGCCCTGGCCCATCTGGCCCTGCCGCTTCTGACGCTCACCCTGTTCGGCGTTGCGCAGATCGCCCTTCATACGCGCGCCAAGGCCATCGTCATCATGCGGTCCGATCATGTCCGCTTCGCCTTCGCGCAGGGCGCGGGGCGGGTCGACATCGCAATACGCCACGTAGCCCGCAACGCGGCCCTGCCCGGGATCGCGCTCATGCTGGCATCCATCGGGGAATTGTTCGGCGGCGCGATGCTGGCCGAGCAGGTCTTCGCCTATCCGGGCCTCGGCCGGGCGGCGGTGGACGCCGGGCTGCAGGGCGACGTTCCGCTGCTGCTGGCGATCACGCTTCTGACCGCATTTGTCGTCGGCTTAGGCGGCATGGCCGCGCGCCTCGTGGCGAAGACGGTGGACCCGCGCCTTCGCAATGCGGATCTGGCAGTCGCCCCATGAACGGATCATGGATAGCCCGCTACTGGCCGCTGGCGGCACTCGTGCTGGCGGTCGCCGCACTTGCGGCGTTCGGCGGCGCCGGCCCGCTACCCGATTTCACGCGGCGCCTGATGCCCCCCTCCGTGGACGCGCCCTTCGGCACCGATGCGCTCGGCCGCGACATGCTGGCCCGCAGCCTGGCCGGGCTGTCCCTCAGCCTGCGCATCGGGCTTGCCGCGTCCCTCGCCTCCACGGCCATCGCCCTCTGCCTGACCATGGTTGCCAGCCTGCACAGGGCGGCGGGCGGGCTGGTCTCCTTCGTCACCGACGCCGTGCTGAGCCTTCCGCACCTCGTGCTGCTGGTGCTGATCGCCTTCGCATTGGGCGGTGGCGCCGACGCCGTCGTCGCCGCCGTGGCCCTGTCCCATTGGCCAAGGCTCACCCGGCTGCTGCGCCTGGAACTGGAGCAACTTCTGGCATCCGACTTCGTCGCCGCATCGAGGGCGTTCGGCCGGTCGCCGCTCCACGTGGCGGCGCGGCACGTTCTGCCGCATCTGTTGCCGCAACTGGCCGTGGGCGCCGTCCTGATGCTGCCGCATGCCATTCTGCACGAGGCCGCCCTCACCTTTCTCGGCTTCGGGCTGGAGCCGACGCGCCCTGCCATCGGCATCCTCCTGTCGGAGGCGATGCGCACCCTGAGCGCCGGCTACTGGTGGCTCGGTCTGTTTCCGGGCCTCGTGCTGGTTGCCACAGTGCTGCTTGTGGAAAGTATCGGAACCCATCTGCGGCGCCGGCTGACACCCTTGCCGGAAGCTGCCCGATGATAGAGGCGCAGGATCTGGCGATCCACATGGACGGGCGCCGCCTCGTATCCGGCGTCTCGTTTACCGTCGACCCGGGTCGGGTCCTGGCGCTGGCGGGAGAGTCCGGCATCGGCAAGTCGCTGGTCGCCGCGGCCCTCGTCGGCATGCTGCCCGGAGGCGCGCAACGCGGCGGGACGCTGTTCCTGGACGGCCAGGCGATGACCGACGCTTGCCTGCGCGCCGTCCGCGGACGGCGCATCGCCCTTGCGCCGCAACCCCTGTCGAGCCTCGACCCCTCCGCCCGGGTCGACGACCAGTTCCGCTGGGCGGCGCGCCGTGCCGGCCTGCCGCGGATGGCCCGCAAGGCGGCCGCTGCCACGTCGCTTGCGCGCCTTGGCCTGGCAGCGGAAACCTGTGATCTCTACCCGCACCATCTGTCCGGCGGCATGGCCCGCCGCGTCCTTGTCGGCATCGCCACTGTCGGCCGGCCGCAAGTCCTGATCGTGGACGAGCCGACCAGTGGCCTCGACGGGGCCTGCATCGCCCTTGTCGCCGGCGACCTCAGGCGTCTGGCATCGGATGGCTGCGCGGTCATCGTCATCACCCACGATCTCGTCTTCGCAAGCCGCGTCGCCGATGCGGTAGCCGTGCTGTCGCCGGGCGGGTTCGCCGCGCCGATGCCGGCCCTGGCCTTTACGGCGGATGGTGCGGATATTCCCGATGCACACGCGCGCCGCCTGTGGCGGGCGACCCCGGCAAACGGGATGACCGTCGATGCTTGAGGCGCACTCCATCACGGCGTCGCGCGGGGGCAGAACGCTTTTCGAGGGTATCGACCTCACTGTGCGGCCCGGCGAGATCGTCGGCCTGGCCGGTCCGTCCGGCTGTGGCAAGTCCACCCTGGGCCGCATTCTTGCCGGATTGCTGCGCCCGGTCGGGGGCGCCGTCCATATCGATGGCCGCCCCTCGCCTGTGCGCGGCCTTCGCCCCATCCAGTATGTGGCCCAGCACGCGCTGGGTGCGGTCAATCCGGCCTGGCCCATCCAGCGCATCCTGACCGAGGCGCATCGGCCATCTCCGCAGATGCTGTGCCGCTTCCGGGTCGATCCGGCCTGGGCCGGCCGGTATCCGCAATCGCTGTCCGGCGGAGAACTGCAGCGGGTGGTGCTGGTGCGCGCCCTGGCCCCCGAAGTCCGTTTTCTGGTGCTGGACGAGGCGACGGCCTCGCTGGACCCCATCACGCAGGCAGACGTGTGGCGCGCTCTGCAATCATTTTGTGCCGAGCGTGGAACCGGCATCCTTGCGATCAGCCATGACGAAGCCCTTCTGGGTCATGTCGCGGCGCGTACGGTGCACCTGCCGCTCCGGCACTTCCGGTGATGCGCACCGCCTTGGCGACCAGGTCGGGAAGCGTCTTGGCGGCAAGCTTGACCTTGAGCGAAGAGCAGGCGTTGGCCACGGTCTTGTAGCTGATGCTCAGCCCCTCCGCGATTTCGGCGTAGGAGCGGCCGGCTGCCAGAAGGCCCAGGATCTCGAGTTCGCGGTCGGTCAACCTGTCGCGGTCGGGACTGTCGGACGGTCGGTTCAGGAAGGCCACGCGCGCCGCTATGTCCGGGGGCAGATAGGGCTTTCCCTGCCGCACCGTATCGAAGGCCTCGCCGATCGTATCCGGGCTGGCGTCTTTCTGCACATAGCCCGTCGCGCCCAGGGCGAGCGCGCGCCGGACGATGACGGGATCGTCATGCATGGAAAAGATCAGGATGGGCGTGCGCCCGTCGCGCGAGCGGAAGCGTTTGATGAAGGCGAACCCGCCGAACATGTTGGGCCCGAAGGAGAGATCGAGCAGGATCACATCCGGGTTCAGCCGTCGATAGGCGCGAAACCCCTCCAGCGGCGACGACGCGCCGAACACTTCGCTGGCGCCGTAATCGGAGATGGTCTGCCGGCACCCCTGGAAAACGACGGGATGATCGTCGATGACGAGTGCCCGCGTCATGGCCGTGCACCCTTGGCGCCGCTGGTGCCGCCCGCGCGCACGGGAATGGCGATCCGGCAGATCGTCCGTCCTCCTGCTACGGCCGGCGCCGTCGCGAAGCCGCCCAGGGCTTCCACCCGTTCCGCAATTCCGATCAATCCGTACCCCTCCCTGTTCGATGCGATGGGCATCGTCCCGTCATTGGCGACGGTCGCTTCCAGCACCGCGTCGCAGGACGCGTCGCCCGGCCGCAATGCGATCGCCACGTCCACCTGCCTGGCCTTGCCGTGCTTGAGCGCGTTGAGAATGCTTTCCTGCACGAAGCGATAGACGGTCAGGTCCACCACCTCGCCAAAGGTGGCGTCTGCCGTTTCCGTCCGGCACACGAATTGCGTAGCGGGCGAGGACCGGCGAAACGAGTCCACCGCGCCCTCCACCGTGTCGCGCAGGGGCACGCCGCCCACCGACATCGGCCGCAGTCCCGCCAGAAGCCGACGTGTGGCCGATTGCAGGGTCGCGACCTCCTCGTCCAGCATGTGCAGCGGCGTCTCCAGCCCATCGCCGCCATCGGCGCGGGCGGCCTTGCGCTTCAGCATGGCAACGGCGGACCGCAGGCTGAAAAGGTGCGGGCCCAGTTCGTCATGGAGATCGTTGGCCAGGGCCCGTCGCTCGGCCTCGTGGGCGTCCAGGAGGCGGCGGGCCAGGTTGCGGTTGAGGCGCTTTTCTTCCGACAGGTGGCTCGCGAGATCGTTGAAGCCCCCCGTGACCTGGCCGAACTCGGCAAAGTCGGCGTCCTCCAGCCGCGTGTCCAGGGCCCCTTCGCGCAAGCGGTCCAGCGCGTGCTCGATGCGCCGCAGCCGCGCAAAGACAAGGTTGACCAGCAGCATCGACAGAAGCGACAGGATGGCGCCATAGAGGATGGTGACGGGCAGGATGAAGCTGAAATCCTGCCAGACCTCCGCTATCTCGTCCGCATCGTTTGCCGCCAGCGTCAAGGTGGCCGTCGATCCATCGTCCAGCGTCAGGGTGAACAAGCTGTCGATCGGCTCGATCTCGATCAGCGCGGCGAACCAGCCCGGCGCCTCTTCTTCATCGTCGCCGGCGGCGGCGGCGGCGTCGTCCGGCCCCGCAAGCGGATGCGACAGCGCGGCGCTGACATGGCGCATCTCGCCCAGTTCGCCCACCAGCCGGCGGTACGCCTCCAGCGTCCCGGCCGGGCCGATGGAGGCGATGCGCGCCTCGGCGAAGCGTTCCGCGATGGCGAAAGAAGCAGAGACCTCGGCGCGTGTCGCAAGCCGCGCGTTGACGACCATGCCGAAGGCGAGCAGCAGCCAGAGCGCGGCGCTCAACCCCACGACGCCCAGCATGATGCGGCTGCGCAACTGCGGCAGCCGCCGCACGGCGGCGTGCGTTGCGGAGGATATCGTGGGCGACAGGCTCAGCCCGCCTCCTTCGCGGACGGTCATTGTGCCACCCCGCCGGGGCCGGTGCGCCGCAGCTTCGCGACGGCCGCGCGATGGCCGAGGCCCTGACGCCTCAGGTTCAGGTAATGATGGAGGATGGTCGCGAAGGACAGGTCTCCGTCCGCGGGCGCCAGTGTCAGGAAATCGCTCAGCAGCTTGTCCATCCCATGCGCCTCGCCCATCTCCTGCAAGGTGTCCTGCGCCTGAACGAGGCGATTGGCAATCATGCGCGGAGATTCGGAGAAGCGGCCTGCCGCATGGGCCAGCAGCGCGTCGTAATCGCGGACGCGTGCGTCCTGCGGGCCGGCCTCGCGGCCGGTTTCCAGCACGGCAAGCCACTCGCCGGCGGGCCGGTCGGCGCCATAGGCCTGCCAATGGGCCTGAGCCTGCCGCTGCACAGGAGCCGTTTCCGCCACCGGTGGCTCGTCACAGGCGGCGAGCCCGCCCGAAATCAGTGCCAGCATGGCGCAGGAGACGCCATGGCTCATCCGCACACTCCAAACCTGGGCGCCCACCCGTCACAACAATTCGCAAGGACAAGCTTAAGCGCTGCATGCAAGGCGGGTAAAGCCTTCCCGCCGGATGGGACCGCCTTCCCGCTGCGATCGGGAATATTTCCCGATGACTTCATCCATCCGTATCGGGAAGTACTTCCCGGCCCGTCTGCGCAAATAGCCTAGAGACGTTCCCGGGTGCCTGTGTAACTCTTCTTTCCAACAGCACGTCCCCCGGAGTATCTAGGCATCCGTCTCGACACTTAAATCCTCCGGAAAGGGCGGCACTTGGGTAAATCCCAAGGAACGACTTGGTGGGCCTTGGCAACACGAAGTTGATGGGGAGGCACAATGAACAGACTCTGGGCTTCGGCGTCAGGCGCCGCGCTTTCATGCGCATTGATACTGGGGGCTCAGGGCGGCGCGCAGGCCAACGACGCGTTGGTCGAGCTTGCGAAGAGCCCTGAAAACTGGGTGATGACCGGGCGCGACTACAACGCGCAGAATTTCTCCCCCAGCACGCAGATCACCAAGGAGAATGTCGGCAAGCTGCGGCCCGCCTGGTCGTTCTCCACCGGCGTGCTGCACGGCCACGAGGGAACGCCGCTCGTGGTGGACGGCAAGATGTTCGTGCACACCCCCTTCCCCAACACGACGTTTGCGCTCGACCTCGACGAGCCGGGCAGGATCCTGTGGCAGAACAAGCCGCGCCAGGACCCTACGGCCCGCGCCGTGGCCTGCTGCGACGTGGTCAACCGCGGCCTCGCCTACTGGCCGGGCGACGATGAGGTGGACCCGCTGATCTTCCGAACCCAGCTCGACGGGCGCATCGTGGCGCTGGACGCGGAAACGGGCCAGACGCGGTGGGAAATGGAAAATTCCGACATTCGCGTCGGCTCAACCCTCACCATCGCGCCCTACGTCATCAAGGATACGGTCCTGGTCGGATCGTCCGGCGCGGAGTTGGGCGTGCGGGGCTATGTCACGAGCTACGACGTGAAGACGGGCGAACAGCTCTGGCGCGCCTATGCCACCGGTCCGGACGAGGAAGTGCTGTTGGCGGCCGACTTCAACGATGCCAATCCGCATTACGGCCAGACGGGCCTCGGCACCCGCACCTGGGAGGGAGACGCCTGGAAGATCGGCGGCGGCACCAACTGGGGTTGGTATGCCTACGATCCGGAGGAGGACCTGTTCTATTACGGCTCCGGCAACCCCGCGCCGTGGAACGAGACGATGCGGCCTGGTGACAACAAGTGGACCATGGCGATCTGGGGCCGCGACGCCGACACCGGCGAGGCGCGCTTCGCCTACCAGAAGACGCCGCATGACGAATGGGACTATGCCGGCGTCAACGTGATGATGCTGTCGGAACAGGAAGACAAGGAAGGCCGGACGCGCAAGCTTCTGACCCACCCGGACCGGAACGGCATCGTCTATACGCTGGACCGCACCAATGGCGACCTGATCTCGGCCGACAAGATCGACGATACGGTCAACTGGGTGACGCAGGTCGACCTGGAGACCGGCATTCCGCAGCGCGACCCCGAGTTCGGCACCCGCATGGACCACCAGGCCCGCGATATCTGCCCCTCGGCGATGGGCTATCACAATCAGGGTCACGATTCCTACGATCCGGAGCGCAAGCTCTTCTACATGGGCATCAACCACATCTGCATGGACTGGGAACCGTTCATGCTGCCCTACAGAGCCGGCCAGTTCTTCGTCGGGGCGACGCTGACCATGTATCCGGGGCCCAAGGGCGACCGCCAGAACGGTCTCGGGCTCGGGCAGGTAAAGGCCTATGACGCCATCACCGGCGACTTCAAATGGGAGGTCATGGAGCGCTTCGCCGCCTGGGGCGGGACGCTGGCGACGGCCGGCGGCGTCATGTTCTACGGCACGCTGGATGGCTTCATCAAGGCGCGCGATTCCGACACGGGCGACCTCCTGTGGAAGTTCAAGATGCCCTCCGGCGCCATTGGCCATCCGATGACCTACGAGCATGACGGCGTCCAGTATGTCGCCATCTACTACGGTGTCGGCGGCTGGCCGGGTGTCGGCCTCGTCTTCGACCTGAACGACCCGACGGCCGGCCTTGGCTCGGTCGGCGCCTTCCGCCAGTTGCAGAACTACACGCAGATGGGCGGCGGCGTGATGGTCTTCTCGCTGGATGGCGAAGGTCCGTACAGCGACCTCGAGAAGGGCGAGTACCAGCCCCGCGTCAACGAGCCGCCCGCCCCCGTGGGCCGGGACGCCTCGCTGCAGGGCGGCGCTTCCGGACAGACGGTCAACTGAACAGGCCTGGCGCGGAATGCCGGCAGGCCGGCATTCCGCCCACCGATGGAAGGATGAGAGCCATGGTCGCAAAACTTCTCCTGACGGCAGCCGCTCTGGCCCTGACCGCCGCAGCCGGCCCGGCCGGCGCCGAGTCCGTCGGCGTCATACCCCAGGTGCACGAGCCGACGGCCGAAGAGAGGGGCCCCAGCCCGACCTCGATGAGCGACAGGCTGATGGTATGCGCCTCCGCCAAGGACGCTCCCTACTCCACCGCGGCGAAGGACGGTTTCGAGAACCGGATCGCCGAGGCGCTGGCGCAGGCCATGGACCGCGATGTCGAGTTCGTCTTTTCGCAGCGCGCGTCGATCTACAATGTCCGCGACCTGCTGGAACCGAAGGCGTGCGACGTGGTCTTCGGCATCGATCCGGGAGATCCGCGGGTCGAGACTTCGGAGCCCTATTTCCGCACGGCCTATGCCTTCGTCAGCCGGGCGGATTCCGGTTTCGACGGCCACCGCTGGCAGGATGCCGGCCGCGACGGGCTGAAGCGCTTCGCGACGCGCATCCACTCTCCGGCCCAGACCATGCTGAAATATGCCGGCAAGTACGAGGACAACCTCGCCTATCTCTACGGGCTGGTGAACTTCAAGTCCAACCGCAACGCCTTCACCGAGGTCGCCGCCGACAGGCTGGCGAGCGAGGTGCGCAACGGCGAGGCCGACCTCGCCATCGCCTTCGCACCCGATGTCGCCCGTTACGTCGCGGCATCGAACGGAGAGCTGAGGCTGACCCTGATCGAGAACAGCCTGGAGCGACAGGACGGCGTGACCATCCCCCTGCAGTACGGCCAGACCGTCGGGGTGCGAAAGGGCGACGATGCGCTCCTGAAAGAGATCAACGAGGGCCTCGCCAAGGCGCAGGACCGGATCCGCACGATCCTCGAGGAGGAAGGCATACCGCTGCTGCCGCTGTCCAGCTAAGGGCGGCCGCTGTCCTTGTGAAGTTGCCGGAGCCGCCCTTGTTGAGGCTCCGGTTCCCGGTGGGCAATTTCGGGTTCACAGGAACGACAGGCTCATGACGCTCAAGACGATCTTTCTTGCCGGCGGGGCCGCACTGGCCTTCACCTTCGCGGCGGCGGCACAGATGCAGTTCAGCCATACGGTCGAGGGTACGCCGCTCGACCTCTCCTTCGCCCCCGAGGACGGGCGCGACACGGAGGCCGTGAAAGCCTTCCTGCAAACCGGTGTCAACCAGTACAACGAGCAACCGGAGGCGCTGAAGGAGGGGGAGGAACTCTACCTGACCGCCTGCTCGGGCTGCCATGGCCATGTGGGGGAAGGCAAGCTCGGGCCGGGCCTCAACGACTCCTACTGGACCTATCCGAAGAACGAGACCGACAAGGGTCTGTTCGAAACCATCTACGGCGGCGCACAGGGGATGATGGGTCCGCAATACGGCCATCTCAACCTCGACGAGATGCTGAAGGTGATGGCCTGGACGCGGCACCTCTTTACCGGGGACCCGAGCGAGGCCGTGTGGCTGACGCGCGAGCAGCGCCAGTCTTTCAAGCCCTACGGAAGCGAAGGCGGTTGAACCGCCGCACTCAGAACGGGAGGATACCGACATGCACGCAAGGACACGCAAGCTGGCCCTGGCCATTGTTGCCGCGATCGGCTTCGGCGCCGCCCCGGCGCTGGCCTATGACGGCACCAACTGCAAGGAGCCCGGCAATTGCTGGGAGCCGAAGCCCGGCTATCCGGAAAAGGTCGAGGGGTCGGAATACGATCCCCAGCACGACCCGGCGGAGCTGAACAAGCAGATGGAATCCATCGCCGCCATGGAAGAGCGCAACGCCAAGCGCCTCCAGCATTTCAAGGATACGGGCGAATTCGTCTTCGACGTGAAGCGGATCGAGGAGGCGTCCGCGGAAGGCGCATCCCCGACGCCGGAGGGCGGCACGGCCAACTGAGCCCCGTCCGGCAGGGCGCCGCGCGGCGAGGTCCGGGGGCAGCACGGCCCGGACCGGCCCCGCGGCGCCCTTGTAGCCAAGCCTTCCAGCCATGCGATTTCGAACGGTCGGGACATGCAGATTGCGATGAGGCCGGATGCGACGCCGCTCGTCATCCGCGACGAGGCCATGGAATTCCAGCGGGCGCTGGCGAGCGTCGTCATCGGGCAGGACGCGGCCATTCGCATGATGACGATCGCCGTACTGGCGCGCGGCCACGTGCTGCTCGAGGGCGATGTCGGCGTCGGCAAGACGACCCTTCTGCGCGCCGTCGCCCGCGCGCTCGGCGGACCGTACCAGCGCATCGAGGGCACGATAGACCTGATGCCCGGCGACATGCTCTACAGCGCCTTCGTGGGCGAGGATGGCCGCCCCCGGATGGAACCCGGCCCTCTGCTGGCGCGGGGGGAAGACCTTGCGGTCTTCTTCTTCAACGAGATCAACCGTGCACGGCCGCAGGTCCACTCGCTGCTGCTGCGCCTGATGGCCGAGCGCAGCACCACCGCCTTCCAACGCGAGTTCGCCTTTCCGCACCTGCAGGTCTTCGCCGATCGCAACAAGGTGGAGCGTGACGAGACGTTCGAACTGCCGGCCGCCGCGCGCGACCGCTTCTTCATGGAGATCCCGGTGGAGGCTCCCGACGATCGTGGATTGCGCCGCGCGCTGGCCTTCGATACCCGCTACCACGACGCCGACACGCTGATCGGAGAAATCCAGCCCGGCATCCTGCCCTATCGCGACCTCAATCGGCGGGCCGAAACGATCCAGGCGCATGTGCGCAGCAGCCGCGCGGTAGAGGACTACGTCGTCTCGCTCTGGGATGCCGTCCGACACCCGGCGCGGCACGGCCTGGCCCTGCCCGGCGTCGACATGGAGCGGCTGGTGGATGGAGGCGTCAGCCCGCGCGGCGTATCGGCGCTGGTGCGGGCCGCACGCGTCCATGCCTTCCTGGAGGGGCGCGACGCGCTCGTGCCGGAGGACGTTCGCGCCGTGTTCCCCTGCGTCATGGGCCACCGTATATTCCTGGCGCCGATGTACGAAATCCGGCGGGATACGATCGTCCCGGCGCTGATCGACGCACTGTTCGGCCAGGTGGCCGCCCCCGCATGAACGGCGCCGGGCCTGCTTCCGACGGCCCCCTGCCCGCGGGGATCGAGCGTTTCGGTGAGCTCGCCTACCGGCTGCGGGTCCTGGCGCGCGGACTTCGCCCAGGCGGTCACCGGGGCCGCCTGCCGGGCGCACAGGGCCTCTTCGATATCCATGTGCCCCTGACGGAGCGGCCCGATCCGCGCCGCATCGATCTTCGCGCCTCGCTTCGCGACCCGTTCGAAACGCTTCTCGTGCGCCGCGATCGCATGCTGGCCGAAACCGATGTCCATGTCATCGTCGACAGCTCCGCCTCCATGGCCGCCATCGGCCGCGTCGACCGATGGCAGATTGCCTGCCATCTGGCCGCCGGCCTGGCCCATATGGCGCGCCGCTCCGGCGACCGCGTTTCGCTGACGGCGGGCAGCGACGGCGCACCGCTGCACCTTGCCTTGAACCGGCGGCGCTCCATTGCCGGGGAAGTGCTGGGCGCGCTGGGCGGGATGACGCCAGGGGGCCATCGGCTGGACGGCCTTCTGGCGGGCATCGCGGCGCTGCCGACACGGCCGGGCATGGTGTTCCTGATCTCCGATTTCGCCTTCCCGCCGGCCGTGACGGACCGGCTGGCCAGTGCGCTCTCACGGCACGACCTGCGGCCCTTCATGCTGGCCGACAGCCTTCTCGATGCACCGCCGCCCCGCTTGGGGCTGGCGCAATTGCGCGATGCCGAAACCGGCCGGCGCTCTACCGTGCTGATGCGCCCCGCGCTGGCCGCGCAATGGCGCCGGGCGGCGGAGGCACATGCACACGGGCTTGGACGGGTGTTCTCCGCGCACGGCGTCTCGCCTGTCGTCATCCGCGACCAGATCGACGTCGAGCAGGTGCTGGAGGCCCTTATTGCCGAAGGGCCTGCGCCATGACGCGGCGTCGGCTTGCGCCCATCCTGGCGATGCTGCTTGCAACGATGCCCTGCGCGGCCGGGGGGCAGGACGCGGCCCCGATGGTCGAGACGCGCCTGCCGCGCGCTTTCGGGTATTTCGTCGGCGACACGCTGGACTATCGGGCCATCATCGTACCGCCGCCGGGTTACGGACTGGACGGCGCCTCGCTGCCGCAGGTCGGCGCGCTCGATTACTGGCTGGACCTCGTTTCGATGAACGTCGCCGAGACGGACGGCGTCGTGACGGTCGATCTTCGATATCAGACCTTCTATGTGCCGCTCGAACCGTCCGAGCGGGCCTTGCCGCCGCAACGGCTGCGCTTCGTTGCCCACGAAGGCGACGGCGCTCCGGTCGAGGCGACGTTGCCTTCCTTCATCTTTGTGATGTCGCCGCTGCGCCCCATCATGCAGCGTTCCCGGCCCGAAGCGATGCAGCCGGACATCCTGTCCAGCGCCATCGATACGCGTCCGCGCCAGTGGCAGGTCGCCGGGGCCTGGGCGCTTGTGGCGGTCGCGCTCCTGGCATTGCTGCGATATCGCGGCATCACCCCCTTTTCAAATCGCCGGCCGCGCCCGCTGCACCTTGCGGCCCACCGACTGCGGGCGCTGCCCCGCAGCCCACAGGCCTATGGCCAGTCGCTCGCGGTCCTGCATCGGGCGCTGGACGCCACCCATGGACGGCGCCTGTTCGCCGACGACCTCCCGGCCTTCGCTGCGCATGCGCCCCGCTACGACGAAGCGCGCGCCGACCTCGAGCGGTTCTTCGAGGCGTCCCGCCTGTTCCACTTTTCCGAGCGGCCCGACGAGGCGGCCCGGCTGATGCCGCCAAAGGAACTGCTGCCCCTGGCCCGTCGCCTTTCGGCGCTGGAGCGGGCGCCATGATCCCCCTGACATTCGACCGCCCCGAGGTGCTGCTGGCGCTGCCGATGATGCTGCTGCCCTTCTTCCTGCCCCTGCTGCATGCCATTGCCGTACCCCAGGCGGCCATGGTGCCGGCCGATACCCTGTCGCGTATCGTCGCGGCGGCGCTGCGCATCCTCGCGGCGCTGGCCATCGCCGCGCTGCTTCTCGGGCTCGCCGGGCTGAAGCGGACGGACATGCAGGAGGAGAGAACAGGCCTCGGAGCGCATCTGGTTCTGCTGCTGGACCGGTCCAGCTCCATGGACAATACCTTCGCCAACCGCCGGCCGGATGGCGCGGAAGAATCCAAGGCGACGGCGGCAAAGCGGCTGTTGAGCGCGTTTGTCGGTGGGCGCGCGCAGGACAAGGTGGGCGTCGTGGCCTTTTCCACTGCGCCGATGCTGGCCGTGCCGCTGACCGACAGGATGGATGTGGTGCACGCCGCAATCGCAACGATGGACGAGCCCGGCCTCACGCAGACCAATGTCGGCCGCGGCTTGGCCATGGCGCTGTCCCTGTTCGAGGAGGAGCCGGCCACGGCATCGCGCGCCGTGGTGCTGGTGTCAGACGGGGCCGGGGTCATCAGCCGCGACGTGCAGGAGGAACTGACGAACATGGTCGCCCGCCAGCCGGTGAACCTGTATTGGCTCTTCCTGCGGACCGAAGGCTCCAAGGGGATATTCGAGCCGCCCGCAAGAGGAGAGATGGATACGCCGCAGGTGCGCCCGGAGCGCCATCTCAATCTGTTCCTGCAGCGGCTGGGCGTGCCCTACCGCGCCTTCGAGGCTGAAAACCCCGATGCCGTCGCGGCGGCCATTGCCGAAATCGATCGGCTGGAAGCCCGCCCGCTGACCTACCTGGCCACCATTCCGCAGAAAGGGCTGGCGCCGTTCGCCTATGGCATTGCCGCGCTATCGCTTGCCCTGCTGGCGCTGGCCAAGGCCATCGAGCGCTCGCCCTTTCCCGGCCGCCCGCTGCCGCCTTTTCCGGCAAAGGAGGTCGGATGACCGCTCTTTCGCATCGTCTCCGCGACCGGATCGCCACTGCAGGCCTCCTTGCCGCGCTTCTCGCCAGCCTGGCCCTTGCCCTCTGGGCCAGCCTGCAACTGATGGCCGAACGGCGCGACAACCGCACCATAGCCGCCCTCGCCTCCGGCATGCAGGTCGAGACCACCAGCCAGCGTGCCGAGGTGCTGTTCGCCCGGTCCCGCCATCTCCTGCGGCGGGGCCGCCCGGACGAGGCGGAAGCCCTGTCGCCGGCCCTCGCCATGGCCGGCGATGCCGGCCTTGCGGCGGCCCACGCCTACAATCTCGGCAATGGTCGGTTGCGGCAGGCCTTCACGATGGTGGAAGACAATCGCATCGACGCGGCCATCCCGGTGGTGCGTGTGGCGCAGGAAGATTATCGCCGCGCCCTGCGCCAGAATCCGGCGGATTTCGACGCCAAGTGGAATCTCGATCTGGCCAGCCGCCTGGTCCGCGCCTTTCCCCGTGCCGCGCCGGATGAAGAGGAAGACGGCGCCCGCCCGCGCAACATATGGACGGACCTGCCCGGCCTGCCGCGTGGCCTGCCATGAAGACCGGCCTGGCACTGCTGGCGCTGGGCGCCGGGCTGGCCGCCCTTGCGGCGGCTACACCGTCGGTGCCGGCGCGGACGTCGGTGCGCAACATCCTCTTCACGGTCGACATCACCGGCAGCATGAACGTTCGGGATTATGGTCCGTCGCAGGCGCCGCATAGCCGGCTCGACGAGGTGCGTCGCAGATTGCCTGCCCTCATTCGGGAGCTGCCTTGCGGCTCCCGCGCCGGGCTTGCCGTGTTTGCCGAGCGGCAGAGCTTCACCTTCTTCCGGCCGGTGGAAGTCTGCGCCAACTACACGCCGCTCGCCGAAGCCATCGGAAGGCTCGACTGGCGGATGGGTTGGGACGGAGACAGCCGGATTTCGTCCGGCGTCAACAGCGCGCTGCGCTTCGCGGCGGCCGACGACACCGACCTCGTATTCCTGACCGATGGTCACGAGGCGCCGCCCCTGCCCCATGGCGGCCGCCGGCCGATGCGGAACGCAGGCGAAGTCAGCGGGCTCATCGTCGGCGTCGGCGCCGACAGGCCATCTCCCATCCCCCGCCATGACGAGCGCGGGCGCGAAATCGGCTTCTATCGCATGGAAGACATGGTGCACGGCGCGCGCATCGGTGCGCCCGCGCCGACGGCCTCGTCCGAACCCGGCTTCCATCCGCGCAACAACCCATATGGCGAAGCGGACCTCAGCGGGTCGGAGCATCTGTCGGCGCTGCGTGCCGGATATCTGGAGGCCATGGCGTCCGAAGCGGGCCTCGGCTTTGCGCGGCTCGACGATCCGTCGCTGTCCACGCGCCTGATGGCCGACACGCGCGCCATTCCGCTGGCCGGCCGCCGCGACCTGTCGCCCTTCTTCGCGATCGCATCGCTGGCCGCCGCCGTTTCAACCCTGCTCGTCAACCGGAGAGCCCGATGATACGCACGATCCTCCTACCCGTCCTTGTCGTCTTCGGCACCATGGCCGCGCCCGCCCTGGCCCACGGGCCGACACCGCAAAAAGTGGACGAGACCGTCGTCATCGACGCCCCGGCCGAGAAGGTCTGGTCGGTCATGGGCGATTTCGGCTCCATCGCGGACTGGAACCCGGCCGTCACCGGCGCAACCGTCTCCAACGGCAACGAGCGGGGCTCGCACCGCACGCTCACCTTGCCGACCGGCACGGTGACGGAAGGGCTGGATGCGCACCGCCCGGACTCGATGCGGTATCGCTATCGCCTGCAGGGGGAAACCGAAGCCCTGCCGGTCAGCTCCTATACCGCCGAGATGAAGCTCGAGCCGGATGGACAGGCGACGAAAGTCACGTGGCTCGGCCGCTTCTACCGTGCCGACACGAACAATGAGCCGGCGGAAGGCAAGACCGACGAGGATGCCGTTCGCGCCATGACCCATTTCATCCGCGCCGGTCTGGATGGCCTGAAGCGGAAAGTCGAGGCCGGCGGCTAAAACTTGACATTGAATCTCTAGTTTAATAGCCCATCGGACCGTTACCCGGTCCGGAGGTCGAACGATGGTACTGCACGCCTGGTCGCGCATCGAGGTGGCCGAAGCCCAGCGGCTTCTGAACGCGTTGTGCGACCATTATTCCGAGCATGGCGCGGTGACGCATGTCGACGGGACGGCGCGCATCGTCGTCAGCTTTGGCGAGGCCCGGCTGAGTGTGGTGGACGGGGCGCTTCACGCCATCACGGAATCGCGCGACCAGACCGGGCTCGCCTACATGAAGATGGGCGTGACCAGCCATGTGCTGGAATTCGCGCCGCAGCCCGCCCCGACCGTGCGTTGGCAGGGCGACGGGGTCAGCGGGGTGCAGCCGCCGTTCTTCCGCGTCATGCAGGTGGTGTCCAGCCGCCGCATCACGCCGCACATGCAGCGCCTGACCCTCTCGGGGCAGGATATCGGTCGGTTCGCGGCCGGCGGCCTTCATATCCGTCTCGTCTTTCCGCCCAAGGGGCGCGCCCCGGTCTGGCCCATCATGGGAGAGGACGGCATGCCGGTCTGGCCGCAGGGCGAAGACCGGCTTGTCCTGCGCGTCTACACCATCCGCTCGATCGACGTTGCGGCCGGCACGCTCGACGTGGACATGGTGCTGCATCCCGGCGCCGATACGCCGGGCGCGAGCTTCGCCGAAACGGCGAGGCCGGGCGATGTCGTCGGCATCACGGGGCCGGGCGGCGGCTTCCTGCCGGACGCGCGGCGTCTCCTGCTCCTGGGCGACGAGACCGCCCTGCCCGCCATGGCCCGTATTCTGGAGAACGCCGCGCCGGACGCCACGGCCACCGCCTTCATCGAGGTCGACGGCCCGGCGGAAGAACAATCGATCGCCGCGTCCTGCAAGGCCGACATCCGCTATCTTCACCGCAGCGGCGCACCCGCGGGCACGACCCGGCTGCTGCAGGATGCGCTGGAAAGCGTCGTGGCCGCCGGCATCGCCGAGGATCTCTTTATCTGGGCGGGCTGCGAGTTTGATGCCTTCAAGGACATTCGCCGCAGCGTCCGGAAGGATCTGAAGGTGGCCAAGGACCGTCATCTGGTAGCTGCCTATTGGCGGCGCGGAGCGGCGGGAGACGAGGCGCGCAGGGGCGCACGCGGCGAAGACTGAGCGCCTGCTGGCTTCCAGCACGGCGGCGTGCGGCCTATAAGGACGGTCCCGAAGGAAGGAGCCGTCCATGAATCGCATGGTCAACGATCTCGGATCGCGCATCGAATCCCTCGTTGCCGAAGACGAGGCGCGGCTGATCGCCATCCGGCGCGATCTGCATGCCCATCCGGAAACGGGTTTCGACACGGTGCGCACGGCATCGATCGTGGCGGACGAACTGCGTGCGCTGGGCCTCAACCCGCAAACGGGCGTCGGCCAGACCGGGGTCGTGGCCGAAATCTCCGGCGGGCGGCCGGGCCCGGTCCTGGTGCTGCGCGCCGACATGGATGCGCTGCCCATCCTTGAGGAAACCGGGCTGCCCTTCGCCAGCTCGGTGCCGGGCAGGATGCATGCCTGCGGGCACGATCTGCACACGGCAACGCTGCTCGGCACCGCCCGCGTCCTGCGCGACATCGCGCCCGGCCTCGCCGGCACGGTCCGGCTGATGTTCCAGCCGGCGGAAGAGACCCCCGTCAGCGGTGCGGCGGCGATGATCCGCGATGGCGTGCTGGACGGAGCGGACATGGCGCTCGGCTTCCACAACTATCCGGAGGTGCCCGTCGGCCGCTTCTGTTACGTCCACGGGGTGGCGAACGGTTCGTCCGACGATTTCGACATCGTTCTGCAGGGTCGGTCCGGCCATGCCGCAAGCCCGCACCAGACCAGCGATCCGATTATCGCGGCGGCAATGCTCGTGCTGCAGATCCAGACCATCGTTTCACGCGAGGTCGATCCGATGCTGCCGGCGGTTGTCACCGTAGGGGCGCTGCAGGCCGGCGATACCCATAACATCATCCCCGAACGCGCGGTTCTACGTGGCACGGCCCGGACACAATCCGCCGCGGCGCGCGCAACCATCGAGGCGGCCCTGCGCCGGCTGTGTACCGGAATCGAGGCTTCCATGCGGGTACATGCGACGCTGGACTGGCAGCCCGGCACGCCCTGCCTCACCAGCGACGCCGGCATCCTGGCGGCAACGGTCGGCGCGGTGGAAGCCCATTACGGCGCGGTCGCCGACGAAAAGCCGGCCGACCTCGGCGCCGAGGACTTCGCCTTCGTTTCGCAGATCGTGCCGACCTTCCAGCTCGGCATCGGCTCCGGCCAGCCCGGCCGCCAGGACAGGCTGCACAATGCCGACTACCAGCCCGACGAGGGCTGCATCCGCCATGGGGTCGTCGCGCTGTCGCTGGCGGCGGCCCGGCTGCTTTCGTGATCGGGCGGTGACCATGGAAACACCCCGCATCGGCCCGATCCTCCAGCGCGAACGCAAGGCGCGCCGCTTGTCGCTGGAGCAGTTGTCGGCACTCTCGGGCGTGTCCCGCTCCATGCTGTCGCAGATCGAACGCGGCAGTGCCAACCCCACCTTCGCCGTCCTCTGGAGCCTGACACGCGCGCTCAAGATCGACTTTTCCGATCTCGTCGGGGGGGCGCGCGCCGCGCCGGTGGAAGAGCCGGCCGTCGAGCTGGTGTCCGCCTTCAACACGCCCGAAATCCGCAGCCCGGACGGTTCATGCCGGCTGCGCATCCTGAGCCCGCCACGCCTGGCCGGCCTGACCGAATGGTACGAGGTGGAGATCGCGCCGCGCGGGCGGCTGGACAGTGCGCCGCACGCACCCGGCGCATTCGAACATCTCACCGCGCTCACCGACGGTCTCAGCGTCACCAGCGGCGGTGTCACCCGCCTGTTGGCGTCGGGCGAAACCGCCCGCTACAAGGCCGACATCCCGCATGCCATCGACAATCTGTCCGATACCCCGGCGCGCGCATTGATGGTGCTGCATTACGGCTAGGGTGCATGTGAATTCAACCGATGCTGCCTTGTGATATTTCCGATATACTGTAATTTCCAATATCGTGGAATTCTAGGAGAAGCGATCATGGCAACCGGCTTCGAAGACCATCTGAAGGCAACGCTCGCCGGAATCGAGGCCGATGGCCTGACCAAGCGCGAGCGCCTGATCGCCGGCCCGCAAGGCGGACGCATCACCATCGAGGGCAAGGATGGCCCCCGCTCGGTCATCAATCTCTGCGCCAACAACTATCTGGGCCTCGCCGACCACCCGGACGTCATCGCCGCCGCCCATGCGGGGCTGGACGCGTTCGGCTTCGGCATGGCCTCGGTCCGGTTCATCTGCGGCGCGCAGGCCCTGCACCGTGAGCTGGAGCGATCCATCGCCCGGTATCTCGGCAAGGACGACGCCATCCTGTTCGCCGCCTGCTTCGATGCCAATGGCGGCGTGTTCGAGCCGCTCCTCGGCGCCGAGGACGCGATCATCTCGGATTCGCTCAATCACGCCTCCATCATCGACGGCGTCCGCCTGTGCAAGGCGGCGCGTTATCGCTTTGCCAACGGCGACATGGACGAGCTCGAAACGCGCCTCAAGGAGGCCGACGCCGCCGGCGCGCGCTTCAAGCTCATCGTCACCGACGGCGTCTTCTCCATGGACGGCTATGTGGCCGACCTGCCGTCGATCTGCGCCCTTGCCCAACGGTACGACGCCCTGGTGATGGTGGATGACTGCCATGCCACCGGCCATCTCGGTGACGAGGGACGCGGCACGCCGACATTGACGGGTGTCGGCGACAAGGTGGACATCATCACCGGCACCCTCGGCAAAAGCCTTGGCGGTGCAATGGGCGGGTTCGTCGCGGCCTCGCAACCGGTGATCGACCTCTTGCGCCAGCGGGCCCGCCCCTATCTGTTTTCCAACAGCCTCGCACCGTCCGTCGCGGCGGGCTCCCTGAAGGCGCTCGAGATCGCGCAACAGGCGGACGACCGGCGGGCGCTGCTGAGCCGGCATACAGAACGGTTCCGCAACGGCCTGGCCGAGGCCGGCTTCGAGCTTCTGCCCGGCTCGACGCCCATCATACCGGTCATGCTGCACGACGCCCGCAAGGCACAGGACATGGCAGTCGCCCTCGACGCGCGCGGCGTCTACGTTGCCGGCTTCTTCTTTCCCGTCGTGCCCAAGGGCAAGGCGCGCATCCGCACCCAGATGTCGGCGGCGCTGACGCCGGACGACGTCTCATTCGCCATCGACGCATTCAAGGATGCCGGCAAGTCGCTCGGCATCATCTGAGGTATCACCCATGAAAGCCCTCGTGAAATCCCGGCCCGAGCCGGGCCTTTGGCTGGAAGAGCAGCCGGTGCCGACCATCGGCGCCGACGAAGTCCTGATCAAGGTCAACAAGACCGGGATCTGCGGCACCGACATCCACATCTACGCATGGGACGACTGGGCCAGCCGCACGGTGCCGGTGCCCATGGTGGTCGGCCACGAATATGCCGGCGAGATCGTCGAGACGGGCGCCTCCGTCCGCAGCCTCAGGGTCGGGCAACGCGTTTCCGGCGAGGGACACGTCATCGGCATGCAAAGCCGGGCGGCCCGTGGCGGCCGGTTCCACCTCGATCCCGAAACACGCGGCATCGGCGTGAACATTCCCGGCGCCTTCGCGCAATATCTCAAGCTGCCGGCCTTCAACGTGGTGCCGCTTCCCGACGATATCGACGACGAGCTGGGCGCGATTCTCGATCCGCTCGGCAACGCGGTGCATACGGCCCTCTCCTTCGACCTCGTCGGCGAGGACGTGCTCATTACCGGCGCCGGCCCGATCGGGATCATGAGCGCGGCGGTGGCCCGCCATGTCGGCGCGCGCCACGTCGTGATCACGGACGTCAATCCGGCGCGGCTGGAACTGGCCGGACGCGTCGCCGACGTGACGCCGGTCAATGTGGCGGAAGAGGACCTGCGCTCGGTCAAGTCGCGGCTGGGCCTCAAGGAGGGGTTCGACGTGGGACTGGAGATGAGCGGCTCGCCCGCCGCCTTCGAGCAGATGGTCGACCAGCTCTTGATGGGCGGCAAGATCGCGATGCTCGGCATTCCGCCCCGCCCCGCCCCGGTGGACTGGACCAAGATCGTCTTCAAGATGCTGACGATCAAAGGCGTTTACGGCCGCGAGATGTTCGAGACGTGGCACAAGATGCTGGCCATGCTGCAAAGCGGCCTCGATGTGCGGGGCGTCATCACCCATCGCATGGATGTCGCCGACTACCGGGCGGCCTTCGACACCATGATGAAGGGCGAAAGCGGCAAGATCGTCCTGGACTGGACCAGGGCCTGACGCTCCGGTCCCGCTGACAGTGCAGCGGCCTCGCCGCTGCAATCACCGGGGGCGTCCGCATGGCCACGCAGGCAAGCGCGGCCGTGCACCCTCCATTGGCGGTCCATCGCTCAATCCAGATGGTCGAAGCCGATGTCCAGGATCGCGGCCGAATGGGTGATCCATCCGCATGAGATCAGGTCCACCCCGCTGGCCGCGATGGCGCCGGCGGTTTCCGGCGTGATCCGCCCCGACGCTTCGCTGATCGCGCGCCCCGCAATAATCTCGACGCCTTCCGCCAGCATCTCCGGGCCCATATTGTCCAGAAGCACCGCGTCGACCCCGATCTCCATGGCCTCGCGGAGCTGATCGAGGCTGTCGACCTCGAGTTCGATCTTCACCATATGGCCGGCATGGTCGTGGGCGCGCTGCAAGGCCGGGCGGATGCCACCCGCGATGGCTACGTGATTGTCCTTGATGAGGATCGCATCATCGAGGCCGAAGCGGTGGTTGCCGCCGCCGCCGGCGCGCACCGCGTATTTCTCCAGCGCGCGCAGGCCGGGCGTCGTCTTGCGGGTGCAGACGATGCTGGCGCGGTATCCCCTGACGGCTTCCACCAGCCCGGCCGTCGCCGTCGCAATCCCGGACAGGCGGCACAGGAGGTTCAGTGCCGTCCGCTCGGCCGTCAGCAGGCCACGCGTCGGCCCGTGCAGCGTCGCGATCGCCTCGCCTGCCCGCACACGCGCGCCATCCGGCCGATGCACCGTCATCTCGATCTCCGGGTCCATGAGCCGGAAGGCGATGCGGGCAAGGTCGAGCCCGGCCACGACGCCGTCCTGCCGCGCGCCCAGGGCAAGGCGCGAACGGTGATCGGGCGGCACGATGGCGTCGGTGGTGATGTCGCCGGCGCGTCCGAGGTCTTCCAGCAGCGTGGCGCGCACCACCGGTTCCAGCATGATGTCGGGCAAGGGTGTCAGCATGGTCTCTACGGCGTTGTCAGGCGGTCAGGAGGAGCGGCCGGGCGACATGCTCCGCCGCTGTGCGGATGGCTGAAATGCCGAGGCACGTATGACGCGCCTCGGCGACGGGTGCCGGATAGTCCGAACGCCAGTGCGCGCCACGGCTTTCGCGGCGGCCGAATGCCGCAACGGCCATGGCGAGGCCGACAAGAGCGGGATCGCTGGTTTCGACGAGCGGCAGCAATTGGGTGACGGCGCGCGTCAGCCCGGCTTCGTCGCGGATGAGGGCAAGGTCGCGCCCCACGATCCGGCGCACCTGTTCCAGCGCGGCGTCTCCGGTGTCCACGGCTGGCGCGGCGTCACCGGCCGGACCGCGGGCCGGCGCGCCGGCAACGCTGTCGGCAACGCGCGGCGCCATGACTGCCGCTTCCAGCAGCGAATTGCTGGCCAGCCGGTTGGCGCCGTGGAGCCCGGTCGAGGCCACCTCGCCCACCGCCCACAGACCCGGAACCGTCGTCCGGCCGGACAGGTCCGTGAGGAGACCGCCCATATGGTAATGCACGGCCGGGCGAACCGGGATCGGATCGCGCGAGGGGTCGATCGCGAAGGTGCTGCAGATCGCGGCGATGGCCGGGAAACGTTCCGCGAAAGACCCGTTGCAGAGCCCGCGCGCATCCAGATACACCTTTCGTCCACATGCGATCTCGGCATGGATGGCGCGCGCCACGACGTCGCGCGGGGCAAGTTCGGCCCCCGGCACATCGGCCATGAAGCGCCGCCCGCCCCCATCCACGAGGATGGCGCCCTCGCCGCGCACGGCTTCCGAAATCAGCGGCAGCGGAAAGCGTCCACAATCGAGCGCGGTCGGATGAAACTGCACGAACTCCGGGTCCTGGATCTGCGCACCGGCCCTAAGGCCGAGGGCAAGCCCGCCACCAGTGCTTGCCGCCGGGTTGGTCGTCGCCAGGAACAGCCCGCCGACGCCCCCCGTCGCCAGCACGATGCGTGCCGTCGGCACGAATGTATCGTCAAGCCAGAGGCCCGCGATCCGCCCGTCTTGTGTCCGCAGCTGCCGCACCCGGCAACCTTCGGCAAGGCGGATATGCGGTGCTTGCCGTACGGCCCCGGCGAGCGCGCGGTGGATTTCCGCGCCCGTGCCGTCACCGAAGGCATGCACGATGCGCCGCCGCGCGTGGGCGGCCTCCAGGCCCAGCGCCGGCGCACCGTCCGCGTCGCGGTCGAAGCGAACGCCGAAGCCTGCAAGACGCTCGATGGCCGCCGCCGCGCCCGCGAGAATTGCTCCGGCGGCATCGACATCCACCAGGCCGTCGCCCGCCGCGAGCGTATCGGCCAGATGCACCGTGGCGTCGTCGCCGGCACCGATGGCCGCGGCGACACCGCCCTGCGCCAGGCCGGTGGACGACTGCGCGGCCTTCAGCGACGGGCATACGAGGATGCAGGGCTCGGCCAGCGACAGCGCCGTCAGCATGCCGGCAAGCCCTGCCCCGACGATCACGACAGGCTGTCGGGCCGTCATATCGCCAGCATCCGCTCGACGGCCAGGCGGGCCCGGTCGGCCACCGCCGGGTCCACCGTCACTTCGTGACGCCCGAACTCCAGCGCCTCCCGGATATTGCCCAGCGTGATCCGCTTCATGTGGGGGCAAAGGTTGCACGGACGGATGAAGTCCACCTTGGGATGGTGCACGGCGATATTGTCGCTCATCGAGCATTCGGTCAGAAGCACCACGCGCGCCGGCTGCCTCTTTTCCACGTAATCCGACAGCATGGCCGTCGAGCCGGAGAAATCCGCCGCTTCGACTACTTCGGGCGGGCATTCCGGATGGGCCAGCACGATCACGCCGGGATGGCTGGCCCGCAATTCGGCGATATCGCCGGGCGTGAACTGCTCGTGCACCTCGCAATGTCCCGCCCAGGTGATCATCTCCACATGGGTCTCGCGCGCGATGTTCCGGGCCAGATATTCGTCGGGCAGCATGATGACCCGTGGCACCCCGAGCGACTCGACCACCTTGCGGGCATTGCCCGAGGTGCAGCAGATGTCGGACTCTGCCTTCACGTCGGCGCTGGTGTTGACATAGGTCACCACCGGCACGCCCGGATAACGCTGCCGCAGCAGGCGGATATCCGCCGCCGTGATGCTGTCGGCCAGCGAGCAGCCCGCGCCCATGTCCGGGATCAGGACCGTCTTGCCTGGGTTCAGCAGTTTCGCGGTTTCCGCCATGAAGTGGACGCCGGCCAGAACGATGATGTCGGCATCCACGTTCATCGCCTCGCGCGCCAGAGCCAGGCTGTCGCCCACGACGTCTGCCACGCAGTGGAAGATTTCCGGCGATTGGTAGTTGTGCGCCAGGATGATGGCGTTCTTCTCGCGCTTCAACCGCAGGATGGCGTCCACGTCGCCGGCCATGGCTGGCCATTCGATCCTTGGGATCACGCGGGACACGCGGTCGTAGAGCGGCGCGGTGCGTTCGAGGACATCTGCGTTCATGGCCATAATAATGCTCATAGTGAGTATATATTGGCCATATGCTTACTATGAGTATAAGCGTTGTCAAGAGCGCGTGAGCGGCAGCTTCGTTCCCACGGCATCGCGTTCGGCAACCACGGCACGGCGAAACCGGAACAGTTTTGCCGGCCGGCCACCCGTATCGCCCGCCATCGCGCCGGTTTCCTCGACCAGTTCCTGCTGCTCGATCAGCCGGCGAAAATTCTGCTTGTGCACCAGCCGTCCCGACAGGGCTTCAACGCTGCGCTGCAACTGCAGAAGCGTGAAGTCCGGCGGCATCAGCTCGAAAACCACCGGGCGGTATTTGATCTTGGCGCGCAGCCGCGCAATGCCCGTCGCCAGGATGCGCCGATGGTCGGCAGCCATGGCGCAGCCGGTCGGCAAGTCCGATGTCCGGTTTTCGCCCCGGTCCCGCCACGCCTCGTCCACGAGGCCCGCTTCATAGAGAAGTTCGTAGCGCTGCAGGGTCAGTTCCTCGTTCCAGGCCTGCCCTTCCATGGCGAAGGCCGTTGCCGCGCGCTGGCGAAAGGCGTCGTTGCCCTGTGTATCTGCCAGGGCATGCCGGATACGGGCAAGGATCGCCGGCACACCGGTTCTATGATCCTCCCACGGAAAGTACCGATACCAGTCCGTCCAGCCGGCGCCGCCGTCCAGCGTCGTGGTGCCCTGTCGCGTGAGGCCCAGATAGCTGATCGATATGACCCGGCCGCCTGCCACGTCGCGATCGCGGTCGGCGAACGTGTAGAGCTGTTCGAGATAGCCCAGCGGATGGTGGGTCTGCTCTTCCACCCAGGCGCGCAGGCCAAGCTGTAGCGAGCGGTGCCCCGATTCGAATGGGCCGGATGGCAGGGACCGGCCGTCATCCGTCGTCAGGACGGCCGGCGCGCCATCGGTGACCGCGGCCAGCACGGCGATCAGATCCGCGGTTACGGCGTTGGACGCGGCCAGGACTGGCGATTCGGGCATGCGCATTCCGTCTGTGAACAGTGCCGCCTGACATAGCGCACAAGCGTTGCCGAATGAACCGGCCATTGCGCTGCGACGGCGACCGGAGCATACAGGAAGAAAAATGGCAGCGCTGCCAAAACAGAATCAGTCCCTGGGAGTTTTCCAATGTCCTTGTCCCTGTTCGACCTTGCGGGCCGCCGTGCCCTGATTACCGGCTCAAGCCAGGGCATAGGCCTGGCATTGGCAGAGGGCCTTGCGGCCGCCGGCGCGGCGATCGTGCTCAACGGGCGCGATGCGGCCCGTGTCGAGGCGGCGGCGCAGGCCATGCGCGGGCGCGGGTTCCGCGCCACGGCGGCCGCCTTCGACGTCACCGACGCAGCCGCGGTGCAAGCCGGCGTCGACCGGATCGAGGCGGAGACCGGCCCCATCGACATCCTCGTCAACAATGCCGGTATCCAGCGCCGCGCGCCGCTGGAGGATTTCGCGGTCGACACCTGGCGCGAGATCGTCAGCGCCAATCTGGACAGCGTCTTCTTCGTAGGGCAGGCGGTGGCCCGCCACATGATCGCGCGCAAACGCGGCAAGATCATCAATATCGCCAGCCTGCAAA
The DNA here is from genome assembly GCF_014844055.1 of Aureimonas sp. OT7. Lineage (NCBI taxonomy): Bacteria > Pseudomonadati > Pseudomonadota > Alphaproteobacteria > Hyphomicrobiales > Aurantimonadaceae > Aureimonas > Aureimonas sp. OT7. The sequence continues at coordinate 3,625,350 of NZ_CP062167.1, forward strand.
GCGAGGCGGCCCGCTATTCGATCGCACCGTACACGGCGACGAAGGGCGCGGTGAAGAACCTGACCAAGGGCATGTGCACGGATTGGGCGCGGCACGGACTTCAGGTCAATGCGATCGGCCCCGGCTATTTCGATACGCCGCTGAACAAGGCCCTGGTGGACGATCCGAAATTCGACGCCTGGCTCCGCGCCCGTACCCCCGCCGGCCGGTGGGGAGACGTGAAGGAGTTGCAGGGCGCGGCCATCTTCCTGGCTTCGTCCGCCTCCGATTTCGTCAACGGGCAGACCATCTATGTGGACGGCGGCGTACTGGCGACGCTGTGACGGGCGCCGCCCCGCCGTGGAGTTGAAGTCGGCACGCCATATTGTGTAGGAGAAGGCTCCAGTTTACGGGGGGCGCTCTTGGCGGTGTTGCAGACGACGACCGAAGCGGCGGCGATACCGGTATCGGTGGCCGGCCTGTCGCGCCGCATCGGCGCGCTGGATATCCTCTCCGATATCGACCTCGACGTCGCAGCGGGGGAAATCCTCTGCCTCGTCGGCCATTCGGGGTGCGGCAAGTCCACGCTCCTGCGTCTGCTGGCGGGAATCGACGCACCCAGCGCCGGGCGGATCGCCTTCGGCGGTGAGGTCGTGGCCGGCCCCGGCCGCTTCGTCGAGCCGGAAAAACGTGGCGTCGGGCTGATGTTCCAGGACTATGCGCTGTTCCCGCATCTGACGGTGCAGCAGAACATCGCTTTCGGCCTGCGTGGCCGGTCCCGGGGCGACATCGCGGCACGCGTGCAATCCACCCTGCAACGACTGGGTATCGCGCATTTCGGCACACGGTACCCGCACATGCTGTCGGGCGGCGAGCAGCAGCGCGTGGCCCTCGCCCGCGCCATCGCACCACGCCCGGGCGTGCTGCTGATGGACGAGCCCTTCTCAAACCTCGACAGCCGCCTGCGCGAGGCTGTGCGCATGGAGACGCTGGCGCTCGTGCGCCAGGTCGGCGCGACGGTCGTGCTGGTGACGCACGATCCGCAGGAAGCCCTGATGGTCAGCGACAGGATTGCCCTGATGCACAATGGGCGCATCATCCAGACGGGCACCGGCCGCGACCTCTATTACAGGCCGCAGACCCCTTTCGTGGCGCGTTTCTTCAGCGATTTCAACGAAGTGCGCGGCACGGTCCGCCATGGCGCCGTCGATACGCCCTTTGGCCGCGTGGGGGCTGGCCATGGCGCCGCCGAGGGAGCCGAGATGCTGGTGCTCGTCCGTCCCGGCGGATTGCGCCCGGGCAGTGGCGACGGCAGCATAGAAGCTCAGGTTGTTCATCGACGTTTCTGCGGTGAAGTCGAAGAACTCGACCTGAAACTGGATGCACACCCGCAACTTGTAACCATTCGAAGAAACATCGGAGACTTTGCTTCCGAAGCGGACCGTATCCGCATCGTGTTGGACCGTAAGGATACCTTTGTATTTCCCGTATCCTCGTGACAATTTCGCGAGCAGCCGATTTAAACTTGACTAGACCAGTCATGTTGGGTTTCTAGCGGGCCATGAAGGTCATCGTAGGAGACATGGTCATGCGCGCGGTCAACTCAACTCTCGGCAGGGCACTCTTGTGCGGCGCCTGCCTTTCGGCGGGCGTCGGCTCGGCACTCGCAGCCGAGGTCAATCTCTACACCACCCGCGAGCCGGGACTGATCCAGCCGTTGATCGCAGCCTTCGAGGCAGAGACGGGCAACACGGTCAACACCATCTTCCTCAAGGACGGGCTTGCGGAACGCGTCGCCAGCGAGGGTGAAAGCTCGCCCGCAGACCTGCTGATGACGGTCGATTTCGGCAACCTTGTCGACCTCGTCGACAAGGGCCTGACACAGCCGGTCGAGTCGGAGACGCTGGAAAGCGCCATCCCGGAAAACCTGCGGGATGCGAACGGCAACTGGTTCGGCCTCTCGGCCAGAGCCCGTGTCCTCTATGCCGCCAAGGATCTCGACATCGACAGCTTCACCTATGAAGAACTGGCCGATCCCGAGTGGCGCGGCAAGGTGTGCATCCGCTCTGGACAGCACCCCTACAACACGGCGTTGTTCGCGGCCTATGATGCCCATCACGGCAGCGAGGCCACGCAAACCTGGCTGGAGGGCGTCAAGGCCAACCTCGCCCGCAAGGCTGGCGGCGGAGACCGGGACGTCGCCCGCGACATCATGGGCGGCATCTGCGACATCGGCATCGCCAATTCCTATTATGTCGGCCTGATGCGCAGCGGCGCCGGAGGGCCCGAACAGGAAGAGTGGGCCAAGGCCATCAAGGTCATCCTGCCCACCTTCGAGGGCGGCGGCACGCAGGTGAACATCTCGGGCGCGGCCATCGCCGCGCATGCGCCGAACAAGGATGTCGCCGTCGACTTCCTGGAATTCCTCGTCTCGGAAGAGGCCCAGGAAATCTACGCCCGCGCCAACTACGAATACCCGGTGCGCGCCGGTGTCGAGGTCGATCCGATCATCGCCGAATTCGGCACGCTTGAAATCGACCCGACGCCGCTGGCCACCATCGCCACGCGCCGCGCCGATGCGACCGGCCTTGCGGAAAAGGTCGGCTTCGACGATTAAGCGGGCTCGAACCTGCACCGCCGCCGGATGGTCCCGGCGGCGGTGCGTATCCGCGCACTGGAAGCGAGCATGACGACGCCGACATCTCCGGCACGGGCCATATCCGGCGCCCGCCCATGGCGTCGTGGCCGCGCCATGTGGATCGCCGCCGCGGGCATCGTCGCCGCGATGGCGACGATGCCGATCTTGGCCCTGACCGTGCTGGCGCTGGGCGGCTCGCTCGACGTCTGGCCGCATCTCCTGTCCAATGTCCTGCCGCGCGCAACGTGGAACACGCTGCTGCTGCTTGGCGGTGTCGGCGCCCTTACCGGCATCGTCGGCTGCGGCACCGCATGGCTGGTGACGGCCTACGACTTCCCGCTGCGGCGCCAGATGGAATGGGCCCTGCTTCTGCCGCTGGCGGTGCCGACCTACATCGTCGCCTATGCCTATCTGGATCTCCTGCATCCCGTCGGGGCCGTCCAATCCACCATCCGGCTGATCCTCGGCTATGACAGCCCGCGGGATTTCCGGCTGCCGGACGTGCGCTCGATGGCAGGCTGCATCCTGATCGTTTCCTCGGTCCTCTACCCTTACGTCTACATCACCACCCGCGCGATGTTCATGACGCAGGCCGCCAACCTGATCGACGTATCGCGGACACTCGGCTGCAGCTACCGCGCCGCCTTTTTCCGGGTGGCGCTGCCGCAGGCGCGGCCCGCCATCGCCGTCGGCATCAGCCTTGCCTTGATGGAAACGCTCAACGACATCGGTGCCTCCGAGTTTCTGGGTATCCGCACGCTGACCGTCTCGATCTATTCGCAATGGGTCAACCGGACGGACCTTGCCGGCGCCGCGCAGATCGCGCTTGCCCTCCTGCTGCTCGTGGTCCTTGTCGTGGCGGCGGAGCGCTGGGCACGCCGGCATCAGGCTTATGCCGCCTCGGCCCAGCGCCCCCGCCGGCTGGAGCCGAAGCGCCTGCCCGGAGCGGCGGGCTTCCTTGCCCTGCTCGCCACGCTCGTCCCGGTGTCCTTCGGCTTCCTGTTTCCGGCGTCCTATCTGGCGGATGCCGCCACCCGGCGCATCGCCTTCAGCGGCGTATCGCCGGCCATCCTGAACGAAGTGATCAATACGGTGTCCATCGCCACGGCCGGGACTCTGGCGGCGCTTGCCTTCGGCCTCGTCATCGCCTTCGCCGCGCGTCTTGCGCCAGGGGGCGTGTCGCGCCTGTTCACGCGCGCCGCCCTGGTGGGCTATGCCATACCGGGCACGGTGCTCGCCATCGGTGTCCTCTATCCCGTCACGCTGGCGGACCGCTGGATGGACGGGCTCTGGCGGAGCTATTTCGGAACCGGTCTCGGCCTCGTCCTTCTGGGCTCCGGCAGCGCGCTGGTGCTGGCCTACACGCTGCGCTTCCTGGCCATATCCACCGGCGGCATAGAAGCCGGCCTGTCACGCATTCCATCGTCGCTGGACGGCGCGGCGCGCACGCTGGGTGCGACACCGCTCAGACTGCTCGCCACCATCCACATCCCCTTGTCGCGCGCCGCCATCGCGGCGGCGGCCATCCTGATCTTCGTCGACTGCATGAAGGAGTTGCCGGCAACGTTGCTGCTGCGGCCGCTGAATTTCGAGACGCTGGCGACGCATCTGTATGGCGAGGCCGCGCGCGGAACCTACGAGGATGCGTCCGTCGCCGCCCTGCTCATCGTCCTGGTTGGCATGGTCCCTGTCGCCGTCCTTTCACGGATCGGTCGCGAGCGTTAGCCGGATCGGGCTGCCGGCAGCGATACCACCTGTTCGAGCCCACCGGACGGCCGGTTGGCGATCGTCAGGGTGCCGCCTTCCTGCTCGATGATCTCCCGCGCTATGGCAAGCCCGAGGCCGGCTCCGGGCGCCGACTTGCGGCGCGCCGGATCGACGCGGAAGAACGGCTCGAAGACCCTGTCGAGTAACTCCGCCGGTATGCCGGGGCCCTCGTCGCCGATGACCACGCGCAGGCGCGGCCCGTCGGCCTGCAACGATACGGTTCCGCCGCCGCCATGGATGCAGGCATTCTCGATCAGGTTGCGCAGGGCGCGCTTGATCGCCAGTGGCCGCGCGTGCACCACCGCCTCCGTCGCAATGCCGCGCCGTGTGACGGTCAGGCCGATCTCGTCCAGTTCGTCCACGATCTCGCCGGTCAACGCGGCAAGGTCGACATGCTCCCGCCCTTCCGGGCCCGCTACCTCCTCGCGAACCAGGCGGATGGCGCTGTCGGCGATCCTGTCGAGCTCCGAAAGGTCGCGCAGCCACACCTCACGGTCCTCGTCGGGCAGGAACTCGGCGCGCAGACGCATGCGCGTCATCGGCGTGCGCAGGTCGTGGCCGGCCGCGGCCACCAGCCGCATCCGGCTCTCCATGGCATTGCGCAGCCGGGTGGACAGGCGGTTCAGGGCGGCGGCGGTTTCACGCACCTCGGCCGGGCCGCGCTCCTCGACATGCGGAAGCAGCCCATCCGGGCCGATCGCGCCGACCGCCTCGTCAAGCATGCGCAGCGGGCGGGTCATCATGGTTGCCGCGATCAGGGCGATGGCCAGCGCGCCCAGGACGACCAGCCCGAGGTAGAATACCAGCGGCGCGCGCGCCGATGGCGGCGGTGCCGGGTAGGTCAGGTAGGCCCACTGCCCCGGCTCGTATTCGAGCGCAAGCCGGCGCGCGCCATCGGCATCCTGCAGAACCAGCACCTGCATCGGGTTGCCCTGGAGGGCCAATATCCTTTGCACGCCATGCGCCTCGCGGGCCAGTTCGCCATCGTTTTCGCCGCCGGGTGGCGGGCCGGTGCGTATGCCATGGCGCGCCGCGGCGGACGGATCCTGCCGCAGCACGCTTGCCACGATCCGCACCTCTTCCGCAAAGGCGGCGGCAAAGCTGTGGCGGTCGGGGCGCTCCAGCACGCGCCAGCTGACCAGTGCCGCAAGCACGACGACGCCGACAATGGAAACCACCAGAAGGAGAGCCAGCCGGGAGCGGATCGAACCCATCAGGACACTCTCTCCACCTGTGTCGAAAACTGGTAGCCGCCATTGCGGACGGTCTTGAACAGGCGGAACACGCCGCCATCCCCGAACTTGCGGCGCAGGCGGCTCATCGTCACGTCGATGGTGCGGTCGAACGGGTCGGTGAAGCTGCGCCCGTGCAGGAGATCCAGAAGCGTATCGCGCGACAGGACACGGCCCGGCCGATCCAGGAAGATGACCAGCAGGTCGAATTCGGCACCCGTCAGGTCGAGGTCCTGGCCGGCCTCGTCCGTTACGCGCCGCGCCGTCTTGTCTGCGGTGAAGCCCGAAAAGCGATAGACGCCGGTTTCCGGCTCCTCGGAACCGCGCTCGGCGCCGCGCCGCATGACCGCGCGTATGCGCGCCGCCAGCTCGCGCGGGTTGAAAGGCTTGCCGAGATAATCGTCGGCCCCGAGTTCCAGCCCGACGATCCGGTCGACATCCTCCTTCAGCGCGGTCAGGAGGATGATGGCCAGATCCGGCCGACGGTCCTTCAATTCCCGGCACAGGTCCAGCCCGGAGCCATCGGGCAGCATCACGTCGAGAACGACGAGATCGATACCCCCGGCCGCCACCTTCTGTTCCGCTTCCGCGCGGTTGGCGGCCAGATCGGTACTGAATCCTTGTCCTTCCAGGTAGCGACTCAAAAGATTGCGGATATCCGCATCGTCGTCGACCACCAGCACGCGGGTTCGACCGTCCATCTCCGCTTCCTTCGCTTGCCGTCCAGTGTCTTCATTTAGGCGGCGTCGCACCGCATTTCCTGCGGAAATTTGTTGCGAAACCTTGCAGCGCACCCCGCTCCCCGGTCCCGACCGAGCCAGGGCGACACTTTGCAACATATCGAAACACGCCGGGCGCGGTCCGGCCGCGAAGCGAGCCTATATGGTCGTTCATCGCAAGCCAAAGGAGCGAAACGGATGAAGACTTCGTCGAAACTACTGGCCGGCCTGTTGGCCACCGGCATCGCGCTTCCGGCACTGGCGCAGACGGCGCAGCCGGCACCCCCGCCTCCGCCGCCGGCGGCTGCAGGACAGGATGCCAAGGGCCCGCCGCACGGCCCCGGCGGACCGGGCGGCCCAGGCCGGATGATGCGGGGCGAAAGGCCGGACCGCCCGTCGATGCTGTGGGATGTCGCCTCGCGGCTGACCGCGGCCGAAACGGCGCTGGGAATAACAGCCGAGCAGCAGGATAGCTGGAACGCCTTCACCCGCGCGGCGATCGGTTTCGTGGAAGCCGGGCGCCCGGCGCGCGGCGGCCCGGATGTGGCCGCGCAGGACGATGAAGACGAGGCCGGCCCGGCATCGGACGACGCCGCCGCGACCGAGACGGACGATGCCGACGAGGCGGCCCCGACGCTACCCGACAGCCGCCCCTTCGCGCGGGTGGACAGAATGCTGGAACGCAGCATTGCCCGTGGGCAGGCGGCCGAAACGCTGCGTACCGCGATGGCGCAGCTGGCCGGCGAGTTGACACCGGAGCAGACCGCGACGGCCGAGCGCCTGCTGCGTGAGCTGCCGCGCCCCGGCCGCCATGGCAAGGGCCCGCATCACCACCGCCCGCACGGGCCGGGTCAGGAGCGCGGCGACCGTCGATAGAACGTAAGAGCCAGCACGAGGCCGGGGCGCGACGCTCCGGCCTTGACGCTGCCCGGCCCGCCTGCAATGCCGGTCCTGCACATCGGAAGGGACCGGGCATGGCGGAACTGCGGGGCATACTCTTCGACAAGGATGGCACGCTGCTGGATTTCGACGCCACATGGGCGCCGGCGACGATGCAGGTCCTGAATGCGCTGGCGGATGGACGCCGGGACATCGCCGACCGCATGGCCATGGCCTGCGGCCTCGACATCGCACGCATGACATTCCGGCCGGGCTCTCCCATCATCGCAGGCGATACGGCGGACTATGCCCCCGTCTGGGCCGAACTTGTCAGCGTGCCCTTCGACAAGGCCTTCGAGACGCGGGTCAACGATCTGTACCGCGCCGCCAGCCTGTCGACCTTGCGCGGCTATGACGACGTCGCCAGGGGCATCGACCATCTCATCGCCCAGGGCTATCGCATCGGCCTGGCCACCAACGACGCCGAAGCCACGGCACGTGCGCATCTGTCCGCGCTCGGCGTCTTGGACCGGTTCGACTATGTCGCCGGGTACGATTCCGGCCATGGGGCCAAGCCCGGTCCCGGCATGGTCGAGGCTTTCGCCAGGGAGACCGGGCTTCACCCGGCAGCCGTCGCCCTGATCGGCGACTCCCCCCACGACATGGACGCCGCCAGGGCCGCCGGCGCGCACCCTGTCGGCATCGCGCGGACGCCGGCGGCGCAGGATGCGCTCGCCAGCCATGCTGAAGTGATCGTGACCGATCTGGCCGGCCTGATCGAATGGCTCGACAGCAAGGCCGCGCCTCAGGCCCGGACGGACGGGCGTAGCGCGTAGGCACCATCGCCAAGCAGCGACAGCGCGACCAGGCCGGCGATCCACAGTCCGAGAAACTCCCAGCCGCCGCCTTCATTGGTGAAGAAGAACCCGGCCGGCCCGTGCACGGTCACGATGGCACCGAGCAGAATGGGGATGAGGGCAACGGCAACGATCCGGGCCTTGAAACCAAGGATCAATGCGACGCCGCCGAGCACCTCCGCCAGGATCACGATATAGGCGAGAAAGCCCGGAAGGCCGAGGCTTGCAAAGAACTGCGCCGTCCCCGCCGGCGTGAAGACGAAGATCTTCAGCCCGGCATGGGCCAGGAACAGGAGCCCCAGGACGAGGCGAAGAAGGAGCACCGCGTAAGGTGCGGTTCTGGTGTCGATCATGATGTTCACTTCCAACGGTTCATGGTTTTCGAAGCGCATATTGCCTCTATCGAAAAATTGGAGAAGACTGTCGTTCAGGATATAAGCTCACACCCGGGGGAATAGATGCCCGATCAACTGCGCTCCATGGAGGTGTTCGCCCGGGTCGTCAGCGCCGGAAGCTTCTCTGCAGCCGGACGGGCGATGGATATGTCGCAGACCATGGTGACCAAGCACGTCGCTGCACTGGAGCGCCGCCTCGGCGTGCAGCTTCTGCGACGCACGACGCAGCGCGTGACGCCGACGGAGGCGGGACGGCGTTTTGCCGAATCCGCGGAGCGTATCCTGGAGGAAATCCGCGAAGCGGAAGCCCTCGCCGCGGCCGAGACGGTCGAGCCGCAGGGCACGTTGCGGATCAGCGCGCCCTTGTCCTTCGGCCTGCGCGAATTCTCACGGGTCGTGCCGGCCTATCTGTCGCGCCACGACAAGGTGCGCCTCGACGTCGACTTCAACGACCGGCTCGTCGATATCCTGTCGGATGGGTTCGACATGGCGATCCGCATCGGACGGCTGAAGGATTCCAGCCTGACGGCCAGGCGCCTGGCCCCCTGCAACGTCCTCGTCTGCGCCGCACCGTCCTATATCGAGCGACACGGTGCCCCCCGGTCGGTCGCGCAACTGGCCGACCACAACTGCCTTGGCTATACGCTTTCCACCCTGACCCGCGCGGGGCTGTGGACCTTCGGCGACGATGGCGACGTGCCGGTCAAGGTAACGGGAAATCTCACCGCCAGCAGTGGCGACGCCCTCGTGCTGGCGGCCGTCGCGGGCCTCGGCATCGTCTACGAGCCAAGTTTCATCGTGGGAGACGCGGTGCGGCAGGGCCAGCTCGTCCCGATCGCCCTTGATCATCCGCCGGTTCGCCTCGGCGGGGTCCATGCCGTATGGCCCGCCACACGGCATCCTTCCGCCAAGATGCGCGCCATGATCGACCATCTGGCCTCGGCCTGGAGCGGGACGCCGCCATGGGACCGCGATTTGCCGGTTTAATGCATGAGGGTGTGAGTGTTGATGCATTCCAAGGCAATTGCTCACACGGCAGGGAATAGACATCTTCACGGTAACGCAATTGCCAACCAAGGATCGCCGACATGGACATCGTAACGCATCCCTCCCTCGCCCCGCTCAGCATCGGTCGCGTCGCGCTGGCCGTCCGCGACCCGGAGACGGTCGGCGCCTTCTATCGCGATGTCGTTGGCCTCGTGCCACTGGGTCGGGGTGCGGAAGGCGCCGTGTACGGCACGCCGGAGACCCCACTTCTCGAACTCGTCCACAGGCCGGATGCCCAGCCGGACGACCCGCGTGAAGCCGGGTTGTTTCATACGGCCTTCCTGCTGCCGGACCGCGAGTCCCTGGCCGAATGGGCCGCTGAAATCGGCGTCCGCCGACAGGTGCCGCTGGAAGGCGCATCCGACCACATCGTCAGCGAGGCGTTCTATCTGTCCGATCCGGAAGGCAACGGCGTGGAGATCTATGCCGACAGGCCGTCCTCGGGCTGGACCTGGCGCGACGGCGCGGTGCAAATGGCGACGAAGCCCCTCGACACCAACAGCCTGTTCGGCGAGATCGACCTCTCGGAGCCAGATTGGGACGGCGCCCCGGAAGGCACCACCGTCGGGCATATCCATCTGAGGGTCGGCGACCTCAAGGAAAGCGACGGCTTCTATCTGGGCGAGGCCGGGTTCGAGCTGGCCACGACCTATCCGGGTGCGCATTTCCTGTCGACCGGGCATTATCACCACCATATCGGCACCAATGTCTGGCGCAGCGCCGGGTCGGGCCGACGGGGCAATCGGACGGGGTTGCTGTGGATCGAGGTGCTGGACCGCCGCGCCAACGCCAAGGCAGGCGTCTTGACGGATCCGTGGGGCACCGAGCTACGATACTCCCCGGTGTCGTGACGAAAGGGAGCCTGCCATGCAGGAGGTCGAAGGCGGATGCCTGTGCGGAGCTGTCCGCCTGAAGGCGGTCGGCATGCCGTATCGCGTCGGCATCTGCCATTGCCTGGATTGCCGCAAGCATCATGGCGCGCTGTTCCATGCGTCGGCGATCTTCCCGCAGGAGGCGGTGGCCGTTTCCGGCGAGACGCAGGACTACGCAGGGCGCAATTTCTGCCCGCGTTGCGGCTCGTCCGTCTTCGGCAGGTCGGGCGACGAGGTGGAAGTCAACCTGGGTACGCTGGACGAAATCGACCGCTTCGTCCCGACCTACGAACTCTGGACGGTGCGCCGGGAGGGCTGGCTTCCGGCCTTCCCCCTGGCACGGCATCACCGGCGCGACCGGCCGGAAGCAAGCCGGACGGAAGGCTGATCAGTCCACGAAGACGCGGCCGTCCCGAATGGCGATCGATCCACGGTCGCCCGAATTGACGGCGACATCGGACCGGACGTCGAACTCCAGCATCTCGCCGCCATCGGTGGCCGCAACCAGACGGCGGCTGTCGGGGCGGTCCAGCACCTGCCGGACCGTCACCGGCAGGCCTTTGCCGGCGGGGACGTAATCCACATCGCGCGGCCGCACGAAGAGGCCGGCCTTGCCGTCGCCCACCCCGGGCGCCGGAATGGCGATGTCACCCAGCCGGGCAACCCCGTCCCGCACATCGACGGACAGCCGGTTCGAATCTCCCAGAAACTGCATCACGAAGGCATTGGCCGGTGCGCGCGTCACCTCGCGCGGGGTGCCCCGCTGCACGATGCGCCCTTCGTTCAGGATCACGACTTCGTCGGCAAGGTCGAGCGCCTCTTCCTGATCATGCGTGACGAACAGCGTCGTGATGCCGAGTTCGCCGTGGATTTCCCGCAGCCAGCGCCTCAGGTCGCGCCGGACGGCAGCGTCGAGCGCGCCGAAGGGCTCGTCCAGCAGTAGGACGCGCGGGTCCACCGCCAGCGCCCGGGCCAGCGCCACCCGCTGGCGCTGCCCGCCGGAGATCTGGTTGGGAAACCGGTCTTCCAGCCCGTCCAGCCGCACCAGGCCGAGAAGCTCGCTGACGCGCGCGCCGATCTCGGCCTTGGTGCGCTTGCGCCCCTTGCCGCCCTGCATGCCGAAGGCGACATTTTCGGCCACCGTCATGTGCGGAAACAGCGCGTAGTGCTGGAACACGAAACCCACCCCGCGATCCTGGATCGGGATGCCCGTCGCATCCTCGTCGCCGAACAGGATACGGCCGGAATCCGGATATTCGAGCCCCGCGACCATGCGCAGGATGGTCGTCTTGCCCGAGCCGGAAGGGCCAAGCAGCGCCACCAGCCGGCCACTTTCGATGTCCAGCGATACGCCGTGCACCGCGCGAAAGGTGCGAAAGGTCTTGACGACCGTGTCGAGGCTGATCTTCATCGCGCAAATCCTCCGGGCGGGGCAATGGGCGTCTGGGCGGTAGCGGGGCGCTTGCGTCGCCCGGCGCCGCGCGCTTCCAGCGCAACCTTCACCGCCAGCGTCACCAGCGCCAGGACTGTCAGGATCGACGCCGCGGCGAAGGCCCCGACCGTGTTGTAGTCGTGGTACAGAAGTTCGATGTGCAGGGGCAGCGTGTTGGTCTGGCCCCTGATATTTCCGGAAACTACCGAGACCGCCCCGAACTCGCCCATCACGCGGGCATTGCACAGGACGATGCCGTACAGCAGCGCCCAGCGGATGTTGGGCAGCGTGACGCGCAGGAACGTGCGCAGACCGCCGGCGCCCAGCGATACGGCCGCTTCCTCAAGGTCGCGGCCCTGCGCCTGCATCAGCGGGATCAGTTCCCGCGCCACGAAGGGCGCAGTCACGAACATGGAGGCCAGCACGATGCCCGGCAGCGCAAACAGAATCTGCAGGTTGGCATCCATCAGATAGCTGCCGAACATTCCCTGCAGGCCGTAGACGAAGAGGTAGGAGATGCCGGCGACGATGGGCGATATCGAAAAGGGAATCTCGATCAGCACGATCAGCGCACGGCGTCCGGGAAAGTCGAACTTCGTGACCGCCCAGGCGGCGGCGACACCGAATGCAGTGTTCAGCGGAACGGCGATCAGGGCGGTCGCCACCGTCAGGCCGATGGCGTGCAGCGTGTCCGCCTGGCGGATCGTTTCGGCGAAGTAGGCGAACCCTTGCGAAAAGGCCGCCGCGAAGATCATGCCCAGCGGCGCGACGATCAGCACCAGTGCAACCACCAGGACGAAGCCGATCAGGCCGAGACGGAACAGGCGGCCCTCGCCTATGCGAGCCTTGTGCATCTCCATGTCAGCCCCTTTCCGTATAGCGCAACGCCCGGGCCTGCAGGACGTTCGTAACTGCAAGCATCACGAAGGCGGCGAACAGCATGACGGAGGCGATGGCCGCGGTGGCCGGGTAGTCGTATTCCTCCAGCCGGATGAAGGCCAGCAGCGCCGTGATCTCGCTGTAGAAGGGTTGATTGCCGGCGATGAAGATGATGGCGCCGAACTCGCCGAGCGAGCGCGCGAACGACAAGGAGGTGCCGGCCAGCAGTGCCGGAGCCAGAAGCGGCAGGATCACCTTGCGGAAGACGCGCCCCTCGCCGGCGCCCAGCGACAGGGCCGCCTCCTCGAGCGCCGGGTCCAGATCCTCCAGCACCGGCTGCACCGTCCGCACCACGAAGGGCACGCTGGTAAAGGTCATGGCGACGATGATCCCGAGCGGCGTGTAGACCACGTTGATGCCAAGATCGGCCAGGGCGCCGCCCAGCCAGCCATTGGCCGCGAAAAGCGTCGTCAGTGCGATGCCCGCCACCGCCGTCGGCAAGGCGAAGGGCAGGTCGACGATGGCATCGAGCAGCCGCCGCCCCGGAAAGCGATAGCGTGTCAGCACCCAGGCAAGCGCCAGACCGAAGACGACGTTGAAAGCCGTCGCCGCCAGCGCCGTCAGGATCGTCACCTGGTAGCTGGCGACAGCGCGCGGCGCCGATATGATCCGCCAATAGGCTTCCGGTCCAAGGCTGGCGGCCTTGAAGACGAGCGCACCGAGCGGCAGGCACACGATGACCGTGATGTAGAACAGGGTGAAGCCGAGGCTCAGCCCGAACCCCGGCAGGACACGACGCGACACGTTTCGGGCGCCCCCTCGACTTTGGCGCAAACAGGAGTAGGCCGGCGCTGCCGCCGGCCTTCGGATGCACCCCTCTTAGCGGCTGCCGTAGAGCTGGTCGAGCGTCCCGCCCGAAGCGAAATGCTCTTCCTGCACCGTGTCCCAGCCACCGAAGACATCGTCCACCGTCAGGAGGCGGACCTGCGGAAACTCGCCGGCGTACTTTTCCGCCACCCCTTCGTCATGCACCCGGTTGCCGTTTTCGGCCAGTATCTCCTGGCCTGCGGGGGTGTAGAGGAAATCGAGATAGGCCTTGGCAAGCTCCACCGTCCCGCGCCGCTCCGCGACGCGGTCGACCACCGCGACCGGAAATTCGGCCAGGAGGCTTACCGAAGGAACCACCGTATCGAATTTGTCGGTGCCGAATTCGCGTTCGATCCCGCGCGTTTCCGCTTCGAAGGTGATGAGCACGTCGCCGATCTGGCGCTCGACGAATGTGGTTGTGGCGGCACGCCCCCCGGTATCGAATACGGGCACGTTGTCGAACAGCTTGGATATGAAGGCGCTTACCTTCTCCTGATCGCCGCCGAAGGCTTCGAGCGCATAGGCCGTCGCCGCCAGATAGGTGTAGCGGGCATTGCCGGAGGTCTTCGGGTTGGGGAAGATCACCTGGACGTCGTCACGGACGAGATCGCCCCAATCCTTGATGTTCTTCGGGTTGCCCTCGCGGACAAGGAAGGCCGGCAGGGAATAGTAGGGTGACGCCTGGTTGGGGAATTCCTGCTGCCAGTCGGCGCTGACGAAGCCATTGCCGGCCAGGATATCCACGTCCGTCACCTGGTTGAAGGTGACGACATCGGCTTCCAACCCCTCAAGGATGGAACGGGCCTGCCGCGACGATCCGCCATGCGACTGATCGATGGTCACGTCTCGACCGGTCTTTTCCTTGTAATCGGCGATGAAGGCCGGGTTGATCGCAGCGAACAATTCCCGGGAGATATCGTAGGACGCGTTCAGAAGCTTGCTCGCCTCCTGCGCCTGAGCGCCTCCGGCTGTGGAAAGCGCAATCGCAAGGCTGAGCAGAAGGGTTTTCTTCATCGGGCGTCTCTCGGCATTTTGAGTCTGGAACGAAGACCCTTTATCCCCCGTCGCGCGCCGCGCGACGAGGTCGAAGCCGGTTGCATCGGGCGGTCGGGCGGAACCAATCTTCCGCCCCTGTGCCCATCCGTGGAAAATTCTTCGGCCGCTCAGCCGAGCTTCAACGCATCCAGGATCTTGCGCGTGTTGTTGCGGAACATGTCGAGATAGGTCGGCGCCGGCCCGGACGCATCCGAAAGCGCATCGGAATACAGCGTTCCACCGACATGGGCGTCCGTCTCGCGCGCGATCTGCTCGATCAGCCGGCTGTTGGTGATGCTTTCGACGAAGACACCCGTGATATTCTCGGCCTTGATCTGCGATATGATCGCGGCGACATCGGCGGCCGAAGCCTCGGACTCGGTGGAGACGCCCTCCGGCGCAATGAACTCCACCCCATAGGCACGCGCGAAATAGCCGAATGCGTCATGCGACGTGACCACCTTCCGGCGTTCCTGCGGGATCGTTGCAAGCTCCGCCTTCACTTCGGCGTCCAGTGCCTGCATCTGCGCGATGTAGGCAGCCGCCCGCTGGCGATAACCATCGGCATTGGCCGGATCGGCCTCAGCCAGGCTATCGGCGATGTTGCGCGCATAGACCACACCATTCGACAGATCCTGCCAGGCATGCGGATCTATCGGCCCGTGGTCGTGCCCTTCGTGGCCATGCTCATGCTCGTGCTCATGCCCGTGCTCGTGCGCGGCCTCGTGGTCATGGTCGTGCCCGGCTTCATGGTCGTGCGCTTCGTGCTCCTCGTGCTCCGGGCTCTTCAGCTCCGTCACGCCCGTCGATGCCACGACCGTCCTGCCTTTATAGCCGGACGCCTCGACGAGGCGCGGCATCCAGCCCTCGAAGCCGAGGCCGTTCATGACGACCAGGTCGGCATCGGCGATCTTGCGCGTATCGGCCGGCGACGGCTGGAACACATGCGCGTCGCCATCCGGGCCGACGAGCGGCTGAACCTCGACGGTGTCGCCACCGATCTCACGCGTCATGTCGGCCAGGATGGAGAAGCTGGCAACGACCTTGACGGGCTCGGCCGCCGCCATGCCGGGCGCCGAAAGAAGCGCGATCGTCGAGACGACGCCGATGGAAAGAGACTTCAACATGCGAACCCCTCAATGGTGGATATGGCGGAACTGGATGGACCGGGCCAGCACGCTGTCGAAGCGCCCGGCAAGGACGGAGACCGCGTAGACGGCCGAGGCCGACAGGATGATCGCCGGAGATGCCGGCGCGCCGTAGTGGTAGGAAACCAGCAGGCCACACACCGAAGACGCGAATCCGACGAGAATGGAGACAAGCATCTGGCCGGGCACGGTTTCCGCCCAGAAACGGCTTGCGGCAGCCGGAAGCATCATGATGCCGACGACCATCAAGGTGCCGAGCGCCTGGAAGCCGCCGACGAGATTCAGCACGACGAGGCTCATGAACAGCATATGTGCCAACCCTCCCGCTCCGCCGACGGAGCGCAGGAAGCCGGGGTCGAGGCACTCGGCCACGATGGCGCGATAGAAGACGGCCAGGAGCACGAGCGTCAGCGTCGCGATGCAGGCAGTCAGCAGGATCGCCGCGTCGTCCAGCCCGAGCACCGTGCCGAACAGCACGTTGAGCAGGTCGATATTGGAGCCGTAGAGCGAGACGATCAGAACGCCGAGGCCCAGCGATGCCAGGTAGAATGCGGCAAAGCTGGCGTCTTCGCGCAGGGCCGTGAACCGCGAGACGACGCCCGCCAGAAGCGCCACGGCAAGGCCCGAGACGAGGCCCCCGACCGTCATGGCGACCAGTGAAAAGCCCGCAACCATGAAACCGATGGCGGCGCCGGGCAGGATCGCGTGGCTCATCGCATCCCCGACGAGGCTCATGCGGCGAAGCACCAGAAGAACGCCAAGCGGGCAAGCCCCCAGCGACAGGGCGAGACAGCCGGTCAGCGCCCGCAGCATGAAGGCATAGTCGACGAATGGAGACAGCAGCGCGCTCATGCCGCCGACCTCGAATAGGGATCCTCGATCCAGTTTTCGCTCAAGGTCCGCGCCTCGCGGAGCTTTTCCGGCGTCAGCACCCGCGCCGTCGCACCCCAGTCCACGACCTCGCGGGCGATCAGCAACGTATCCGGGAAGTGCTCGCGCACCAGTTCCAGGTCGTGCAGGACCGCGATTATGGTTCTTCCCTCCCCGTGCCAGCGCCGCACGACTGCCAGCAGGTCGAGGGTGGTGCGCATGTCGATGGCAGTGAACGGCTCGTCCAGCAGCAGAACGCGCGCGTCCTGCACCAGCATCCGCGCAAACAGCGCGCGCTGCAGTTGCCCGCCGGACAGGGTATGGATGGCGCGGCGTTCGAAGCCGCGCAGGCCGACGGCGGCGATCGCCTCGTCCACCCGGCCGAGATCGGCCGGTGCGACGGCGCGGAACCAGCCGGATTTGCGCGCGGCGCCCAGGGAGACGAGATCCGCGACATCCATGGGGAAACTGCGGTCCAGGTCACCGGCCTGCGGCAGGTAGGCGACGTCGTGACGCTTCAGGCCGTTCAGGCGGATGCTGCCCGTGGACGGGTCTATCAAACCCATGATGCCCTTGAGCAAGGTGGACTTGCCGGCACCGTTGGGCCCGATGATCGCTGTCAGCGATCCCTCCGTGAAGGCCCCCGTCGCATGATGCACGGCCGGCTGCCGACGATAGGCGAGCGTCAGATCCTCGAGCGCGATGACGGGCGCACCGGCACTCATCGCACCATCACCAGAAGGACGGCTGCCCACAGCAGCAGAAGCGGCGCCGCAACGATGCCGAGGCGTTGAATGGCCGACATCTGCATGACGGAGCGCGGTCTGCGGACCGTATCGGTCGATTGGGTCTTGCTGTTCGTGAGCATCGGGCCGCCGGGGTGTTCCAGTTGGCGGCTTGTTATAACATTACAGGAAACCCGGCAAGGGCTGGGCGCGAAGGACAGTGTTAACCATTCCGGCAGATTTGCGGCAAAAATCGACTTTCGGCTGACGCAGCCCGCAACCCAACGTCAATTGAATCGTTTAAACGTGCTTCCAGGGGTCAAGGTGGTGCACGACGTCATGAGCATATTGCGAAACAGATACGGCCAGATCGGCCTTCTCGCGGCAGTCGGAATCGCGGTGACGCAACTTCCTGTCGACGAGGTCCAGGCCTGGGCAATGCCACACAGCCAGACATTCGTCTTCGACGCCATCGCCAAAGAGGCGCAGGGCCTCCAGCGCGAGGTCCTGCCCGGCGTGCGTCTGACGGATATCAGGCAGGAAGGCGACACGGTCGTCTACGCCTTCGCCGCGGACGGGCCGGTGGACGCACGCGCAGAGAAGTCGGCAATGGCCGGGCAACGCTGCGCCACCTGGAAGCCCGCCCTGCTGCGCGGAGACCTGGCGGCCGTCGAACATCGCTACGAGGGCGACGGCCAGGTCCAGACCTTCTATATCCGCCGGGCCGACTGCCGATAGCCCCAGGGGCTCAGTCGAGCCCCAGCCTCAGCGCGGCGGCACGCCGATGGCCTTCGAGACCTTCGCGGGCGCTCTGGCGCACGGCATGCGGCGCAACGGCCGCGACGCCTGCGTCTTCGAGCCACTGATGCGTCGCGACCTTGAGATAGGACCCGACCCACAGGCCGCCGGTATAGCGCCCCGCCCCCATGGTCGGCAGCGTATGGTTGGTCCCGCAGCATTTATCCGAATAGACGACGCTCGCCTTCGTGCCGATGAAGAGGGAGCCATAGTTGGACAGGCGCTTGGCGAATGCTGCCGCGTCGCGCGTGTGGACCTGCAGATGCTCCGCGGCGATCCGATCGGAATAGGCCACCATCGCATCCTCGTCGGGTACGACGGCGATCTCACCATAGGTCCGCCACGCCGCGCCGGCCACCGCCGCCGTCGACAGGCTTGCCAGTTGCGCCTCGACTTCGGCCGACACCGCGCGGCCGAGGGCTTCCGACGTGGTGATCAGGCCGACGCGCGTCCGGATGTCGTGCTCGGCCTGGGCCAGGAGGTCCGTGGCGATCATCGCGGCATCGCCGGTCTCGTCAGCCAGGATATAGATTTCGCTCGGACCGGCCAACTGGTCGATGCCGACCCGACCGAACACCTGCCGCTTCGCTTCGTTGACATAGGCGTTGCCGGGTCCGACGATCTTGTCGACAGCCGGTACGCTGTCGGTGCCGTAGGCCATGGCCGCGATGGCCTGTGCGCCGCCGATCCGGAAGATGCGCGTCGCGCCCGAGAGATGGCAGCCGGCGATCATGGCAGGATGGGCATTGGGCGGCAGGCACGCGACGATCTCGGAACAGCCGGCGACGACCGCTGGAACGATCGTCATCACCGGGGCGGACAACAGCGGATAGCGCCCTCCGGGCACATAGGCGCCGACGCGGCGGATCGGGATGATCCGATGGCCGAGATGCAGCCCCGGCAGCGTCTCGATCTCCAGCGGCAGCATGGTCTGCCGCTGCGCCTCGGCGAAATGGCGCACCTGCTCGATGGCGAACTGCATGTCCTCGAGCGCTTCCGGCTCCAGGGCGGTGACCGCCTCCTGCTTCTGCGCGTCGGAAACCTCGAATCGCTCCGGCGCCGTCCCGTCGAAAGTCTGGCTGTAGTGGCGCACAGCGTCGTCACCGTCGCGGGCCACGCGGCCCAGGATGTCGCGGACCGTGGATTCGATCTCCGTCCCGTCGATTTCGGCGCTGGCCGAGGGAGCCTTGACATGGAACAGGCCGGGCGCGGCAGTCTGGGACGGCGTCGAAAGGGTCATCGGGCATTCCTGCGGATGTGAGTGAGGAGATCTTTGCGCCGAAAGCTCTCATTCGGCGCGGCCCCTGCCAATCCGCCCATTCAAGGGTGTTGAAAATACCAACCACTCGTAGGATGGTGGTGACCGGAAATTGTGCGGTGCGTTGATAGCCCGCCCGGACGGGATCACACGGGAGCATCGGATGCCTGCGATCGGACAGGGCCTGAGGGAGTTGCGCAGGCGGCGGCAACTATCGACCCGGCAGTTGGCCGTCCGTTCGGGAATCTCCCACTCCACCATTTCGCTCATCGAACGCGACAGGCTGAGCCCTTCGGTGGACACGCTGGGCGCCATACTGGAGGCCATGGGCTCCACCATGAGCGGCTTCTTTTCGCAGCTCGCATCCAGCGCACCCTACTCTCCCTTCTACCGCGCCGAAGACCTGCCGGAAGCCGGCCGGCCATCCAGCATCTCCTATCGCATCGTCGGAATCGACCACCCCAATCGAACGCTTCTGATGCTCCACGAAACCTACGCGGCGGGGGCCGACACGGGGGAAGCGATATCGCACGCGGCGCAGGAGGCCGGCATCGTGGTGGAAGGTGCCGTCGAGGTGACCGTCGGCGCGGAAGCGCGCGTGCTGGAAGCCGGCGACGCCTATTATTTCGACAGCCAGATCCCGCACCGCTTCCGCAACCTTTCAGCGCAGTCGGCGCGCATCGTCAGTGCCATCACGCCGCCCACTTACTGAGCCTTCGACGACCGTTCCAGTGCAGCCGCGAAGGCCCTGGCGGACAGAATATTCAACAGCCGCTTTTCCCTGCTGCGGACCATGGCGTGTTGTGTTTGACTTTCGCCGGACTTCCAGAGGAGACGATTTCAATGAAGAAACTCATTTCGACGACGGTGGGCCTGGTGGCGTTGGGCTTCGCCCTGTCCGCCGGCACCGCCTCGGCCCGCGATCTGACGGTGGTGTCCTGGGGCGGGAACTACCAGGACGCGCAGCGTGAAATCTACTTCAAGCCTTTCGCCGAAAAGACGGGCAAGCCCGTGCTGGAAGAGTCCTGGGATGGCGGTTACGGCGTCATCGCCGCCAAGATGGAAACCGTTCCCGCCAACTGGGACGTGGTCCAGGTGGAAGCCGAGGAACTCGCCCTCGGCTGTGCCGACGGCCTCTACGAACAGGTGGACTGGTCGGCCCTGGGCGGCGAGGACAAGTTCATCCCCTCCGCGGTCAACGAATGCGGCGTCGGCGCCATCGTCTGGACGACCGGCCTCAGCTATGACGGCGACAAGCTGAAGGAAGCGCCCCAGAGCTGGGCCGACTTCTGGGACACGGAAAAGTTTCCGGGCAAGCGCGGCTTCCGCCGCGGCCCGAAATACGCGCTGGAATTCGCACTCATGGCCGACGGCGTGAAGCCGGAGGAAGTCTATGAGGTTCTCGGCACCGACGAGGGCATCGACAGGGCCTTCGCCAAGCTCGATGCCCTGAAGTCCGATATCGTCTGGTGGGAAGCCGGCGCCCAGCCGATCCAGCTCCTGGCCTCGGGCGAGGTCGTCATGACGACCGCCTACAACGGCCGCCTGTCGGGGATCAACAAGACCGAGAACCGGAACCTGAAGATCGTCTGGCCCGGCAGCATCTATGCCGTGGACAGCTGGGTCGTGCTCAAGGATTCGCCCAACAAGGATGCCGCCTTCGAGTTCATCGCCTTTGCAAGCGAGCCGGAGAACCAGGCCAAGCTGCCGAACTACATCGCCTATGGCTTGCCCAACATCGAGGCCGGCAAGCTGGTGCCGGCGGCGGAAGCCGCGCAGCTCCCCACCTTTCCGGAAAACATGGAGGGCGCCATCTCGCTCGATACCGATTTCTGGATCGACCATATCGAGGAACTGAGCGCGCGCTTCAACGCATGGCTTGCCCAGTAAGGCTGTATACGCATGAATGAACGCGCCTTCATCCACCTCCACGACGTGTCCAAAAGCTATGGGCCGATGCGCGTCGTGGAGGGCCTGAACCTCGAAGTGGCGAAAGGCGAGTTCCTGAGCCTGCTGGGGCCATCCGGATCCGGCAAGACAACCATCCTGATGATGCTGGCGGGCTTCGAGCGCGCCAGCGCCGGGACCATCTGGCTCGATGGGCAGAAGCTCAACGATCTGCCGCCGCACAAGCGGGGCATGGGTGTCGTGTTCCAGAACTATGCGCTGTTCCCGCATATGACCGTTGCGGAAAACGT
The DNA here is from genome assembly GCF_014844055.1 of Aureimonas sp. OT7. NCBI lineage: Bacteria > Pseudomonadati > Pseudomonadota > Alphaproteobacteria > Hyphomicrobiales > Aurantimonadaceae > Aureimonas > Aureimonas sp. OT7. The sequence continues at coordinate 3,646,945 of NZ_CP062167.1, forward strand.
CGCCTTCCCGCTCGATATGCGGGGAGTCGGCAAGGCGCAATCGCGCAAGGCCGTGGCGGCTGCCCTCGACAGGGTGCGCCTCGGCCATCTCGCCGACCGCAAGCCTTCCCAGCTTTCCGGTGGCCAGCAGCAGCGCGTGGCGCTGACGCGGGCGCTGGTGTTCGAGCCGAAGGTCATCCTGATGGACGAGCCGCTCGGCGCTCTCGACAAGCAGCTCCGCGAGGAAATGCAGCTCGAGATCCGTGCCCTGCATCGCCGCCTGGGCCTGACCATCGTCTTCGTGACGCACGACCAGTCCGAGGCGCTCACGATGTCGGACAGGATCGCCATCTTCGACAAGGGCCGCATCGCGCAGATCGGCTCTCCGGACGCGGTCTACGACCGGCCGGAAAACCGCTTCGTCGCGCAGTTCATCGGCGAGACGAACCTTATCGAGTGCGCGCTCGCCGGCCGCCAGGGTGCCTTCGTCGCGGTGGACCTTCCGGGCGGGCATCGCATCATGGCCACCGCCCCGCAGGATGCCGCGGCGTCCGGGGCCGCGACGCTGTCGATCCGGCCGGAGCGGCTGGCGCTCGACCGCACCCCGCCTTTGGCCAACAGTTTCGCCGTCACGGTGGATGACGCCGTCTACCAGGGCGACCATATCCGCCTGCACCTCAACGCAGGCGAGCTGGCGTTCGTGGCGCGGCTGGAACGCAGCGCACGCACCTTCAGCCCGGGCGAGCGGGTCAACATGTCCTTCGATCCAGCGGATTGCTCGGTGTTTCCGGCATGAGCGACGTGACCATGCCCACCCGCCTGCGCGCCGGGCTGCTCGTCCTGCCGCTGGCGTTATTTCTGGCCGTCTTCTTCATCTGGCCACTCTGGACCATGATCTCCGTGGCGGTACGCGACGACGCCATGGCCGGTGCGCTGCCCGAGACGGCCGCCGTCATCGGCGGATGGGATGGCGAGGCGCCACCCTCCCTGGATATCCAGCAGGCCTTCATGAAGGACCTGCGCGAGGTGGACAATGCGACGCTGGGGCCCGCCGTCCGCCGCCTCAACAGCGCCGTTTCAGGCTTCCGCACGCTGGTGGGGAAAACCCAGCGCGCCGCCCGCGACATGGCCGACGGCGACCCGGTCGACATGGTGGCCATCGACGACCGCTGGGGCGAACCTGCCTTCTGGGCCGCCATCCAGAACGCAGCCAGCCCCTATACGGACCGAAATCTTCTGGCCGCGGTGGACCTGGAGCGCAACGATGCCGGCGACATCGAGGCACGCCCGGCCGGCAGCTCGGCCAACCGGCTCATCATCTGGCGCACCTTTTCCATCGCCGCCGTCATAACGCTCTTCTGCATCGCCATCGGCCTGCCCTACGCCATGCTGGCGGCGTCGGTCACCGGCTGGAAGCGCAATGTCCTGCTGCTCGCGGTGCTGCTGCCGTTGTGGACATCGCTGCTGGTCCGCACGGCCGCATGGTTCATCCTCCTGCAGGACCAGGGGCTCATCAACCGCACGCTGATGGATCTGGGCCTGATATCGGGGCCGCTGCCGCTGATCTTCAACCGGGCCGGCGTCATCGTCGCCATGACGCATGTGCTGCTGCCCTTCATGGTGTTGCCGATCTACTCGGTCATCACCGCCATCCCGAAGAACCTGATGCCGGCCGCGGCCTCCATGGGCGCATCGCCGCTCCGCGCCTTCTGGCGGGTGCTGCTGCCGCTCAGCCTGCCCGGCGTCCTGTCCGGCTCCCTGCTCGTCTTCATGGTCGCGATCGGCTATTACATCACGCCTGCGCTGGTGGGTGGCCCCAACGACCAGATGATCTCGTCGATCATCGCCTTCTATGCGCTGCAGACGGCCAATTGGGGCATGGCCGGCGCGCTCGGCATCATCCTGCTCGTCGTCACCACCCTGCTCTACGTCGTCTACAACAGGCTGTCGCGCAACGGCGCGCCGCTGGGGGCCTGACATGCGCGCGCTCAAGATCATCTTCGGTATCGCGGCGGTGGCGTTCCTGCTGCTGCCCATCGTCGCCATCCTGCCGCTGGCCTTCACGGATTCGGTATTCCTGAACTACCCGATCCCCGGCTTCTCGCTGCGCTGGTTCGACCAGTTGGCCAGCGGGGCATGGCAGCGCTCCATCATCAACAGCCTCATCATCGGCGGCGGCGCAACGGTGGTCTCCGTCGTCCTTGGAACGCTCGCGGCACTGGGGCTGGCGGGCAGCGCACTGCCATTCGCCGGCCTGTTCCGCACGGTCTTCCTGCTGCCGATGGTCGTGCCGGCGGTGGTTCTCGGCGTCGGACTGCAGATCTCGCTGGCGCGGATCGGCCTGTCATCCACCTATGTCGGCGTCATCGTCTCGCACTCGGTGCTGTGTATCCCCTTCGTCATCGTCAGCGTGTCCACCGCACTGGCCGGCATCGACCGCACATCCCTCCGGGCAGCGGCCAGCCTCGGCGCCAATCCATTCACCGTCTTCCGCCGCGTCACCATGCCGCTGGCGGCGCCCGGCATCGTCACCGGCGCCGTCTTCGCCTTCGCCACGTCGCTGGACGAGGTGGTGCTGACGCTGTTCGTGGCCGGCCCGAACCAGCGTACGCTGGCCCGCCAGATGTTCTCCTCTATCCGCGAGAATATCAGCCCGGCCGTGGCGGCCGCCGCGTTCCTGCTCATCCTCGGAACGCTGCTCCTGGCCGGGCTCGCCGCCCTGCTTCGGTGGCGGCAGGAAAGATCGCTGGCGGCCAAGGTCTGAAGCGCCGTATGACGCAAAGCTTATCCGTCATGCAACCTTATGGTTTGACGGCTCACTGGGAAAGGAACTGCCATCATGTCCGCGGCACTGCCGAATTCCGTCTATGCGAGGGATGTGGAATATATCCTCCATCCCGTCACCAATGCCCGCAGGCATGAGGAGACCGGCCCCATCGTGATCGACCGGGGCGAAGGCATCTATGTCTTCGACGATCAGGGCAAGCAGTATATCGAGGCCATGGCCGGCCTGTGGAGCGTGGCCGTCGGCTTCGGCGAAAAGCGCATCGCGGATGCCGCCTACGCCCAGCTTCAGAAGCTGCCCTACTACCACACCTTCAGCCACAAGACGAACGAGCCGTCGGTGGACCTGGCCGAGACGCTGGTCAAGATGACGCCGGCCAGCGTCAACCGCGTCTTCTTCACCAATTCCGGCTCGGAAGCCAACGACACCGTCGTCAAGCTGATCTGGTATTACAATAATGCGCGCGGCCGCCCGGAAAAGAAGAAGTTCCTGTCGCGCCAGAATGCCTATCACGGCATTACCATGGTGTCCGGGTCGCTGACGGGGCTGCCCGTCAACCACCGCGATTTCGACCTGCCGATCATTCCGGTGCGGCACCTCACCTGCCCGCATTACTGGCGCTTCGGCCAGCCGGGAGAAACGGAATCCCAGTTCACCGAGCGGCTCGCGCAGGAGCTGGAAGACACGATCGCGGCCGAAGGTGCGGACACCATCGCCGCCTTCATCGGTGAACCGCTGATGGGCGCCGGCGGCGTCCTGCCTCCGCCGGAAGGCTATTGGGCGCGTGTGCAGGAGATCTGCCGCAAGCACGATATACTGATCGTCGCGGACGAGGTCATCAACGGCTTCGGGCGTCTCGGAACCACCTTCGCCTGCGAATATTACGGCATCGAGCCCGACGTGCTGGTGACGTCCAAGCAGATCGCCTCATCCTACGCGCCCTTGGCGGCGGTGCTGATCTCCGATGCGATCTACCAGGGCATCGCCGACAACACCGCCAAGATCGGCACGCTCGGCCACGGCTTCACCACGACGGGGCATCCCGTATCCTGCGCCATCGCCAACGAAAACCTCGCCATCATCCGCGAGCGTAATCTTGTCGAGAATGCCGCGCGCTCCGGTGCTGTCCTGCAGGAAGAACTGAAGCGCTTCCGCGACCATCCCCTCGTCGGCGACGTCCGTGGCGTAGGCCTGATCGCAGCAGTGGAACTGGTGGCGGACAAGGCCACGAAGGCGCGCTTCGATCCCGTGGGCAGGGCCGGCGGCACGCTCTTCGTGAAGGGGCACGAGCATGGTGTGATCATCCGCGCCATCGGCGACCAGATCGCCTTCTGCCCGCCGCTCATCATCACCGAAAGCGAGGTCCGGGAGATGGTCGACCGCTTCGGCAAGGCGCTCGACGATACCTACGCCACCCTCAAGGCGGACGGCGTTATCGCCTGATCCTCGATCTTCATCGACGACCTTGAAGGGCCGGAGCATACGCTTCGGCCCTTTTTTCCGCCCCGTCTCAGGATCAGTTGTCGGCTTTGTCCAGCGGCGCCAGTCTCGCCTGGGCGGCCAGCCCTCCGAACACGCTGGAGATCGCATTTTCCAGGCCGCGCATGTCATAGGGCTTGGTCAGGATCGTGGTGCGCGCCGGGTCGAAAGCCTCGATGCCGTCCACATGCCGGTCGCCCGTCGCGAAGACGATGCCGAGGTCCGGACGAAGCTCCAGCGCGCGGCGCGCAAGCTCCGGCCCGGAAATGCCGGGCAGGTTCACGTCCGTCACCAGCACCGCCACCGGCATGGTCTGGAGCGCCGTCGTTGCCTCTTCCGCACTGCCGGCCTCGACCACGAGATGCCCCATCTCTTTCAGGAGTTCGGCCGTATTCATGCGGATCAGCACGTCGTCTTCGACCAGCATGACCGAGATGCCGACCACATTGGCCTTCTTGCCGTCGCTGTCCGCCGCCGAGGCATCGGCCATGGGCAGCGGCGCCGCACCCGAATTGGCCTGCGCCTGGTTCGCCAGCACATGGCGCACCTTTCGCGCCAGCGCTTCGCGCGTGTACGGCTTGGACAAAAGGTTGACGCCGGCATCCAGGCGGCCACCGTGCACGATGGAATTTTCGGTGTAGCCCGAGGTGAACAGAACCGCGACGCCCGGCAGGCGCTCCCGCGTCTTGCGGGCCAGCTCCGGGCTTTTCAGGGCGCCGGGCATGACGACGTCGGTAAACAGCAGATCGATCGGGATGCCGCTTTCCACAACACTCAGCGCGGATGTCGCATCCACCGCCTTCAGCACGCGATAGCCGAGCTCGCCCAGCATCTCGACGACGGTGGCGCGCACCTCGTCGTCATCCTCCACCACAAGCACGGTTTCCGTGCCTCCGGACACCGGGCCGTTGTCGACGTCGACTTCCATGTCCTCGGCCTCCACCGCGCGGGGCAGATAAAGCCGGATCGTGGTTCCGTGCCCGGGTTCGGAATAAATCTTGACGTGTCCCCCCGACTGCTTGACGAAGCCGTAGACCATCGACAGGCCAAGGCCCGAGCCCTTGCCTTCGCTTTTGGTCGAGAAGAAGGGCTCGAAGACGCGCTCCATCACCTCCGGCGCCATTCCGCAGCCGGTATCCGACACCGCCAGCATCACATACTGGCCGGGCGTCACCTCTTCGTGCAGGCGCGCATACGCGTCGTCCAGGCTCGCATTGCCGAGTTCGATCGTCAGCCGCCCCTGCCCGTCCATCGCGTCGCGGGCGTTGATTGCCAGGTTCAACAGGGCGTTCTCGATCTGCGTCGGGTCGATGAAGGTGTTCCACAGGCCGCCGCCGACCACGGTCTCGACCTCGATCCCCTCGCCGATGGCGCGGCGCAGCATATCATCCATGCCGCGCACGAAACGCGTCACATTCACGACCTTGGGTTCCAGCGCCTGCCGGCGCCCGAACGCCAGCAGTTGCGCCGCCAGCTTCGACCCGCGGGATACGCCGGCCATGGCATTGGCCACGCGGCGCTCTGCCCGTTCATTGCCGGCGATGTCGCCGGCCAGCAATTGCAGATTGCCGGATACCACCTGCAACAGATTGTTGAAATCGTGCGCGACGCCGCCGGTCAACTTGCCGATGCTCTCCATCTTCTGCGCCTGCGCCAGGGCGATCTCGGCCTGGCGCCTTTCGGCGATGGCTTCGACAATGCGGGTCTCGAGCGTCTCGTTCAGATGGCGGAGCTGGTCTTCGGCACGCTGGCGATGACGGATCTGGCGTTCGAGTTGCTCGGCATGCTCGCGCAGGGCGATCTCCTGCCGATGCTTGTCCGTGACATCTGTGTGGACGCCGACCCATTCGCGGATGCCGCCATCGTCGCTGAAGCTCGGAACGGCGCGGATGGAGAACCAGCGCCATTCGCCATCCTTGCGGCGCACGCGATGCTGGAACAAAAAGGTCTTCCGCCCGGCCACCGCCTCGTTCCAGGCGGCGACGCTCGCCGCGCGGTCATCCGGGTGGACGGCCTCGGACCAGCCGAAGCCCGCGCATTCCTCCTGCGTCTGGCCGGTCAGCGCCTGCCAGCCGGGCTGCGGGCCCGACATGCGCCCCTCGGGATCGTTGGTCCAGACGATCCCGTCCACGGCCGCCACGGCCGCCTCGAAGCGCCTGGTGCTGTGCATCAGCTCGCGGCGCATACGGACCCGGTCGGTATTCTCCACCACGGTGCACAGCACGCCGCCGACGGTGTCCTCGTCGATATAGATCGGCGTGTAGAAGAGGTCGAAATACACCTCCTCCATCACGCCGCTGCGGTTCAACACCATCAGCTGGTCGTGAAAGGCCTGCACCTCGCCGCGCATGCCGGTTTCCAGCACCTGGCGATTAAAGTCCCAGATCTCGGGCCATACCGCGTCTACGCGTCCACCGAAGGCGTGCGGATGGTGGCGCCCGGCAATGGCGATATAGCCGTCATTGTAGATCATCCGGTGCTGCGGGCCCCACATGAGGACCTTCGGCACCGGGGAGTCGATCATCACATCCACGGTCACTCGCAGATTCGGGCTCCAGCTCTCCAGCGGGCCCAATTCCGTCGAGTGCCAGTCATAGGCGCGCAGGCGCGCGCCCGTATCACCGCCGCGCGGAGGTTTGGACCCGAGGGATATGGCCTGATCGGTCATCTTGGTTCTCGATGGTGGAACGCAGCCTGTATGTCTGTTTCCGCCTGAAAATCAAAACGGATTCTGCGGGTATTGTGTGACAATTGACCGCCGCTCGGCCGCGGTCAACGTATTCTGCAGGAGAAAGGCGATCGTCATCGGCCCGACACCGCCCGGAACCGGCGTGATGGCGCCCGCCACCGCAACCGCTTCGTCGAAGGCGACGTCGCCCACGAGGCGGCCCTTTGCCTGGCCTTCTGCCGGCGGCAGGCGGTTGATGCCCACATCGATGACGGTCGCGCCCGGCTTGATCCAGTTGCCCCTCACCATTTCCGGCCGGCCGACGGCGGCAACGAGGATATCCGCGGTGCGGCACAGCCCGGCAAGGTCCTGTGTCCGCGAATGGGCCATCGTCACCGTGGCATTGGCATCGAGCAGCAGTTGCGCCACGGGCTTGCCGACAAGATTGGAGCGTCCGATGACGACCGCGTTGAGGCCGTCCATGCGGGCGCGCACGGTGCGCGCCAGGTGCATCGCCCCCATCGGCGTGCACGGCACGAGGCCGGGCAGTCCGGCGACGAGCCGGCCGGCATTTTCCGGGTGGAGCCCATCCACGTCCTTGGCCGGGTCGATCGCCAGGATAACCGGCCCCGCATCAAGCGGCGCGGGCAATGGCAGCTGCACGAGGATACCATCAACGCCATCATCCGCGTTCAGAGCGCGCACCAGTGCCAGGAGATCGTCCTGCGCCGTATCGGCGGGCAGGCGATGCTCGAAGCTCTCCATGCCGGCCTCACACGTCAGCCGCACCTTGGACGCGACATAGACTTCGCTGGCGGGGTCGTTGCCCACCAGCACAACCGCCAGGCCCGGCTTGCGGCCGTGACGCTCGGTGAAGGCCGCGGCCCGGGCCGCCACCGCCGCGCGGACGTTCGCGGCCTCGGCCTTGCCATCGATCAGTTTCGCCTGCATGGGAAATTCCTCAATCCCGGAATACGACGGTCTTGGCACCGTTCGGTATGACGCGGCCCTCCAGATGCCAGGCGATCGCGCGCGCCAGGACGCGGCGTTCGATATCGCGCCCCTTGCGGACGAGGTCGTCCGGCGTGTCGTGGTGGGCGATGCGCTCCACGTCCTGCTCGATGATCGGCCCCTCGTCGAGGTCGGCCGTCACGTAGTGCGCCGTCGCGCCGATCAGCTTGACCCCGCGATGGTGCGCCTGGTGGTAGGGCCGTGCTCCCTTGAACCCCGGCAGGAAGGAGTGGTGGATGTTGATGCAGCGGCCGGCCAGCTTCGCGGCGAGCCCGTCGGACAGGATCTGCATGTAGCGCGCCAGCACGACGAGGTCGGCACCGGTCTGCTGGACGACGCGCCAGACGTCCGCCTCCTGCTCCAGCTTGGTCTGCCTGGTTACCGGCAGATAATGGAACGGGATATCCGCAAGGTCGAGGTGGGCATAGGTCTCGCGCGGGTAGTTGGCGACGATGCCGACGATATCCATGGCCAGCTCGCCGATGCGCCAGCGATACAGGAGATCGGCGAGGCAATGATCGAAGCGCGACACCAGGATCAGCACCTTCTGGCGCCGGGCCGCGCAATTGAGGCTCCAGTCCATGTCGTGGCGCTGCGCCACCGCGTCGAATTCGGCGCGCAGCGCCTCGCTGTCGCCGCCGGCCTCGACGAAATTAAAGCGCACCCGCATGAAGAAGCGGCCGGTTTCCTCGTCGTCGAACTGGTGCGCCTCGCGGATGTCGGCGCCATGCTCGTAAAGATGGCGCGACACCGAGGCCACGATGCCTGGCTTGTTCGGGCACGACAGCGATAGGACGTACTGGTCGGGCATGGCGGCGACTCCATGGAAGGAATGTTGCACCGCCTATAAATCATCCCGGCCCTTGCGCAAACCGCGTTACGCTTCAACGGCGCTGGTTGTAGACGTCGATGCAGACCGCCCCCAGAAGCACGATGCCCTTGATGACCTGCTGGTAATCGATACCGATGCCCAGGATCGACATGCCGTTGTTCATGACGCCCATGATGAACGCGCCGATCACCGCGCCGACAACCTTGCCGACGCCGCCATAGGCCGACGCACCGCCGATGAAGCAGGCGGCGATGACGTCCAGCTCGAAGCCCAGGCCGGCCTTCGGGGTCGCCGTGTTCAACCGCGCGGCGAAGATGAGCCCGGCCAGCGCCGCCAGGACACCCATGTTGACGAATGTCAGGAAGGTCAGGCGCTCGGTCATGACGCCCGAAAGCTTGGCCGCCTTCTCGTTGCCGCCGACCGCATAGATCTGCCGGCCGATGGTGGTCCGGTTGGCGATGAAGGCATAGAGCGCGATCAGCGCCACCATGATGATGAGCACGTTGGGAAGCCCGCGCAGCGATGCGAGCAGGTAGGTGAAGTAGGTGACGACGGAGAAGAGCACGATATTCTTCAGGACGAAGAAGCCATAGGGCTCCGTTTCGGTCTGGTGACGCTGCTGGCGGGCCCTGTTGCGGAAGTTGAGGTAAACGAGCCCGAGCGCCAGCACCGTGCCGAGGATCAGCGATGTCAGTTTCAGCCCCGGCGTCGCGAAGGCGTCCGGGATGAAGCCGGACGACAGGCGCTGGAAAGTGGTGGGAAACGGCCCGACGGAGGCGCCGCCGAGAACGGCGAGGCTGAGCCCCTTGAACACCAGCATGCCTGCCAGCGTGACGATGAAGGAGGGGATGCGCAGATAGGCGACGAACCAGCCCTGCGCCGCACCGATGGCGGCGCCGATGGCGAGGCAGATGGCGACGGCGGCGATGGCCGGCACGCCGAGCTTGACCATCAGCACGGCTGCGACCGCGCCGACGAAGCCCGCGACGGAGCCGACCGACAGGTCGATGTGGCCCGATACGATCACCAGAAGCATGCCGAGCGCCATGATGACGATATAGCTGTTCTGCAGGATCAGGTTGGTCAGGTTCAGCGGCCGCATCAGCGTGCCGTCGGTCATGACCTGGAAGAAGATCATGATCGCCAGCAGCGACAGCAGCATTCCGTATTCGCGCAGGTTGTTCTTCAGGAAGCCGCTATAGCTGCGCGTTTCCCCGATGGTTGCCGGATTGTCGCTCATTTCAGGGTCTCCTTGCGCATGATGGCGCGCATGATCTTTTCCTGGCTCGCCTCTTCGCGGGTGAAGGCGCCGACGAAACTACCCTCGTTCATCACGAGGATGCGGTCGCAGATACCCAGCAGTTCCGGCATCTCGGACGAGATCACGATCACTCCCTTGCCGCTGTCGGCAAGGCTGTTGATGATGGAATAGATTTCATACTTTGCCCCGACGTCGATGCCGCGCGTCGGCTCGTCGAGGATGAGGACCTCCGGCTCCGAAAAGAGCCATTTCGACAGGACGACCTTCTGCTGGTTGCCGCCCGACAGCTTGCCGGTTTCCTGGTATACGCTGGAAGACCGGATACGCATCTTCTGGCGATAGGTATTGGCGACCTGCAGCTCCTGGATGTCGTCCAGCACGCCGCGGCGCGACACGCCGGCAAGATGGGCAAGTGAAATGTTCTTGCGGATATCCTCGTCCAGAAGCAGGCCAAGCTGCTTGCGGTCTTCCGTCACATAGGCAAGCCCTGCCCGGATGGCCGCAGGCACGGTGGACAGGTCCACCGGCTTGCCGTGCATGGTGACGGTGCCCCGGATGTTGCGCCCCCACGAGCGGCCGAAGACGCTCATGGCGAATTCCGTGCGCCCTGCCCCCATCAGACCCGCAATGCCGAGGATTTCGCCGGCGCGCAGGTCGAGGCTGAGGCTCTTCACGGCCTGCCGCCCCGGGTGGAGCGGGTCCTCCACCGACCAGTCGCGGATGGAGAGGATGGTCTCGCCGATCTTCGGTTCGCGCTTGGGAAAGCGGCTTTCCAGGTCGCGATCCACCATCTTGCGGATGATCTCGTCTTCCTCGACGGGGCCGGCATGGCAATCCATGGTGGCAACGGTCCTGCCGTCCCGCAGCACGGTGATGCGGTCGGCCACCTTGGATATCTCGTTCAGCTTGTGCGAGATCAGGATGGACGATATCCCCTGCCGCCGGAACTCCGTCAGAAGCGCAAGCAGCGCATCGGAATCGGCTTCGTTGAGGCTGGCCGTCGGCTCGTCGAGGATGAGCAGCTTCACTTCCTTCGACAGCGCCTTGGCGATCTCGACCAGTTGCTGCTTGCCGACTCCGAGATCGGCGATCTTCGTGTCGGGATTTTCCTTCAGGCCGACCTTGCGCAGCAGTTCGCGGGAACGCTCGAAGACGGCCGACCGGTCGATCACGCCCATCCGCGTCGGCGCATTGCCGAGGAATATGTTTTCGGCAATCGACATCAGGGGAATGAGGGCAAGCTCCTGGTGGATGATGATGATGCCGAGCGCCTCGGAATCGTTCACCGTGCGGAAGCTGCGTTCCTCGCCCTCGAAGAGGATCTGTCCATCGTAGCTGCCATGCGGATAGACGCCGGACAGCACTTTCATCAAGGTGGACTTGCCGGCGCCGTTCTCGCCGACGACGGCATGAATTTCGGCAGGCTGCACCGCAAGGTTCACCTCCGAGAGGGCCTTGACCCCGGTGAAGGACTTGGAGATGCCCCGCATTTCCAGAATGGCGTTCATGTGCGCCTCCAACGGCCGTGTCGATACCGTGGACGAAGGGGGCGCCGTCGCCGTCGCCCCCTTTGTTCCTACTTCAGCTGGTCTTCTGTGTAGTAGCCGCTGTCGACCAGTATTTCCTTCCAGTTGTCCTTGGTCACGACGACCGGCTTCAACAGGTAGGACGGAACGACCTTGACGCCGTTGTTGTAGGTCTCGGTATCGTTGACCTGCGGCTCGGTGCCGTTGCTGACCGCGTCGACCATGTCGGCCGTCACGCGGGCCAGTTCGCGCGTGTCCTTGAAGATGGTCGAGGTCTGTTCGCCCGCCAGGATCGACTTGATCGACTGCACCTCGGCGTCCTGCCCGGTCACGATCGGCATCTTCATGTCGGCCGATCCGTAGCCGACGCCCTTCAGCGAAGACAGGATGCCGATCGACAGGCCGTCATAGGGCGACAGCACGGCATCGACGCGCTTGTCCGTGTAGAAGGCGGACAGGATGTTATCCATGCGGGCCTGTGCCACGGCCGGGTCCCAGCGCAGCGTGGAAACCTTGTCCATGCCCATCTGGCCCGAGGCGACGACGAGTTTGCCGCTGTCGATATAGGGCTGCAGCACGCTCATCGCGCCGTCGTAGAAGAAGTAGGCGTTGTTATCGTCGGGCGAGCCGCCGAACAGCTCGATGTTGAACGGTCCCGCCTGGTTGGCGAGGTCCAGGCTGTCGACGATGGACGTGGCCTGCAGGACGCCGACCTGGAAATTGTCGAACGTGGCATAGTAGTCGACATTCGGCGTATCGCGGATCAGCCGGTCGTAGGCGATCGTCTTGACGTCCATGTCGGCGGCCTGCTGCAGCACGTCGGAAAGCGTGGTGCCGTCGATCGAGGCGATCACCAGCACCTTGGCGCCCTTCACCACCATGTTCTCGACCTGCGAGAGCTGGTTGGGGATATCGTCCTCGGCGTACTGCATGTCGGTCTCGTAACCGCGCTCCTGCAGTATCTTCGACATGTTGTTGCCGTCGTCGATCCACCGTGCCGACGACTTCGTCGGCATGGCAATGCCGACGAGGCCCTTGTCTTGCGCGCTGGCCGGCAGCACCATCGCCGCCCCGAGGGCAAGCGCGGCGGCCCATTTCATGAAAGTCCTCATTGCCAATCCTCCCCAGGCGGCCGCACCATGCGGACCGCAAGTCGTTCGGCACGGCTCCCTGCCATGCTGATCATTCGGCATGGCTCCCCGCCATGCTAAGTCGTTCGGCATGGCTCCCCGCCATGCAAAGTCTTTCAGCGTGGCCTCCCCGCCACGCCAGACCATTCGACATGGCTCCCCGCCATGCCAGGACACCCGCCTAGCCGGTGCCGAATACCGCGTCGTAGGCGGCGATGGCCGCCCTGGCCCGAGCCGCGACCTCGGCGGTCGACAGGCCGGGCTTGTAAAGGCTGGAGCCGAGGCCGAACGCCTTGATGCCGTAGCCGGCATAAGCCGCAAAATCGCCGTCCGAGACACCCCCGACCGCCCCCAGCACCGCCTCCTTCGGCAACACGGCCGAAATCGCCGCGATACCGGAGGGGCCAAGCACGCTGGCCGGAAAGAACTTCAGCGCCACGGCCCCTGCATGCCAGGCTGCCAGCGCCTCGGTCGGTGTGAAGACACCGGGCATCGTCACCATGCCCTGCTCTGCCGCCCGTGCGATGACGGCCGGATCCACATTGGGACTGACCATCAGCCGCCCGCCCACATGCGCCAGCCGGTCGACATCCTCGACGCTGAGGACGGTGCCGGCGCCCACATAGTGGGTCTGCGGGGCAAGACGCACCGCCGCCTCGATGGAGCGGAAGGGAGCGGGCGAATTCAATGGGATCTCGATGGCCTCGAAGCCGGCTTCCACGAGCGCGCCGACGACCGGCTCCACCTCGTCTATCGTGATGCCGCGCAGGATCGCCACCAGCGAACGGCGGAAGGAAGGCCAGGCGACACGCTCGGAACCATTCATGAAGGAAACTCCTGCAATAGGATATCGGCCGCCCGCGACAACCCGGCGCGCACGCAGCCATCGGCGTCGACCGGCGGTGCATGGGCGATGTCCAGCGCGGCGAGCGCATCCAGATAAGCCTGCGCGCCGGGCCCGGCGCCCAGCGGAACGACCCCGTCGAGGTCTGCGTACAGCGTGCGCGCACCGGCGATCTCGGCCCCGATCAGCAGCCCCGACAGACGTGCAAGTCCATCCGCGGCCGAGGTGCCGTCGATAAGCCAGCCGGCGCGCACGCCGAAGGCGGCGTTGGCCAGACGCTCGGGCGCCTCGAAACCCGCCCGCACGGCATCGGCGAAGACCGGGCCGGATGTCTCAGCAAGCGGCGCGTCGCCCACCGCCTGCCGCAGCACCGATGTCGGTGCGCCGCGTAAGTGTGCGAATATCTCGCCCGTCATGAAGGTGGAAAAGACGGACAGGAACCCGCCCTCCAGCCGCGCCCATTTGGTGTGCGTGCCGGGCATCAGCACCAGCCCGTCATCGCGCCCGAGGCCGAGAAGTTTTGTTTCCTCGCCGCGCATGACGTCCGGGGCGGGAGCCCGTTGTGAAACACCGGGCAGGATGAACACGGCGCGGCTGGCGGCCTTGACGCGGGTTGCCAGCCCCGCGACGTCGCTCAACTGAACCGGCGCATCGAGATAGGGCGCTTCCAGCCAGCCGGTGCGTGCGCCGACCATGCCGCACAGGATGGCCGGCACGTCGATGCCGACGCCCAGCGCCGCCGCATGGGATTCCAGCACGGCATCGAAATCGCCGGTGCTGGTCAGGCCCTCGCCGCTGCGCCGCTCGGCCAGGATGGCGCCATCGGCATCGACCGCCCACAGGCGGAAGCTCGTCGTACCCCAATCCACGAGAAGCGTTCGGGCCCGCATCGCCTGCACCCTCACGCGAAGGGCCTGGCGGCCGGCCAGGGCAGGCCGCGCACGCCGGGATCGAACAGGAACGTGTTGCCATGGGCAGGCTCGGCGGCCTTCCGCGCATCGCCCATGCCCTGCCAGGCACTCGTTGCCACCATCCTGTCGAGCCTGTCGCCGACGAAGCCCGGGCAGGAGATATTGGTGGCCGGCAGTGACACCCGTTTGACGATGTCGCCGGCCGGGCTGTAGGCCTCCACGCAGGCACCGCCCCAATGGGCAACCCAGATCGCCCCGTCGGTATCGACCACCGCCCCGTCGAGCGCCCCCTGCCCCCCGTGACGCCGCAGGACGGCGGGTGCGCCCACCGGCAGGCCGGTGTCCGGGTTGACGGCCACGCGCATCAGTTCGCCGACATCGCTGTCGACGAAATAGGCGGTGCCGCCATCCGGCGAGAAACAGATGGCGTTGGGTATGGTGATGTCTGCGAAGAGCCGTACCGCGCGTCCGCCGGCATACCAGTAGACGGCGCCGGCGCCCTTCTCGGCGTTGCGGCCCATCGTGCCGATCCACAACGCGCCGCTCTGGTGCACGCGACCGTCATTGGAGCGGTTGGCGGGCTTGTCCGCTTCGAGCGGCAGAAGCCGCTCGAAGGCGCCGTCCGCCGAACTGCGGACGAACAGCCCTTCATCGGCGGCGACCAACTGACGCTCGCCGTCAATCTCGGCGATCACCGAGGCCATGAAGGGCAGGCTGTGCCGGACCGTTCGTCCATCGTCCAGCCGATGCTCGAAAAGCGCCTTCTCGACGATGTCGAACCAGCAGACGCGCTGCGCCTGCGGCAGCCACGCCACCCCTTCACCGAGATGGCAATGGACATCCGACAGGATGGTGACGCTGGACTCCATGGACGGCCTTTCCGGTATGGGTCAGTGGTTGTCGCGGGGCAGCCCCTGGGTCTGCGCGATACGCTGGTAGCGTACGGCAGGCTCCAGCACCGCACCGCTTTCCATCTGGCCGACGATACCGCGCTGGATCTCCTGCCACGGCGTCTGATGGCCGGGGAAGTGGAAGCCGCCATCCGCTGCCAGCGCCTTGAACCGCTCGGCCAGCTCGGCATCGTCGATCAGGATGTCGGCCGTGCCCTTGTCGAGATCGATGCGCACGCGGTCGCCCGTCTTCAGCACCGCCAGGCCGCCCCCGGCCGCCGCCTCGGGAGACGCGTTGAGGATCGAAGGCGAGCCGGACGTGCCCGACTGGCGTCCATCGCCGACGCAGGCGAGAGAGGTGATGCCCTTTTTGATCAGGTAGTCCGGGGCACGCATGTTCACCACCTCGGCCGCGCCGGGATAGCCGATCGGACCCGCCCCGCGCATGAACAGCACGGTGTGCTCGTCGATGCCGAGGGACGGATCGTCGATGCGGTGGTGGTAATCCTCCGGTCCGTCGAATACGACCGCACGCCCCTCGAAGGCGTTGGGATCTTCTGGGTCCGAAAGATAACGGTCGCGGAACTCGGGCGAGATGACGCTCGTCTTCATGATGGCCGAGGAGAACAGGTTGCCCTTCAGCACGATGAAGCCGGCCTCCTGCTTCAGCGGCTGGCCGTAGGGGCGGATCACCTTCTCGTCCTCGATGATGGCGCCGCGGCAATTGTCGCCGATGGTGCGCCCGTTGACCGTCATCGCATCCTCGTGGATCAGCCCCTGCTCCATCAGCTGGTTGACGACGGCCGGCACGCCGCCGGCATGGTAATAATCTTCGCCGAGGTACTCGCCGGCCGGCTGCAGGTTCACCAGCAGCGGAATCTCGTGGCCGTATGTCTGCCAGTCATCGATGGTCAGTTCCACGCCCATGTGCCGCGCCAGGGCGTTCAGGTGGATCGGCGCGTTGGTCGAGCCGCCGATGGCCGAGTTGACCCGGATGGCGTTGATGAAGGCCTCACGCGTCAGGATGTCGGACGGCTTCATGTCCTCGCGCACCATGTCCACGATGCGCAGGCCGGTGCGGTAGGAAACTTCCTGCCGATCGCGGTAGGGCGCCGGGATGGCCGCCGAGCCGGGCAACTGCATCCCCAGCGCCTCGGCCAGCGAGTTCATGGTGGAGGCGGTGCCCATCGTGTTGCAATAGCCCGTCGACGGCGCAGACGAGGCCACCAGCTTGACGAAGCCCTGGTAGTCGATCTCGCCCTTCGCCATAAGCTCGCGGGCACGCCAGACGATGGTGCCGGAGCCGGTGCGCTCGCCACGGAACCAGCCATTCAGCATCGGACCGACCGAAAGGGCGATGGCGGGGATGTTCACCGTCGCCGCCGCCATCAGGCAGGCCGGCGTGGTCTTGTCGCAACCGATGGTCAGCACCACGCCGTCGAGCGGATAGCCATAGAGGATTTCGACGAGGCCGAGATAGGCCAGGTTGCGGTCCAGCCCGGCCGTCGGACGCTTGCCGGTTTCCTGGATGGGATGCACCGGAAATTCGATGGCGATGCCGCCCGCCTCGCGGATGCCCTCGCGCACCCGCTGGGCCAGCTCGATATGGTGGCGGTTGCAGGGCGACAGGTCCGAGCCCGTCTGCGCGATCCCGATGATTGGCTTGCCGGACTGCAGCTCTTCCTGGCTGAGGCCGAAATTCATGTAGCGCTCCAGATAGAGCGCCGTCATGTCGGCATTCATCGGGTTGTCGAACCAGGCACGCGAGCGCAGCTTGTTCGGGGCGGAGGGCGTCAGTTCCTTGCTCATCTCGTGTCCAGCTTTTCGTTCTTCTGTTCTGTCATTGTACGCCGAAGGCGTAGCGGATCGTATGTCGGTATGTGGCGCGGGCGGGCAGCATGACCCCCGGGAAGCCGGCATGGTTGGGGCTGTCGGGCCAGGATTGCGGCTCCAGGCAAAGTCCGGCATGACGGCCGTATCGGACCCCGCCCTTGCCGTGTGCGCTGCCGTCCAGGAACTGCCCGGTATAGAATTGGAGGCCGGGCGCGTCGGAATAGATCGACAGCGTCCGCCCGCTGGACGGCGCATGAAGCTGCGCCAGCAGCCGCGACTCGCCCGTGTCGGAAAAGCAGAAATTATGGTCGTAGCCGCCCGTCAGGGCGATCTGCGGATCGGCAGGGTCCATCGTCTCGCCGATGACGCCGCCACCCCGGAAATCGAAGACGGTCCCGGCGACATCCACGGGCGCACCCAGGGGTATCGACCCCTCATCGATGGGAAGCACCGCTTCGGCGCCGACGCGCAGGACATGACCGAGGATCGTCTCCGGGCTCCCCGCGCCGTCGAGATTGAAGTAGCTGTGCCCGCTGAGGTTGACGGGCGATGGCTCCGACACCGTCGCGGACAGGTCCAGCACCAGTTCGCCGGCAGCCGGTATCGAATAGCGGGCCCGTGCGGAAACGGCGCCCGGAAAGCCGTCGAGACCATCGCCGAGGTCGAGCGACAGTTCGACGAAGGGGCCACCATCCTCGCCGAACTCGGCGAGCGACCAGACATGCGTATCGAACCCGGCCGGCCCGCCATGCAGGCAGTTCTGCCCGTCATTGAGGGGCAGCGCCACGAAGGCTCCGGAGGCATCGACATAGCCCTTGCGAATGCGGTTGGCGTAGCGCCCCACGACGGCGCCGAAGAAGCGGCGCTCGTCCAGATAGGCGTCGATCGTGTCGCCACCCAGCACCACGTCGTCCAGCGCGCCGTCGCGCCCCGGCGCGAACAGGGATTGCAGCGATGCACCGTAGGAAATGACCGCAGCCGACAGGCCATTCCCATCCAGCAGGAAGCGGTCCACCGCACGCCCGTCGGGCATGTGCCCGAAGTCTTCGCGGCGCACGCTCACGCCGCGTCCTCGAAGGGCTCGACCTGCATTCGCCGGCCCAGCATGAAGGCATCCGCCACATGGACCAGGGGCGACAGGTCGACATCGCTTTCGCCCGCTTCGATCAACTGGGCGAAACGTTCGTAGATGCCGGCATATTCTGCATCCTCGTCGGCAACGAGCGGCCGCCCGTCCAGCGACAGCGTCTTGCCCCCCTCGCCCATCAAGAGCCGGCCTTCGTCGGTGTCGACGTCGATATCCCAGCTTTGCGGACCCGTCTGCCGCCAGTCGAGGTCGAACCGGACAGGAGCGCCCGCGTCATCGGAAAATTCCAGTTCCGCCGCGATCGGGGCAGCCCGGTTGGCCGGGAAGGACAAGGTTGCCTGCGTCAGGAATATAGGCTTCGGAAGAATACGCGTCACGATGGACAAGGCATTGATGCCCGGATCGAACACGCCGAGTCCGCCCGGCTCCCAAATCCATTGCTGGCCGGGATGCCAGTG
Organism: Aureimonas sp. OT7; assembly: GCF_014844055.1. NCBI lineage: Bacteria > Pseudomonadati > Pseudomonadota > Alphaproteobacteria > Hyphomicrobiales > Aurantimonadaceae > Aureimonas > Aureimonas sp. OT7. The sequence goes on from NZ_CP062167.1 coordinate 3,665,639, forward strand.
GCGCACATCCTCTTTCCACGTCACCTGGACCGAGCGTATCCGCGCGCCGGCAAGAAAGGCCCGGGCCGGCTCCACCGCCGCCGCAAAACGCGAATGCCAGGTGGCGAACAGCGTAACGCCGTTCTGCCGGGCAAGATCGATGAGCGGCCCCATCTCGGCCACGGTGGCGCCGGGCGGCTTCTCCAGCAGGACGTGCTGTCCTGCCTCAAGCGCGGCCCGCGCCTGCGCCTGCCGCCCCTGCGGGGGCGTGCACAGCGACACGGCGGCGATATCGGGCGCGTTGCGAAGCATCTCGCCGATATCGTTGAAATGACGTATGGATGGCAGTGACGCGTTCCGGCTGGCCACCCCGGCCAGCTCGAATGCCGGATTGCCGTTGATGGCGGGAACATGCTGATCGCGCGCGATCTTGCCGAGGCCGACAATGGCGACGCTGATAGGGTGCGCGGGCATTTTTGACCGTTTCCAATCCTTATTACGTGTGACTAATACTCTTGGAGATTCCAGCGTCAAGCCCCTTAGAAGGCGATACCGGCGCCTGTCTTGCCTCTATTAATAATACAAATCAATGTTATTGTGCCATCAGGTGGCGCCTTGGGTTGGAGAGACCACGAAATGAGTTTGTTGCAATCGACCATCGCGGGCCGGTCTCTGCGCACGAGCCATGCCCAGGTCGTCATGGTTCTCGGCCGCGAGATCGTCACCGGCGCCAGGCCGGAGGGCTCCATCCTGCCGGGCGACGCCGAACTGAGCGCCCGTTTCGGCGTATCGCGCACCGTCCTGCGTGAAGCGATGAAGACCCTGGCCGCCAAGCGGCTCGTGGAGCCGAAGGCCAAGGTGGGGACGCGGGTGCTCAACCGGTCGCAATGGAACTTCTTCGATGCGGACGTTCTGGGATGGCGCTTCGAATCCGGCGTCGACGACACGCTGATCGCCGACCTGGCCGAGATGCGGCTGGCGCTCGAGCCGGCCGCCGCAGCCATGGCCGCACGGCGCGCCAGCACCGAGGAGATCGTGGAACTCTACGAGATCGCGGGCCGGCTGGATAATCCGGCCCACACGCGCGAGAGCATCGCCAAGGTGGACCTGGAATTTCACCTTGCGGTGGCCCGCGTCTCGCGCAACCCGTTCATGCGCTCGATCAGCGCCCTGATCGAGGCTGCGCTGGCAGCCTCCTTCCAGCTGTCCTCGCCGGCGTCGAGCACCGAGAAGATTGCCGAATGCGCGGCAAACCACCTGCGCATCGTGCGTGCGATCGCCGCCCGCGACGAGCCTGCCGCCCGGCTTGCCATGGAAAACGTCATCCATGTCGGGGTCGATCGCACGATGACCGCCTTGCGCGCGGATGCGCCCTTGGCGAACGTTCAGGCATAACAATTCCCTATCCCGCCCATAGACCTGGCTGCTGGACAATGTGCCGTGATTCGTGATGGATGAACGGATCGTGGCCTTATCGGCCCTGCCGTTCACGCATTCGGGAGGATTGCATGAAATTCAGCCTTGCGACGCTAGCCGTATCCGCCGCGCTCGCCTTCACGGCGCCGGTGGCCGCCATGGCGCAGACCGACTACCCCACCCAGCCGGTCACGATCATCGTGCCTTTCTCGGCCGGCGGACCAACGGATACCGTCGCCCGGCTCGTCGCCCAGGTCATGACGAAGGAACTGGGGCAGCAGGTACTGATCCAGAATGTCGGCGGGGCCGGCGGCACGCTCGGCGCCGGACAGGTCGCCAATGCCTCCAATGACGGCTACACGCTGTTGCTGCACCATATCGGCATGTCCACCGCGCCGACCCTCTACCGCAATCTCGGCTTCGATCCCCTCACCGACTTCACGCCCGTCGGGCTCATCACGTCGGTCCCCATGACGATCGTCGCCCGCAAGGATTTCGAACCGGCCGACATGGCGGGCCTCGTCTCCTACCTCAAGGAGAACGGGCAGGACGTCACCTACGCCAATGCCGGCATCGGCTCGGCATCGCATCTGTGCGGTATGCTGTTGATGGACTCCCTGGAAGTCCAGATGATCACCGTGCCCTACCAGGGTGCCGGCCCTGCGATGACGGACATCGTCGGCGGACAGGTCGACATGATCTGCGACCAGACCACCAACACCACCAACCAGATCAAGGCCGGCGAAGTGAAGGCCTATGCCGTCACCTCGCCCGCGCGCGTCGACTCCCTCCCGGACCTGCCGACGACGGCCGAATCCAACCTGCCACGCCTGCAGATCGGCGTCTGGCACGGGCTCTACGGCCCGAAGGGCATGGACCCCGCCATCGTCGAGAAGCTTGAAACCGCGCTGCAGGCGGCGCTCAAGGACGAGACCGTCATCCAGCGCTTCGCCGAACTCGGCACCGCACCCGTATCGCAGGACCAGGCGACGCCGGCAGCCCTGACCCAGGAACTCACTTCGCAGATCGCCCAGTGGAAGCCGATCATCGAGGAAGCCGGCGTCTACGCCGACTGATGTGCGTTCGAAAGCCGGCTGCGGGGTACGCGGCCGGCTTTTCCGTTACGGGGGAAACATGACGGACATTACACGCTCTAGAGCCTGGCGCGACGTTTTCGCAGGTCTCATCTTCATCGCCATCGCCGCCGGTTTCGCGATCGAGGCGATGAACTACCAAATGGGGACGGCGCTGCGCATGGGGCCCGGCTTCATGCCCCTGTTTCTGTCCGCTCTTCTGGCCGGGTTCGGCCTTCTGATCGCGGTGCAGGGCTTCGGCCGGCACCAGGAGGTCCAGGCCGAGCCCATCGCCTGGCGGGGCATCTTCCTGGTCTGCCTGTCGCTGGCGATCTTCGGCTATGCCGCGCGCTCGCTCGGCCTGGTGCCCATCGTGGTGCTCTGCACCTTCCTGGCCGCGATGGCTTCGCGGAACAACAGCATCGTATCGGCGCTCATCATGGCCGCCTGCATGTCGGCGCTCTGCTACCTGATCTTCAAGGTCGGACTCGGCATCACCCTGCCCACCTTCGGGCCGGCCCTCTCGTTCTGACGCGCGGAGACGATTCATGGACCTTATCGCGAATCTTGCGCTCGGCTTCGAAACGGCGCTCACTCCCATCAACATCTTCTGGTGCTTCATCGGCGTGCTCCTCGGCACCCTGGTCGGCGTACTGCCCGGCATCGGGCCCACGGCAACGATCGCCATGCTGCTGCCGATCACCTTCACCTTCTCACCGGTCACCGCGCTCATCATGCTGTCGGGCATCTATTACGGTGCGCAGTACGGCGGCTCCACCACGGCCATCCTGATCAACCTGCCGGGCGAGAGTTCGTCGGCGGTAACGGCCATCGACGGCTACCAGATGGCCCGGAAAGGCAGGGCGGGCGCCGCGCTCGCCACGGCGGCACTCGGCTCCTTCTTCGCCGGTTCCGTGGCGACCCTGCTTCTGGCCATCGCCGCGCCGCCGCTGGCGCGCATCGCGCTCAATTTCGGCGCGCCCGAATATTTCGCGCTCATCGTACTCGGCCTTCTGGTGTCCATCTCGCTTGCGCACGGTTCGGTTACCAAGGCGCTCGGGATGATCATCCTGGGCCTGCTCCTGGGCACGGTGGGGCAGGACATCTACACCGGCACGCCGCGCTTTACCTTCGGCTTCCTCGAACTCTATCAGGGCCTCAACTTCGTCTCGGTGGCGGTCGGCGTCTTCGGCGTGGCGGAAATCTTCCGCAACCTCGAAAATGAGCGCAACCGCGAGGTCATGGTCAAGAAGGTCAGCAACCTCTGGCTGACGAAGGACGAGTTCAAGCGCATCATTGCGCCCGTCATTCGCGGCACGGTGCTCGGATCGCTTCTGGGCGTCCTGCCGGGCGGCGGCCACGTTCTGTCTTCCTTTGCCTCCTATTCGGCCGAGAAGAACCTGTCGAAGCACAAGGAGGAGTTCGGCCACGGCGCCATCGAGGGTGTCGCCGGCCCCGAAAGCGCCAACAACGCAGCCGCGCAGACCTCCTTCATACCGCTGCTGACGCTCGGCATCCCGGCGCATCCGGTGATGGCGCTCATCGTCGGCGCGTTCATCCTGCAGGGTATCACCCCCGGCCCGAACGTCATCAACTCGCAGCCGGCGTTGTTCTGGGGCATCATCGCCTCGATGTGGATCGGCAACATCCTCCTCGTCATCCTCAACCTGCCGCTCATCGGCCTGTGGGTGAAGATGCTGACGATTCCCTACCGGGTTCTGTTTCCCGCCATCGTCCTGTTTGCATCCATCGGGTGCTACTCGATCAACAACAACCCGTTCGACGTCTACGCCATCATCCTCTTCGGCGTCCTCGGTTACGTGCTGATACGGCTGGGCTGCGAGCCGGCGCCGCTGCTGCTGGGCTTCGTGCTAGGCCCGCTTCTGGAAGAGCATCTGCGCCGGGCCATGATCATCTCGCGCGGCGATCCGATGATCTTCCTGCAGCGTCCCATATCCGCAACGCTGCTGGCGGTCGGCCTCGCCTGCGTGATCTTCGCGGTGCTGCCCTCGATCCGCAACAAGCGGAAGGAAGTCTTCGTCGAGGACGATTGATAGACGGGCGCGGGGCCGCTATCACGGCCCCGCGTCCTAGTTTCAAGGCCACCGCGATGCGCAAAACGGTCAAACCGGCAGGATCCGGCGCTTCGGCGCACCGTCCGCCCAAGCCCGGCGGTGTCAGCCTGAACCGCGTGTTCTCCAAGCTCGGCATCGCCTCGCGCGGGGCGGCGGACGATCTCATCCGGGCCGGGCGTGTCCGCGTCGACGGCAGGATCGTGCAACAGCCGGACCTGCGCATCGACATGGACAGGGCGCAGATCCTTCTCGACGGCCACCCCGTCGCCGCCCAGGCGCCGATCTATCTCATGGTCAACAAGCCGCGCGGACTGGTCACGACCCTGTCGGACCCGGAAGGCCGCGACACGATCTATCGTTGCCTCGATGGCCTTGGCCTGCCGCACGTCTCGCCTGTCGGCCGGCTCGACAAGGCCAGCGAAGGTCTGATCCTCATGACCAACGACACGCGGTTTTCGCAATGGCTGCTCGATCCCGAGACAGGTCCGGAGAAAACCTATCACGTGCAGGTCGACCGGCTGCCGGCCCCCGACCTGTTCGAGCGCCTGGCCCAGGGCATCGTCGACAAGGGCGAGGTGCTGCGCACCACCGGTGCACGGCTTCTGCGGAGCGGCACCCGCAACGCCTGGCTCGAGATCGTGCTGGACGAAGGCCGCAACCGGCATATCCGCCGGCTCCTGGCCGCATTCGACATGGGTGTGCTGCGGCTGGTGCGTGTGGCAATCGGCCCGCTGGCCCTGGGCGATCTTCCCAAGGGCACGGCACGCCGGCTGACGCCGCTGGAGCTGTCGTCGTTGACGGGCGGCAATTCGTCCCACCTGTCGCAGGAACCAGCCAAACCTGCTTCCGGTTAACACTCCGATCAAAACCATGGCATCGATCGGAGGATTTGAGATGCTCAAGACACTTCTAGCAGCCGCGCTCGTCGCCGGCGTCGTCGGCGGAGCCGCGCTCCCTGCTCAGGCGCAGGGTATCATGATCGGTCCCGATGGCGTTCGGGTCGTCAATCCAAACGAAAACGAAGGCCGACAGCGTGACGGCGATATGCGCCGCGACATGCCCCGCGGCGAGATCAGCGAGCGCGAAGCGGTCCGTATCGCCCGTGGCGAAGGCCTCCGCGAGGTCGACGACGTCAGCCGCACGCGGTCGGCCTACCGGGTGGAAGGCATCGACCGACGCGGCGACGATATCCGCGTGGATGTCGACCGCCGAGATGGATCCGTTATCGGCGTTCGCTGACACCCGCCGAAACCACCTCTGTAAAGATTAATTTCTGGTAAAGGTCTTCAACTTTCGATTGACATTCACGAAATATAACAAACATTAATATCAGTCGAAGGGAGGCGCAAATGTACGAACTCAACTGTTCAGGTGTCATACCCGGGTGCAATCGCGTCATTCGAGCCGAGAGCCAGGCGGAGGTGATCCGCCGGGCGGTCGTGCAGGCCAAGCGGCTTGGCGTCGATACGATCACGCCGAAGATGATGGACGCATTTCGCACGAACGTGCACGAGATGCCGCTTCACTGATCGGCTCAGGCCCTGAGGTGGGGCCATAGCCTACACGAAAGTCGAAACGGGCCCTCGCGGCCCGTTTTTGTTATTCGGTTTGTGTCCCGTGCGATCCGTCCTGCTTCAAACTCTGCAGGAGGGTCTCGCGGTCGGCCGTCAGGCCGCTGTCCAGCCATGTCCGACGCAGACGCGCCAAGGCCTGCCCCACGGCTTTGCCGGCCGGCACGCCGGCCGCCTGCACGTCGTCGCCATCGACCGGAAAGTCCGCGGGCTCGAAGGTTTCCAGGGCATGCAGCAGTCGCAGCCGTGCGGCGGCAACGTCACCGGAGGGCTCGCGGCTCGCTACCGCGATATCCAGGCGCAGTCGGTCGGCCAGCGCCTGCCGGTCGCCGTCCTGCAGCGTCGCCCTCCAGATACCGTCCGCGATGTCGGGGGCGACCGTCGAGGTCATTGCAAAGGCCTGGAGGCGCTTGCGCTCCGCATTGGACAGGCGTAGGCGCCGCGCCATGTCCGTCACGCGGGCGCCATCCGGCGGTATCATGGCCATCAAGCGCACCATCGGGTCCGCATCCCAGACGTTGTCGCGCTCGGCCTGCACCAGCGGATGGATCGTGTCGATGCCCCATTTCTCCGTTTCCGGCAGAACCGCCGTCAGCACCCCGGCCTGCCGCATCCAGAGCAGAGCGCGGGACGGATCGGGAGCAGACAGGAGCTTCTTCATCTCGCCCCAGACGCGCTCCGCCGACAGGCTCTTGAGGCCGTCGCGCAGCCGCGCGGTGGCCCGCAGGGCCTCGGCATCCGGCCGCCCCTTTCCGTACCAGGCAAAGAACCGGAAGAAACGCAGGCTGCGCAGATAGTCCTCCCGGATCCTCAGTTCCGCGTCGCCGATGAAGCGCAGCGATTGGGCTTCCAGGTCGGCAAGGCCGCCGACGTAATCGTAGACCTTTCCTTCCGCATCCGCGTAGAGCGCATTGATGGTGAAGTCGCGGCGCTCGGCATCGACCTTCCAGTCGCGTCCGAAGGCAACCTTGGCGTGGCGGCCATCGCTTTCGGTATCATGGCGCAGCGTCGTCACCTCCAGGGCGCGCCCGTCGCGGACCAGCGTCACGGTGCCATGGTCGACGCCTGTCGGCACGGGCTTGAAGCCGGCTTGCGCGCCAAGGCGCATCGTCTCGCGCGGGAGGGTCGTCGTGGCGATGTCGACGTCCGTGATCGGATATCCAAGATAGTGATTCCGGATCGCGCCCCCGACGACGCGGGCCTCCTCATCTCCTTGCGAAAGCGTGTGCAGCAGCGTCTGGACGGCGGGGTCCCGCAGCCAGGCGGCGTCGGTCATGCTCGTCATGCGTAGTACCTTTCATAGAGCGACCGGAGGATGCCCGCCGTAACGCCCCAAATGTATCGATCCCCGAAGGGCATGGTGTAGAAGGTGCGGGCCGCCCCACGCCACTCTCGGCTTTCCAGCCGATGATTGGCGGCATCCATCAGGAATGCCAGGGGCACTTCGAAAGCGTCGTCGACCTCGTCCGGATTGAGCTTCAGGCCGAAACCCGGACTGACGATGGAAAGCACCGGTACGATGCGGTAACCGGTACTGGACAGATAGGATGGCAGCCGGCCGAGCGTTTCGACAAAATTCGGCGTCAGCCCGATCTCCTCCTCGGCTTCGCGCAGCGCCGCGGCTTCGGGCGATCCATCGCCCGGATCCACCGCGCCGCCCGGAAAGGCGATCTGCCCCGAATGCTTCCGCAAGGCGGCCGAACGCGTCGTCAGCAGGATGCTCGCCTCTTCCGCCCGCGCGACGATCGGCACGAGGACGGCGGCTTCGCGCATGGCGGCCGCGCCCACCATCGCCTCGGTTCCGGGGTTCAGCACATGATCACCCGCAAGGGATGGCGCATCGCCGTTCGCACCACGGCTGGCGACACGCCGGCGAAAATCATCGGCGGTCAAAGGATGGCATTGCACCGCGCCTCTCACGATGCGGCCGGTGCGGGTTGGAAACGCACGCCGCCCGACATCAGATAGGGCCCCGTCTCGTCCTCGTGCAGCAACCCCGCCAGTTCGAACGCCACCGGCCGCGTCAGCCGCGCTTCCAGCCGGCCGCGCACGGTGACATAGGGCACGAAGCCGTCCGGCCCAGCGCCGAAGCGGATCGGATGCTCGGCTCCGGCGCGGACGACGTCGCCCATATTGGTGCGGAAGGTCAGCACCGGGCGACCATCGCCGTCTTCGACGGCCATTTCCACGGCCAGGAACGGGGCGTCCTCGACGGTTATGCGCAACCGTTCGGCAGGGGTGACCAGATAGGTCTCGCCGTCCTCGTCCTTGCGCAGAACGGTCGAGAACAGGCGCACAAGTTCGGGCCGGCCGATGACCGCCCCTTCATGGACCCAGCTTCCGTCGGCGCGGATCACGATGTCGATATCGCCGCAATGCGCCGGATGCCACCGCTCGACAGGCGCCGGGGATGCATCCGCCCGCTCGGCGCGGGCCATCAGCGCCGCAAGTCCCGCCACCGTTCCTGAACCGTCCTCGCCCACTCAGCCTCCTCGATCATGCCAGTTCGGCCCGGTCTTATTTTGGCCGGGCTTGCCCGTCACCACATAGTTCCGAAGCGCCGGGCTTGCCAGATGGCGCGCAGCCCGTTTTCATGGGCTGGTCGATCCCCGCAACGGAGACTGTCCGATGACCCTTCTGGAGCCGCAGAACCCCGTTGCCGACATGAAGGCGGTCGAGGCCATGGCCGAATCGGCGCTCGCTGACATTGCCGGCGTCCGCGCTTCGGTCGGGCGGGCGATCTTCGGCCAGGAGCAGGTCGTGGAGCAGACTTTGGTGGCGATCCTGGCTGGAGGCCACGCGCTTCTGGTCGGTGTTCCAGGCCTGGCCAAGACCAAGCTGGTCGAAACCCTGGGCGTCGCGCTGGGCCTCGACGGCAAGCGTATCCAGTTCACACCCGATTTGATGCCCTCCGACATCGTCGGCTCCGAAGTGCTGGATCAGGACGAAACGGGGCGCCGCAGCTTCCGCTTCATCCACGGACCGGTGTTCGCGCAGCTGTTGATGGCCGACGAAATCAACCGCGCCAGCCCCCGGACGCAGTCGGCGTTGCTGCAGGCCATGCAGGAGTATCACGTCACCGTTGCGGGCGAGCGGCACGACCTGCCCGCTCCCTTCCACGTTCTGGCCACCCAGAACCCGCTGGAGCAGGAAGGCACTTATCCGCTGCCGGAAGCCCAGTTGGACCGGTTCCTGATGCAGGTGGACGTGCACTATCCCGATCTCGCCGCCGAACGGCGGATCCTGCTGGCCACCACGGGCGTCAGCGAGGACAAGGCCGAGCCGGTGATCGCCGCCGAGCGTCTGCGCGAAATCCAGAGGCTGGTGCGCCAGATGCCGGTGCCGGAAAGCGTCGTCGAGGCCATCCTGTCGCTGGTCCGTTCCGCGCGCCCCGGCCACGGGAGCTCCGAGGCGGATTCGCATATCGCGTGGGGCCCCGGCCCGCGCGCCAGCCAGGCACTGATGACCTGCGTGCGGGCCCGTGCGCTGTACGAAGGCCGCTTCGCACCCTCGGTCGACGATGTGCGCGCACTGGCCGAGCCTATCCTGCAACATCGCATGGCGCTGAACTTCGCCGCCCGCGCCGAAGGGATGGGCGTCAAGGACGTGATCGTCGCCCTCAAGCGCAGCATCGCCTGACCGGGCGTCCCGCAACCGTTTCGAAAGGCAGCGCATGGCGGCCATCGGCAAAGCGCACCCCCTGACGGACAGCCAGTCCGCGCTGCTGCGCGCTCGCCAGCGTGCCGCCCTCATGCCGGATCTCCTGGTGGAGGCCCGCCGCATCGTCGCCACCGTCACCGCCGGCTGGCACGGGCGTCGGCGGCGCGGTGCGGGCGAAAACTTCTGGCAGTTCCGTCCCTTCGTGGAGGGCGAGCCGGTGTCGCGCATCGATTGGCGCCGTTCTGCCCGTGACGATCATGTCTATCTGCGGGACCGGGAATGGGAGGCGGCGCACACCGTCTGGCTCTGGGCCGATCCATCCCCATCGATGATGTACCAATCCCGCGCTGCCGCCGTCTCCAAGGAATCGCGCGCGCTCGTGCTCGTGCTCGCGGTGGCCGAGCTTCTGGCCCGCGCCGGCGAGCGGATCGGCTATCCGGGCGTCCTGCAGCCCGTATCGGCACGCAACGCCGCGGAGCGGATCGCGGCTGCATTGATGACGCATCGCCCGCAAGACAGCTTTCCGGACGCGCATTTCCGCCGCTTCAGCGAGGTCGTCATGGCAAGCGACTTCCTGGACCCGCTCCCGGATCTCCTGGATCGGATCGACCTGCTGGCGCGGCGGGGCGTGCGGGGACATCTGATCGAAATCTACGATCCGGCGGAAGAGGATTTCCCTTACGCCGGCCGTACCGAGTTCCGCGATCCCGAAAGCGGCCAGCGCCTGACGGCGGGACGTGCGGAGGTGCTGAAGGAAGAGTACGGGCGGCTGTACGCGGCCCGCCGCAGCACCCTGACCGACCATTGCCGGCGCCTGGGCTGGAGTTACGTTTCGCACCGCACCGACCGGCTTGCCTCGGAGGCGCTGGTGGCCATTCATGGCCGTCTCGGCGGTCTGCCGCAGACTCAACGATCGGCAGTCTAGATGGGCGGCCTCGCACTCTCATTCGGCGCCCCTCTCGTGCTGTTCGGGCTGGTCGCGCTGCCGATCATCTGGTGGCTGCTGCGGCTGACGCCGCCGCAGCCGGAAACAGAGGCTTTTCCGCCGTTCCGCATTCTGCAGCGCGTTCTCAAAACGGAAGAGACGCCGGCGCGCAGTCCGTGGTGGCTGACCCTTCTGCGGCTGCTGCTGGCGGGCCTCGTCATCCTTGCGCTTGCCGCTCCGGTACTGAACCCCCGCGAAGCGCTGCTGCGTGGCGAAGGGCCGCTTGGCGTGATGCTGGACAATGGCTGGGCGAGCGCCACCCGCTTCGATGCCATGCGCGATAATGCCGCCGCGCTGGTGCGGGAGGCCGGAGAGGCTGGCCGCCCCGTCTCGCTGGTCCTGACCGCCGAGGATGCCTCCGACGACGCCGCCCCGATGGAGGCGGCCACTGCCCTGGAACGCCTGGGCGCCGCCGAAGCCCGCCCCGTTCCGGTGCAGCGGCTGGCCCCGGCCCAACGCCTGGCCACCGCGTTGCAGGGACAGACGGGCGTGACGCTGGCGCTTCTGACCGACGGGCTCGAAAGCACGGATCGGGCCGATGCGATGGCGGCGCTGTCCGGTATCGGAGCGGCACAGGTGCTGGCGTTCCAGGCCGAAACGAGTGGCCTCGTCGGGCTTACGGCGGCCGACAACGCCACCGATGCGCTGACCGTCGCGGCCGTCCGCCCGACGGGCGACGCCGTGCCGGCGCGTACGCTTAGGGCGCTGGACCGCCAATCGCGGGAGATCGGGCGCGCGCCGCTTGCCTTCGATGCCGGCGCTACCGCTACCGTTGCCCGCTTCGACATACCGGTGGAGCTTCGCAACGACGTGGCCCGTATCGAACTGGCCGGCACGGTCGATGCCGGCTCGGTCCGGCTGGTGGACGACAGCTTCCAGCGGCGGCGCGTGGGCCTGATATCCGGCGAGCCGCTCGACCTCGCCCAGCCGCTTCTGTCCCCGCTTTACTACATCACCCGCGCACTCGAGCCGTTTGCGGATCTGGTACAGGCCGAGAGCGCCGACCTGGCAACCTCGGTGCCCGCCATGGTGCGCAGCAACCCTTCGGCCATCGTACTGGCCGACATCGGGGTTCTGCCCGCCGCCGCCGAAACGGCGCTGACCTCCTATGTCGAGGCCGGCGGAACGCTGCTGCGCTTTGCTGGCCCACGCCTTGCAGCCTCCACCGCGGACGACCAGCTCGTTCCGGTACGCCTGCGCAGCGGCGAGCGCCAGCTTGGCGGAGCGCTGTCCTGGTCCGAGCCGCAGGCGCTCGCTCCCATGGCGGGAGACAGCCCCTTCGCCGACATCGCCATTCCGAGCGATGTCACCGTGACGCGGCAGATCCTGGCGGAACCCTCGGTGGAACTGGCCGACCGTACCTGGGCCAGCCTCGCGGACGGGACTCCCATCGTCACGGCCGCCACGCGCGGAGCGGGTCGCATCATCCTGTTCCACACGACGGCCGAAGCCACCTGGTCGAACCTGCCCATATCGGGGGCTTTCGTCGATATGCTCCGCCGCATCGTCATGCTGTCCCGCGCCGGGACAACGGCAGCCGCTTCCGATGCCCGCGAGGCCACCTATCCTCCCTATCTCATGCTCGACGCGGACGGCCTTCTGGTCCAGCCGGACAATACCGCCCGCCCGCTGACCGTGTCCGCCGAGGGGCTGCCTGCCGTCACGCGGGAGCATCCGCCCGGGCTCTATGGCTCCGAAGAAGGCTACGTGGCGTTGAACCTGCTACCGCGCGAGGCGACGCTGTCGCCCATCGGCGACCTTGCCGCCGCCGGCCCGGTCGAGGCGCGCGCCTATGGCGGCGCCGAAAGCACCAGCCTGACGCCCTGGCTGTTCGCCGCGGCGCTGCTGCTGTTCGCGCTCGACGCGCTGGCACTGATCTGGCTCCAGGGGGGCTTGCGCCGCCTGTTCGCGCCCGGGCGCTGGCGCCGCCAGGCGACGCTGCCGCTGATCCTTGCCGGGGCGATCCTGCTGCTGCCCGCCCTCGGCCACGCACAAGAGGCCGACGATCCGGCGCGTGCCGGGCTCGATGGCTACGACGCCGAGGCCGCCATCGCCGCCACGGCAACGACCCACCTTGCCTATGTGCGTACCGGCGACGCGGCGCAGGACGAGATATCGCGACAAGGCCTGTTCGGCCTGTCGCAGTTCATCGGCGCCAAGACGGCGCTGGAGCCGGGCGAACCGGTCGAGGTGGATATCGCGACCGACGAGCTTTCCTTCTATCCCATCCTGTACTGGCCCGTTTCCGCCTCGGCGCCGATGCCGGCGGAGGAAGCGATCAGCCGGGTCGACGCCTATATGAAGCAGGGCGGCACCGTGCTGTTCGACGTCGAGGACAGCGGCATGACCGGCCTTTCGGGCACTGCCGTTTCCGATGGGCAGCGCCGCCTGCGCGCCATCCTGGCAGACCTCGACATACCGCCGCTTGAGCCCGTCCCGGCCGACCATGTGCTGACCAAATCCTTCTACATCATGGACAGCTTCCCCGGCCGCTACACCGCGTCCGACCTGTGGGTGGAGGCGCTGGCCCGCTCTGCCGACGCCGAGACGCGCCCCGCCACGGCCGGCGACGGCGTCTCGTCCATCATGATCACGTCCAACGATTTCGCCAGCGCCTGGGCGGTGGATGATACCGGCCTGTTCGTCTATCCGACCGACACGCCCGATCCGGCGCAACGCGACTATGCCTACAGGGCCGGCGTCAACATCGTCATGTATGTGCTGACCGGCAACTACAAGGCCGACCAGGTCCATGTGCCGGCGCTTCTGGAAAGGCTCGGACAATGACCTGGTCGCTGAGCTTCTCGCCCTTCTTCTCCTGGACCGTGCTGGCCCTGATCGCGGCGCCGGCCGTGCTGATCGCCCTTCTGCTCATCGCCGGGCGGCTGCGCGGTGCGCTTCTGCGTGTTGCCGCCATCGCGGCGCTGCTGCTGGCGCTCGCCAACCCGGTGCTGCTGCGCGAGGAGCGGGAGCCCCTGCAGAGCGTCGTATCGCTGGTAGTGGATCGCAGCCAGAGCCAATCGATCGGCACGCGCATGCGCGAAACCGACGATGCCGTCGCGCAACTGCGCGCTCGATTGGCAGAGTATCCCGAATTCGATGTGCGCGTCGTAGAGGCCAGCCGCACGGCGGAAAGCAACCAGGATGCCACCACGGCGCTGTTTTCGGCGCTGTCGTCCGGCCTTGCCGACGTTTCGCCGGGGCGGGTCGCCGGCGCGATCCTGGTGACCGACGGGCAGGTCCACGACATTCCGGCCAATGCCGGTCAGCTTGGCTTCGACGCGCCGGTGCACGGCCTCGTCACCGGCCGGCCGGACGAGTTCGACCGCCGCATAGAGATCGTCTCGGCGCCGCGCTTCGGCATCGTCGAGCAGCAGCAGACGCTGACCTATCGCGTCGTCGAGGAGGGCGAGAACGCGCCGAGCGCGCCGGTCGACGTACGAGCCTATCTGAACGGCGATCTGGTCGCCCGGCAGAACGCGGTGCCTGGCCAGGAGACGCAGTTGCCATTCCAGCTTCCACGCGCCGGGCACAACATCGTGGAGCTCGTCGCGGCGGAGCGGCCGGGCGAGATAACCTCCATCAACAACAAGGCCATCGCCGTTGTGGACGGCATCCGGGAAAACCTGCGGGTGCTTCTGGTCTCGGGCGAGCCGCATGCCGGCGAGCGCACCTGGCGCAATCTCCTGAAATCCGATGCGGCGGTCGACCTCGTCCATTTCACCATCCTGCGGCCTCCGGAAAAGCAGGACGGGACGCCGATCGACGAGTTGTCGCTGATCGCCTTCCCGACGCGCGAGCTTTTCGTGGAGCGGATCGACGATTTCGACCTCATCATCTTCGACCGCTACCAGCGGCGCGGTGTCCTGCCGACGCTCTACTACGATTACATCGCGCAGTATGTGCGCAACGGCGGCGCCATGCTGATCGCCTCCGGCCCGGAATATGCCGGGCTCGATTCCATCGCCAACTCGCCCCTGGCCAGCGTCCTGCCCGCGCTTCCGGAGGGCTCGGTCGAGACCGAGGCGTTCCGCCCCGTCCTGTCCGAGCTCGGCCGCAAACACCCCGTCACACGGGATCTGCCCGGCGCCTCGCAGACGCCCCCGGCCTGGAGCCCCTGGTTCCGCATCGTCGATGTGGGCGAGGTCTCGGGGGAGACGGTCATGAACGGTCCGGAGGGCAAGCCGCTGCTGGTGCTCGACCGCGTGGGCGAAGGGCGCGTCGCGCTGCTTCTCTCCGACCAGGGTTGGCTATGGTCGCGCGGGTTCGAGGGCGGTGGCCCGCATGTGCCCCTGTTCCGGCGGCTCGCGCATTGGCTGATGAAGGAGCCGGAGCTGGAAGAGGAGTCTCTCGACGCCGTCGCCGAAGGCAGCACGCTGACCATCACCCGCAATACGATCGGCGACGATCCGGGCCCGGCAACGCTGATAACGCCGTCCGGCGAAGCGCGGACGCTGACGCTTGCGCAGACGGGCGACGGCATATGGACGGCCGCTGTACCGGTGGACGAACTCGGCCTGTACCAGGTGGCGAACGGCGACTTGCGCGCGCTCGTCAATGTCGGCCCCGCCAATCCGCGCGAGTTCCGCGAGGCCATTTCCACCACGGCCAAGCTGCAACCCGTGGCCGAAGCGTCGCGCGGCGGCGTGCGGCGCATAGCCGACGCGGATGGCAACGTCGCGGTGCCGCGCATCGTGCCGATCACCGGGCGGGCCGACGGCGACGGCCGGGACTGGATCGGCCTGAAGACCACCGACGAAACGGTGCTGCGCGGCGTGGAGCGGACGCCGCTTTTCGCCGGGTTCCTGGGCCTCGCCGTCCTGCTTATGGTCTTGTCCGCCACATGGTATCGTGAGGGACGCTAGCCGGTCCGCCCCTGCCACGGGAGAACGCCACTAATGGTCGACGCTTCCTCTCTCCCCATATCGCTGGCGCTTCAGGGCGGCGGCGCGCATGGCGCCTTTACCTGGGGGGTGCTGGACCATCTTCTGAAAGACGGGCGCTTTCGCTTCACCGCCGTCAGCGGCACCAGCGCCGGGGCGTTGAACGCGGCCAGCCTTGTCACCGGCCTCGCCACAGGCGGCGCGCAAGCGGCGCGCGAAAACCTCGAACGGCTCTGGCGGAGCGTCTCCGGCTCATCGCCGCTGGGCGCGGTGGAGCGCTCGATGCCCTTCCTGCCACTGCCCACAACCGTGGTGCACGGCATGCTGGAACGGGTCAAGGTACTGGGGCAGATGGTTTCGCCCTACGATCCGACCATGCCGAGCGGCAATCCGCTTCGCCCGGTGCTGGAACGCACCATCGATTTTCCCCTGCTCCAGGGCCCCGACGTCATCCCCACCTTCGTTTCCGCGACGCGCGTGGACACCGGGTCGGCCCGTGTCTTCACCGGGGCGGAACTGACGGCCGACGCCCTGCTCGCCTCGGCCTGCCTGCCCAACCTGTTCCGCGCGGTCGAGATCGACGGGATTTCCTATTGGGATGGCGGCTACATGGGAAACCCGACGCTGACACCGTTG
This sequence comes from Aureimonas sp. OT7, assembly GCF_014844055.1. Classification (NCBI taxonomy): domain Bacteria; kingdom Pseudomonadati; phylum Pseudomonadota; class Alphaproteobacteria; order Hyphomicrobiales; family Aurantimonadaceae; genus Aureimonas; species Aureimonas sp. OT7. Next base: position 3,681,917 of record NZ_CP062167.1, read on the forward strand.
TTCTCGGAAGCGTTCGCGGCCGACATCCTGATCGTGCAGGTTACCCCGTTCCAGCGGCAGGAGGTTCCGCAGGGGGTGGCCGATATCCTGTCGCGGGTGACGGAGATCACCTTCAACTCCAGCCTGCTGCGGGACCTGCGGACGCTGACCGAAATCCAGAAGCTGTTGCGCGGCGCGGACGAGGCCAATCCGGCCCTGCGTCGCATCGCACGCCTGCGGCTGCACATGATCGCCGCCAGCCAGGACGTGGCAGAGCGCTCCACCGCCGCCAAGCTGGACACGCGCTGGTCCGAACTGTCGGGCCTTGCCGAGGCCGGCAGGCGGGCGGCCCGCGCCTGGCTCATCGCCCATGGCGACGACATCGGACACCGGTCCACCGTGGGCCCGATGCTGGAGCCCTTCATCTGAAGCGGGCCGTCACCTTACCGTCGAGCCTGTCCACGCCGCCGCCATCGAGCGGCAGGGCCAGTACCCGCAAAGGATCGACAGGCCCAGGCATGACGATGCTGCCGGGCCTGGTCGGCTCGTAGCCGAGCGGCATGTAATATCCCCTGTCACCCACCAGGAATATGAACGCCTCGCCCGCATCGCGGGCGGCATCCGCCGCCATCTGCATCAGGGATTTGCCGACGCCCATGCCCTTGTAGGCCGGGCGGACGGCGAGCGGGCCCAGCATGAGCGCCTGTGTCGCGCCAACCAGCACCGGGGTCTGACGGACCGATCCGATGACCTGCCCATGCAGGCAGGCGACGAAGGAAAGGCTCGGGGTGTGGGACGCCATCTCCCGCACGCGCGCTGCGGCGCGGGCAAAGCGCCCGGGCCCGAAGGCCTCGGCCGAAATGTCCTCTATGCAGGCGGCATGCAGGGGAAGCTCGTTGCCGAACGTCAGCCCGGCGGCAGAAAGACGGGAAAGCATGGTGATCCAAAACATCTGGCGTGGCCGTACACGCCAGAAGCCAGGGCAGGCCTTCCGGCGCGGTCAGTGTGCGGTCTTGGCCGCTTCCAGGCTTCGTCGTCGCAGCAAACGGACCACCAATTGTCGGTCATTCGGTTGACGGTGCTTATCATGGTGCCGGGACTGGCGTCTACCGCAATCCGGCTCATATCCCTTGTGCTGAACACGGGAGCGCACGAGCATGGGCATGCTGGTTGACGGCGTCTGGCAGGACGTCTGGTACGACACCAAGAAAACGGGTGGAAGCTTCAAGCGGGAGGCAAGCGTCTTTCGAGACTGGATCACGCCCGATGGCGGGCCGGGGCCGCAAGGCCAGCGCGGCTACCCGGCGGAAGCGGGGCGATACCATCTTTATGTATCGCTCGCCTGCCCGTGGGCGCACCGGACATTGATCTTCCGCAAGCTCAAGAAGCTCGAGGACGTCATATCCCTCTCCGTCGTCGATTGGCTGATGGCGGAGAACGGTTGGGAGTTTTCGCAAAGACCGGGCGCCATACCGGATGACGTCAATGGCGCCGACAAGCTCTATCAGGTCTATCTCAAAGCCGACCCGGAGTTTACCGGCCGCGTCACCGTGCCCGTCCTGTGGGACAAGCAGACCGGAACGATCGTCAGCAACGAATCGTCCGAGATCATCCGCATGTTCAACGACAGCTTCGACGCCTTCGGCGATGCCGGGCTGGATTTCTATCCGCCGGCCCTGCGGGCCGAAATCGATGCCACCAACGATCTCGTCTACGAATCCGTCAATAACGGCGTCTACAAATGCGGCTTCGCCACGACGCAGGAAGCTTATGAGGCTCCCTTCCAGAAGCTGTTCGAGGTGCTGGACGCGTTGGAAGACCGCCTTGGACGACAGCGCTATCTTGTTGGCGATCGGCCGACGGAAGCGGACTGGCGGCTCTTCACCACGCTGATCCGCTTCGATCCCGTCTATGTCGGGCACTTCAAGTGCAATCGCCGGCGCATCGCCGACTATCCCAATCTCTACAATTACATGCTTGAGCTCTATCAATGGCCCGGCGTCGCCGAGACGGTCGATTTCAGGCACATCAAGGGCCACTATTACGAGAGCCACAAGACCATCAACCCGACCGGGATCGTGCCCCTCGGGCCCGAGCAGCACCTCGATACCCCGCACGATCGGGGCCGCCTTCCGGGCGTTTCACCAGTGCGGGGCTGAAGGCACGGATCCGGCAAGCTCCGACAGGCGCGCCCGGGTCGCGGGCGTGACCCCATCGGGCAAGTCCGCCAGGGCAAAGAAGCCGCATTCGGCGATCTCGCGGTCGGCGCTGCGTTGCGCTGTCTGCCGCACGCCGTCCGCGCGGTAGAAGGCGACATGGTCCCTGCGCGAGGCCCGGCGGTTGAAGTGCAGCGACACGAGACGCAAGCCGTGCGGACAATCGAGGTTGCCTTCCTCGGCAAGTTCGCGGCGCGCCGCGGCTTCGCAGGTTTCGCCCGGGTCCACGCCCCCGCCGGGAAGGTGCCAGCCGGCGATATAGGTGTGCCGCACGAGGAAAACGCGCCCGTCCGCATCGAAGGCCGCAACCCGCGTGCCCAGGGTCATCGGCCGCCGCAGCAGGAAAAACAGATGGAAGAGCCGATCGCGAAGTCTCAAGCGCCCGTTACCCCACGGCTCTTTCCAAAATCGGCCGCCGGTTTACATTGCCGCTGATGTTCCGACTCGCCCATCTTTCCGACATTCATCTCGGCCCCCTGCCCGAAGTCTCGTACCGCGAGCTCGTGTCCAAGCGCATTACCGGTTACATCAACTGGCAGCGCAACCGAAAGCGCGCCATGTTCGGCGATACGCTGCTGAACCTCGTTGCCGACATGCGCCAGCAGAAGCCCGATCATGTGGCCGTGACCGGCGATCTCGTCAATCTTGCGACCAAGACCGAAGTGGATGGCGCCCGCCTCTGGCTGGAGGATCTCGGCAAGCCCGACTGGGTTTCCGTGGTGCCGGGCAATCACGATGCCTACGTGCCGGGCGCGCTCAACCGCGCCTGCCGCGAATGGGACGGCTACATGACCGGCGACGACGGCCTGTCCTTCGACGATCGCCGCTTTCCCTATATGCGCGTGCGCGGCCCCGTCGCAGTCATCGGTACATCGAGCGCCGAGGCGACCGCCCCCTTCTTTGCCACCGGCAGCTTCAAACGCCGGCAGGCCCTGCAAACCGCGCGCTTGCTGACGCAGGCCCACGGCCTGGGGTTGTTCCGCGTCGTGCTGATTCATCATCCGCCGGTGCCGGGCGCGGCCGCATGGTCGAAACGATTGATCGGCAAACAGTTCTTCTCCCGCGTGATCCATGATGCCGGGGCAGAGCTCGTTCTGCACGGGCACACGCATCTCGATACGCTTTACTGGCTCACCGGTCCGGGCGGGGAAAGGGTTCCGGTATGCGGCGTTCCCTCGGCAAGCCAAAGCGCCGGCCACGACAAGCCCGCCGCCCGCTACAGCCTCTTCGAGATCGATGGCGGCCCGGGCGAATGGTCGCTCACGCAGCGGGAACGCGGCTACACACCGCATGGCGATGCCATCGACTGGGTGCGGCAGCGCCGCCTGCTCGCAGATGGCACGACGGCCGATGCGGAGGCTGCCTCCGTCCGAGCGTAACCGTGGGGACGGTTTTGTGTTGCGGCGTCCGATAATGCCGTTCTATGAAGGTTACAGCATCAATCCTCGAGGCCGGCGCCGGGCATGTCCACCCCATCCGCAAACAAGATCCTGCCGCTGGCCGCGGGGCTGCTGACGGCCGTCATCGCCTTCTCGTCCAGCTTTTCGGTCATTGTCCAGGGGCTTCGCGGCGTCGGCGCGACACCGGCGCAGGCAGCCTCCGGACTGCTTGCGCTGTCGGTCGCCATGGGGCTGTGCAGCATCGTCTATTCCTGGCGCACGCGCATGCCGGTCTCCATTGCCTGGTCGACACCCGGCGCGGCCTTCCTGGCCATCGCCGGAGTGCCCGAGGGCGGTTTCGCGGCGGCCGTCGGCGCTTTCCTGATCACCGGCGCGCTCATCATCCTCACCGGGCTCATACGCCCTCTCGGCCGCTGGATCACCGCCATCCCCCGTTCGCTGGCCAGCGCCATGCTGGCGGGCATCCTGTTCGACCTGTGCGTCGCCCCCGTTCGGGCCCTGGCCGGGATGCCGCTCCAGGCCGGCCTCATCATCGCGACATTCGTCCTGGTCGGCCTGTGGCGCAGGATCGCGGCCGTCCCCATCGCGGCGCTGGTCACGATCCTTCTGGTCGTTCTCGGGCCGGGAGCGGCAAGCCTGCCGGGCGCCGCGGACATCGCCGGGGCGGTCTTCACCATGCCGCAGTTCCATCTTTCGGCGATCATCGGCATCGCCCTGCCGCTCTATGTCATCACCATGGCATCGCAGAACGTGCCGGGCCTGGCGATCATAAAGCTCAACGGCTACGACCCCGCACCCGGCCCGATCTTCGTCACCACCGGTGCCGCAACCATGATGACGGCGCCGTTCGGCGGCTGCGCCATCAACCTGGCGGCGATCACCGCTGCGCTGTGCGCCGGGCCCGAGGCAGGGCCCAACAAGGCTTTGCGCTATCTGTCCGGCATTTCCTCCGGTGTCGCCTATATCGTCTTCGGCCTCGCGGCAGGCTGGATCGTCGCCTTTGCCGAGCATGCGCCTCTGCTGATCGGCGCGATTGCCGGGCTGGCCCTCCTGGGCGCTTTCGCGGCCTCCGTGCAGGGTGCGATGGAGGATGCCGGCGAGCGGGAGGCCGCCGCCATCTGCTTTGTCGTCGCAGCGTCCGGCAACGCCTTCTTCGGCGTCAGCGCCGCCTTCTGGGGCCTTGTCGCCGGGGCGGCGATCCTGTTGCTGAAGCGTGCCGTCTCCGGCCGGCCGCGTTACAGCACCGGCGCGGACAGATAGGTCGATAGTCCGACGAGCGCACCTGCGCCCAGCACGGAACCGATCAACAGCCAGGCCGCTGCCATCATGAGGCCGGTGCGGTCCTTGGGGGCGGGCGTCGCCGCTTCATCCTGGAAATCGGATGCGGCGATGACGAGCTTTCCGCCCTCGCCGCGCGCGGCGACCCTGTCGGACAGCGCCATGGCGCGATCCCGCTCGACCATGCGCTCGGCCACATATTCGGTGACCGCATCCACCATGCGCTGCACATCGGTGGATTCGGCCAGTGTCACCCGGCCAAGCCGCGTTTCCCGCATGAAGCGATAGGTTGTGCGGTCTCGCGCCATGGAGATATGCGCGGTGCCGTCCACCCAGTAGCGGGGCTGCGGCCCTTCCGACAGGGTGAAGTCGAAGAGATCGTCCGTCGGTGGCACCGCGTCGGCCACTTCGCGCATCTCGTCGGCCAGGCTGCCGAGCCGCGCCTTTTCGGCCTCGCGGATATCGACGACGATGTCGGACCGCTGCGCCGCGGCGATCTTGGCCGCCCGTACGGCGTCCGCAAGTCTGCGCGAGCCCTTGGCAACCGCGATATCGTGTTTCAGCTCGGCCATGTCGCAACTCCGATGCATTCCGCATTTCGGAGGGCATTAGACACCGACGCTCGTTAAAAAAGTGCGACGGCGCACCTGTCGGGCGCGCCGTCGCCATGCGGATCAGGCTGCCTTCGCTGCCTCCAGCGCGACGATGGCGCGGTTTGCGGCGGCCACGATGGCCTTCAGGGATGCGGCAACGATGTTATGGTCGATGCCCGCGCCGAAGACGCGTCCGCCGGGATACTCGATCTCCATGTAGGAGATTGCCGTCGCGTTGGAGCCACGCTGCAACGAGTGTTCCGAATAGTCGGCGACGGACATGTCGATGCCCGTATGGCGCGACAGGGCATCGATGAAGCCGTCGATCGGCCCGGTGCCGCGCCCTTCGATGCGGACTTCCTTGTTGCCGTCGCGGATCACCGCCTCGACCAGCCGGTCGGTTCGCGAGCCGCCATCGGACCGGGTCATGTGCTCGACGAAGGACAGGGGTGCGCCCGGCTGGTCGACATAGGTCTCGAGGAACTGTTCGTAGATGCGGCGCACGGGCAGTTCCTTGCCCTCCATGTCCGTGATGCGCTGGATCTCCTCGCGGAACTCGATCTGCAGGTTGCGCGGCAGGTTGAGGCCGTAATCCGCCTGCAGGACATAGGCGATGCCGCCCTTGCCCGACTGGCTGTTGATCCGGATGATGGCCTCGTAGCTGCGGCCGACATCCTTGGGATCGATCGGCAGATAGGGCACTTCCCACAGCGGCGTGTTGGCCGCCTTCGCCGCCTTCATTCCCTTGTTGATGGCGTCCTGGTGCGAGCCGGAGAAGGCCGTGTAGACCAGTTCGCCGACATAGGGATGCCGCTCGGGAATGCGAAGCTGGTTGCAGTATTCGTAGACATCCTTGATGCGGTTGATGTCCGATACGTCCAGTTCCGGGTCGACGCCCTGCGTGAACATGTTCAGCGCCAGCGTGACGATGTCCACATTGCCCGTGCGCTCGCCATTGCCGAACAGGGTTCCCTCGACGCGGTCGGCGCCGGCCATCAGGCCCAGCTCGGTGGCGGCGATGGCGGTGCCGCGGTCGTTGTGCGGATGCAGCGACAGGATGATCGCCTCGCGATTGTCGAGGTTCCGGCTCATCCATTCGATCTGGTCGGCATGAATATTGGGCGTCGACATTTCGACCGTTGCCGGCAGGTTGAGGATCAACCGGTTCTCGGGCGTCGGCTGCAGGATCTCGGTGACGGCGTTGCAGATCTCCAGCGCGAATTCCAGCTCCGTCCCGGTAAAGCTTTCCGGCGAGTACTGGAAGCGGAAGCCGCCGCCGGCCTTGTCCGCCATCTCGCCGATCATCCTGGCGGCATCGACGGCGATCTGCTTGATGCCGGCCCTGTCCTTCTGGAACACGACGCGGCGCTGCAACTCGCTGGTGGAGTTGTAGAAGTGGACGATGGGATGACGCGCGCCCTCGAGCGCCTCGAAGGTGCGGGCGATCAGTTCGGGCCGGCATTGCACCAGCACCTGCAGCGATACGTCGTCGCCCACGCCGCCCTCTTCCACCGCCCAGCGGGTAAAGTCGAAATCGGTCTGCGACGCGGACGGGAAACCGATCTCGATTTCCTTGAAGTTCATGTCCTTGAGCAGCGCGAACATGCGCGCCTTGCGGTCGTGGCCCATGGGGTCGACGAGCGCCTGGTTGCCGTCGCGCAGGTCCACCGAGCACCAGATGGGTGCGGTCTCTATGCGCCGCGACGGCCACTGCCGATCGCGCAGGTCGACAGGCGGATAGGGCTGATATTTCTCGGCGGCACGGGTCATGACTGGCCGGCTCGTGCGGGCGGTATGTGACATGTTTCTTGCCTCTTCAATGGCTGCCGGGCCGGCGATCCTCCGTGCCGGCGGGAGCCTGTCGGATTGATGTTCCAGATTTTCCGAGGGGGACGTCTACGTCCATCGAACGCCGGCTCCGACCGCCGGGCGTCCCTCTCAACGGGCCCGACGACCGCTGCTAAGGAGAAGAAGAAGGCCAAGACGGGCAGACGCGAAAATGCCGGCGTTGCCGCCAGAGCTTTCCATTCCGTGTGCCGCGTGAATCGTCATGGCTGCAAATTGCTTCGCCTCCGGCGCAAAAGCAAGCCCCTTGTGGTTATGCTTTCACAGGACGGGCACGCCGGTCTGCTTCGCCTCTTCCTCGGGCTCGACATGGATCAGCACGCGCGCCGCCGGGAAGCCTTCCTGCAGTGCATCCTCGATCCGGTCGCAGATCGCATGGGACACGCCCACCGTCATCGTGCTGGGCACCACCATGTGGAATTCGATGAAGAAGGCAGGCCCTGCGTGGCGCGTCTTGAGGTCGTGGACCTCCAGGGCGCCGTCGGCCTGCTGCGAGATGATATCGCGAACCAGGTCCAGTTCCTGCGGGTCCATGGCCTGGTCCATCAGGCCCGACAGGGACGAGGTGACGACCTTTACGCCTTCGCGCAGGATGTTCAACGCCACCAGCGCGGCCATCAGCGGGTCGAGGACGTGCCAGCCCGTCGTCACCGCCAGGAGAAGGCCCCCGAGCACGCCCACCGAGGTGAACACGTCGGCCATGATGTGCCGCCCGTCGGCCAGAAGCGCGGGTGACCGGCGCGCCTTGCCCTGCCGCAGCAGGAAAAGGGCCCAGAAGCCGTTGATCGCCGTCGCGACCGCGTTGATGGCCATGCCCTTGAACGGCGTATCCAGCGTCCGCGGCTCCAGATAGGCGCCCCATGCCTCGCGCAGGATCAGCAGCGCGGCGACGGTGATGAGAACACCTTCGAGGACCGCCGAGAAATATTCAGCCTTGTGGTGTCCGAAGGGATGGTCGGCGTCGGCCGGGCGCGCGGAGACGTTGATGGCCCACAGCGCCGCCAGGCTGGCCACCACGTTGACGACCGATTCCAGCGCGTCCGAATACAGCGCGACGGAGCCGGTCACCAGAAAGGCGATATATTTCAACCCCAACACCACCACGGCGACGACGATCGTCGCCATCGCGATGTGGTTGGCGGTTCTCAGTTGCACCACGCCGACGCCCTCCCGCTTACGCAGCCTTGACCCTGACCTTGCGCGGCAGGTTGGCGACGATATTCTCGATCATGCGCATCCCGGCTTCGCCGCCGAGGCTCATGATGCTTTCGGGATGGAACTGCACCGCCGCCACCGGCTCGCTGCGATGCTCGAACGCCATGACGACGCCGTCGTCCGTTTCTGCCGTCACGTCGAAATCGCGCGGCAGGCGCACCGGGTCCGCGAAGATCGAGTGATAGCGCCCCACCGTCACTTCCGAAGGCAGCCCCTCGAAAATCACGCCCGGCCGGTTGACGCGAATGCGCGAGGGCTTGCCATGGACGGGAACGTGAAGGGTGCGCAGCGTACCGCCATAGGCTTCCGCAAGGGCCTGCAGCCCGAGGCAGACTCCGAAGATCGGCAGGCCGCGCCGGCGCGACGCGTCGATGGTGGCGCGGCAATCGAAATCGGCCGGGTTGCCCGGCCCGGGCGAAAGCACCACGAGGTCGGGTTGCACCCGGTCGAAGATCTCGGCGGGCACGGGCGTGCGCACGGTCGTCACCTCCGCGCCCGTCTGCCTGATGTAGTTTGCCAGCGTGTGGACGAAGCTGTCCTCGTGGTCCACCAGAAGGACGCGGACGCCCTTGCCCACCGGTTCGCGTACCGCCTCTTCGGGGTGCACCGCGTCGGCCCCGGCCTCGCGGATCGCCGCCAGGAAGGCGGATGCCTTCAACTCGGTCTCGGCCTCTTCCTCTTCCGGGTTGGAATCGTAGAGAAGGGTGGCTCCGGCGCGCACCTCGGCAATGCCGTTGCGCAGGCGGATGGTGCGCAGCGTCAGTCCGGTGTTCATGTCGCCATTGAAGTGCATCATGCCCACCGCGCCGCCATACCAGGCGCGCGGGCTCTTCTCGTGGCTTTCGATGAAGCGCATGGCCCACAGCTTGGGGGCGCCCGTCACCGTCACGGCCCAGGCGTGCGACAGGAAAGCGTCCATCGCGTCCATGCCGTCGCGCAGGCGCCCTTCGATGTGGTCAACCGTATGGATCAGCCGCGAATACATCTCGATCTGCCGCCGCCCGATGACGCGGACCGAACCCGGCTCGCAGACGCGGCTCTTGTCGTTGCGGTCGACATCGGAACACATGGTGAGTTCCGACTCGTCCTTGCGCGAATTGAGCAGTTTGAGGATCTGCTCGGAATCGGAGATCGCATCCTCGCCGCGGCGGATCGTGCCCGAGATCGGGCACGTCTCCACCCTGCGCCCGCTGACGCGCACGAACATTTCCGGGCTGGCGCCGATCAGGAACTCGTTGTCGCCGAGATTGATGAAGAACGAGTAGGGCGACGGGTTGATCGCCTTCAGCCGGCGCGACACGGCGGATGGCGCCGTCCTGCACTCTTCGTAGAAGGTCTGGCCCGGCACGACCTCGAAGAGGTCGCCGCGCATGAACTTCTCCTTGGCGCGGCGCACCAGCCGCGCATACTCGCCGGGCTCGTGGTCGCCGCGCGCGGGCGCCGCTTCGGCGGCGCGGTAGGGCGCCTCGGGGCCGCCGCCGGGCAGGCCTTCCGTGGTCAGGCCGTCCCTGGAGAACTCGAAACTGTCGATATAGGCCGTCGCGGAGTAATGGTCCGCCGTGTGCACCTCGTCCGGCAGGAACAGCACAAGGTCGCGCTGGTCGTCCGGCCGGGCCAGATGCTGCGTCACCGGGTCGAACTGGAAGGCGAGATCGTAGCCGAAGGCCCCGTAGAGCCCGAGGTCGCCGTTCTCGTGCGACTTGAAAAGCTGCACGATCAGCCGCAGCACCGAAAAGACGGTCGGCATGCGCGAACGCTCTTCCTCGGTGAAGGCGCGGTCGGGTTCCTTGACCGTCAGGCTCACGCGTCCGCCGTCACGCGTCATGGCGGCGATATCGGCATTGCCGTCGATCGCCTGGTGGATCAGGCTCACCAGCACCTCGCCGCGCGGGTTCAGCGCCTCGATCAGCATCCGGCGGCCGCTGGCCGTGATGACGACCGGCGGATCCACGATCGCCGTGTCCCAGCGCGTATAGCGGCCGGGATACTCATAGTTGGACGAGAAGACGGCGCCGCGCCGTGTATCCAGCCGGTCGATCACCGGGTCGATCGCGCCGGCATACTCGATCGGCCGGCGCCTGCGGGTGATGGTGACGCCGCCTTCCGTCACGTAGCTCTCAGTACCGTCGGACTGACTATCCAGGCTCATCCTCGCCTTCCCTTCGCAATAAGCCTCGGCGGCGGCACAAACGAAAAAGGCCGCCGGTTTCCCGAGGCGGCCCATCTGATCGAACACACGAATGGTCGTCGGCCGCCGTTAGCGAGCCTGCCACCAAAGCCTGTCGTTCGTGCACATCATGGTCATGGGCAAAGCGTTAGCGCCTGCCGGCCCGGCGCGCAAACGAAAAACGATGCGCGCCCGAACTTGCCTTTGCTTTGCAACTCCAGGTCTTCAGGAGAGGCCTTCTATAAGGCCGTCCAGGCCCAGCGAGATATGTTCCGCGGCCGGGATGCGCGGCAGCCCCGGCATGGTCAGTATATCGCCGCATATGACGACCACGAACCCCGCGCCGGCCGACAGCCGCACCTCGCGGATATGGACGATATGCCCCTCCGGCGCCCCGATCAGCGCTGGATCGGTCGAGAAGGAGTAAGGCGTCTTGGCAAGGCAGACCGGCAGATGGCCGAAGCCGGCCGCCTCGATCCGCTCCAGTTCCTTCATGACCTGCGGCTCGGCCGTCACCGCCTTGCCGCGATAGATGCGGCGCACCACGGTCTCGACCTTGTCGATCAGGCTGAGCTCGTCGGCATAGATCGGCGCGAAGTCGGCGGTGCCGCCATCGGCCAGCGCCGCCACCTTTTCAGCCAGCTCCAGGATGCCGGAAGACCCCTCGGCCCAATGCCGGCAGACGACGGCCTCCACCCCCATCCGCGCCACATACGCCTTGAGGGCCTCCAGCTCGGCCGCGGTATCGGTTCCGAAATGGTTGATCGCCACGATGACCGGCACGCCGAAGCCGCGCACATTCTCGATGTGCCGGCCCAGATTGGCGGCGCCCTTGCGCAGCGCCTCGATATTCTCGCTCGCCAGGGCCGACCTGGCGACGCCGCCATTCATCTTCAGGGCGCGCACGGTTGCCACGATCACCGTCGCGTCGGGGCGCAAGCCCGCCATGCGGCACTTGATGTCGAAGAATTTCTCCGCGCCGAGATCGGCACCGAAGCCGGCCTCGGTGACGACGTAGTCGGCCAGCTTCAGCGCCGCCTTGGTGGCCACCACGGAGTTGCAGCCATGGGCGATATTGGCAAAGGGGCCGCCATGCACGAAGGCGGGGTTGTTCTCCAGCGTCTGGACGAGGTTGGGTAGCATCGCATCGCGCAGCAGCGCCGCCATCGCCCCCCTCGCCTTCAGGTCGGCGGCCGTGACGGCACTTCGGTCGGGGCGGTAGCCCACCACGATGCGGCCAAGCCGCGCCTCCAGATCGGCGATGTCGGAGGCCAGGCACACGATGGCCATGATTTCCGATGCGACGGTGATGTCGAAGCCGGTTTCGCGCGGCATGCCGTTGGACGGCCCGCCGAGGGATACGACAATGTCGCGCAGCGCACGGTCGTTCATGTCCACCACGCGGCGCCAGACGACCCGGCGCGGATCGAGCCCCAGCGCATTGCCCCAGTGGATGTGATTGTCCACCATGGCCGCCAGAAGATTGTGCGCCGAGGTGATGGCGTGGAAATCGCCGGTGAAATGCAGATTGATGTCTTCCATCGGCACCACCTGCGCCCGTCCGCCGCCCGCCGCGCCGCCCTTCTGGCCGAAGCAGGGGCCAAGCGAGGGCTCGCGCAGGCAGATGGCGGCCCTGCGGCCGATGGCATTGAGCCCGTCGCCGAGGCCCACCGTCGTCGTTGTCTTGCCCTCTCCGGCCGGTGTGGGGTTGATCGCCGTCACCAGTATGAGCCGGCCGTCGGGACGGTCCGACAGGCCATCCAGAAACGCGCGCTCCACCTTGGCCTTGTCGCGCCCGTAGGGCACCAGCGCCGCGTCCGGTATGTCCAGGCGCGCCGCCACCTCGGCGATCGGCAGCTTTGAGGCCGCCCGCGATATGTCGATATCGGATGGAAATGCGGTCACGTCGAATCCCCTCGAAGGTCGGGCCCTGTCGCTTTGCGGCGCACCATAATGGCCGGGCGCCGCCGCGCCAACCGCTGGACAAAAAACCTGCCTGCCGTAGGTTTGTCACATTCCGGAATGGGACAGAGAGGTCAAAGACCCCGTGGAATGGATCACCAGTCACAAGATCCCCATCGGCCGCTACGGTGAAGACGGGTTCGATTGGCTCATCGGCAACTTCCTGCCCTTCTTCGACGCGCTCAGCGCCGGCCTTTCGGCGATCATCGGCTGGATCACCTACGCCCTCGAGACGCCGCCACCCATCGCCGTCGTCGCCGCCTTCGCCCTGTTCGCCTTCGCGATGCGGCGCACCGTCGCCGCACCCGTGCTGACGGCGCTGGGCCTGCTTCTGATCATCAATCTCGGCTATTGGCGCGAGACGACACAGACATTGGCGCTGGTTCTGTCCGCGACGGCCGTCTGCATGGTCATCGGCGTGCCGCTGGGCATCCTGGCGGCGCGCCGGCAGTGGATCTACAACGTCATGCGGCCGGTGCTGGACCTGATGCAGACCATACCGACCTTCGTCTACCTCATTCCCGCGTTGATCCTGTTCGGCCTCGGCACGGTGCCGGGCCTCGTCGCCACCGTCATCTTCGCCCTGCCCGCCTCCATCCGCCTGACGCGGCTGGGCATCGTATCGACCCCGTCGCAATTGCTCGAAGCCGGGGACGCCTTCGGCGCCACGCGGCTGCAGCGCCTGTTCACCATCGAAATCCCCAACGCCCTCCCGCAGATCATGGCGGGGCTGACGCAGACGATCATGCTGTCCTTGTCCATGGTGGTCATCGCCGCGCTGGTCGGCGCACCGGGCCTCGGCGTGCCGGTGCTGCGCGCGCTCAACACGGTGGATATCGCCCGCGGGCTGGAAGCGGGCCTGGCCATCGTCATCCTGGCGATCATCCTCGACCGGTTCTTCCGCATCGACGAAGGAGGCAGCCGATGAAGCCCATCGTCTCGTTCCAGAACGTGTGCATCGTCTTCGGCGACGGGGAGAAACGCGCCCTCGACATGGTGGACCAGAACAAGTCCCGCGCCGAGATCCGCGAGGCGACCGGTGCGACGCTCGGCGTCGCCAACGCCACGCTGGACATCCATGAGGGCGAGATCGCCGTGCTGATGGGCCTGTCGGGGTCGGGCAAGTCCACGCTGATCCGCGCCGTCAACGGCCTTGCGCCCGTCTCGCGCGGTCGCGTGGTGGTGGATACCGGCAAGGGCGCCGTCGATATCCAGTCCGCAGGGTCGCGCAGGCTGCGCGACTTGCGTCGCCACGAAGTGGCGATGGTGTTCCAGCAGTTCGCGCTGCTGCCATGGCGCAGCGTGGTGGACAACGTCGCGCTGGGGCTGCAGTTCGCCGGCGTTTCCAAGGCGGAGCGCCGCCGCCACGCGATGGAGAAGCTGGAGATCGTCGGCCTGCAGGATTGGGCGCACAGCCGTGTCGGCGAGTTGTCGGGCGGTATGCAGCAGCGCGTCGGACTGGCCCGGGCCTTTGCCACCGACGCGCCCGTCTTGTTGATGGACGAGCCCTTTTCGGCGCTCGACCCGCTGATCCGCGCCAAGCTGCAGGACGAGCTTCTCGAAAGCCAGGCGCGCTTCAAGAAGACGATCATCTTCGTCAGCCACGATCTGGACGAGGCGTTCAAGCTTGGAAACCGCATCGCCATCATGGAAGGCGGGCATATCGTGCAGGTAGGCACCGCCAGCCAGATCGTGCGCAATCCGGCCGGCCCCTACGTGGCGGACTTCGTCGCCCATGTGAACCCGATGAACGTTCTGACGGCCGAGGACGCGATGGTGTCGATCATGGGCGCCTCTCTGGAGACGCCCCTTGCCTCGGCGGTCAGCCGCGACACGCCGCTACGCCGCGTCATGGAGACGCTGCAACGGCGCGGCGGGGAAGTTCTGGTGTCCGAGAAGGGCCATGTCGTCGGCCGCGTCGGCCCCGCCGAGGTCGTCGCCGCGCTGGTGCGCGAGCGCGCCTCAACCAATGGCCAGACGACGGCGTGAGGTAACGGGCGATCCCTTCGCCGCCGCCCGTGCCTCGGCCTCAGCCAAAGGCTCCGACGCCACCATCATGTGGTGCGCGTTGGCATGCAGCAGCGTCCCGGCATCCCGCATGATGCCGACATGCCCTTTCCAGAAGATCAGGTCGCCGCGCTGCAACGCTGCGCCCGGGGCAAGCGGCGCGCCCGCTTCCGCCTCCTGCATGTCCGTGTCGCGCGGAAGGGCAAGGCCGGCCATGCCGACCGCAAGTTGCACGAGGCCCGAGCAGTCGATGCCGAGTGCGGACTTGCCGCCCCAGAGATAGGGCACGTTCGTCAGCGCCTCGGCAACGACGACGAAGTCCGCGGCAGCGGCGTCGGCTGCCGGTCGGCAATGGTGGGAGACGACGGCGCCGAAGGGCTCGACGAGCACATACGTCGCGTTGGCGTCCTCTGCCGTGCCGGCAGCCACGATGCCCGCACCCATCGTCAGGCCGTAGAGGGGCGGCCGCTTGATGTCGGGCCCCGGAAAGACCAGGGTGCGCGGCACGTGGACGATATGTGTCGGTGCGGCGGCGCCGAAGGCGACGGCTTCCGACGGCATCCATCCGACATAGCCGTCGGATGCCAGTTGCACCCACATCCAGCCCTCGCCTGCGTCCTCAAAAACGGTCAGCGCCTCGCTGCAAAGGGCCTCTGTCTCTAGCGGCGCATCCGATGCCGGACGCCGCCGCAGCGGCGCCAGGGGCGCTGCGACGCGGGCCGGGCGGCCGTCGACGAACCGCTCCGCCTGGACCTGCCCTTTCAGGCGCGCATCGGCGAGGTCGGGGCGGATGGCGTTGCGGCGGCGGTCCAGGGTCATTGCCCGTACCGCTCCAGGATGATGGACGACAAGGCGCGGATGCACTGCGCCTCGCCGCCGACGCCGCCCCATGCGACGGCCTTCGGTCGCCA
The DNA here is from genome assembly GCF_014844055.1 of Aureimonas sp. OT7. Lineage (NCBI taxonomy): Bacteria > Pseudomonadati > Pseudomonadota > Alphaproteobacteria > Hyphomicrobiales > Aurantimonadaceae > Aureimonas > Aureimonas sp. OT7. The sequence continues at coordinate 3,697,490 of NZ_CP062167.1, forward strand.
GCCGAACACGTCGAAATGCACCCAGGACCGTGCCCGCTCGACGAACCCCTGGAGGAACAGCGCCGCCGTTACTGAACCCGCGAACCCATCGCTGGTGACGTTGTTGATGTCGGCCACCCGCGACGACAGATTGGCGGCATAGGGCGCCCAAAGGGGCATGCGCCACATCGGATCGGCAAGCACGGCCGCGGCTTTGGCAAGCTCGGCCGCCAGCTCCTCGTCCTCGGTATAGAAAGGCGGCAGGTCGGGCCCCAGCGCCACGCGCGCCGCACCCGTCAGCGTCGCCATGTCGACCAACAGTTCCGGCGCCTCCTCATCGGCCAGGGTCAGCGCGTCGGCCAGCACCAGACGCCCTTCTGCGTCGGTGTTGCCGATTTCCACGGTGCGGCCCTTGCGGCTGGCAAGCACGTCGCCGGGGCGGAAGGCATCGCCGGAGATCGAGTTCTCCACCGCCGGGATCAGGACACGCAGGGCGATGTCGGCGCGCCCCGCCATCAGCATGCGCGCCAGCCCCAGCACATTGGCCGCCCCGCCCATATCCTTCTTCATCAGGAGCATGCCGGAAGCCGGCTTGATGTCGAGGCCGCCCGTATCGAAGGCCACGCCCTTGCCGACCAGCGTGATACGCGGCGCATCGTGCCGGCCGAAGCGCATGTCGATCAGCCGCGGCGCCCGCTGGCTGGCTCGCCCCACGGCGTGGATCATCGGCAGGTTTGCGGCCAGCAACGCATCGCCGGTCGTCACCTCCACGGCCGCCCCGAACTCGGCGGCAAGATCGCGCGTGGCGCGTTCGATGGCATCGGGGCCCATGTCGTTGGCGGGCGTATTGATGAGGTCGCGCACCAGCGCGATGCCCTCGTAGAGCCGGACCTCGTGACCGCCCGATCCCACGACGTCGAGTTGCAAGCCGTCGGTCGCCACCTGACCGTTCCGGCGGTAGCGATCGAAGCGATATCCGCCCAGCCGGAAGCCCAGCGCGGCAAGATCGGGGTCGAGCTCGCAGTCCAGCCGCCAGGGTCCCGCCGGCAGGGCCGTTGCCAGCGCGCCGGTGAGCAGCGACGTGGAGGGGGACGCGTCCTTGCGCGCGCCGAGGCCCAGCACCGCCGCCGACAGGCCGCCATCCGCCCCCGGCACCAGCAACACTTCACCGGGCTTGGCCGCAAATCCCGTAGCGCGCGCCCAGCCGAGAGCGGGCTCGGGCAGCCCGTCCCTGTCTTCGGCGTGAACGGCGTGGACGGGGCGAATCGCATTCTGATCGGACATGATGGCTTCCAGACGTGTCAGTTCGGTGCGGGCACCCGGCCCGTGATCACATGGGTCATCCGTGTAAGGCTTCGCGTCAAGGGGTGGTCCGGCGCGGCCTCGGCCAGCATCCTGCCGCGCGCGGATGCGCCCGCAAACAGCGACGGCGCGTAGGGCAACGCCGCCAGAAGGTTCAGCCGCCCCGGCTCGGCGAAATCGGCTATGGGGATTTCGTGCGCCCTGGCCGCCCCGACCTGGTTGATCACCAGCCAGGGGCGCGGCAATGCCGGCTCCAGCGTTTCCAGTGCGTCGACGAGCCCGGCGACGTTGCGCAGGCCGGCAAGGTCCGGCGTCGTCGTCACCACGACGGCATCGGCAGCCTTCAGGTAATTGCGTATGGTGGCGTTCCAGCCATGCGGCACGTCCATCATGACGATGCCGGCGGCACGGCGCGCGGCATCCAGAGACTGTGAAAGCGCGCGTCCGGACGGATCGGCCCGCCAGTCGTGCGGCAGGGCCAGCAGCGACAGGCGCTCGCTGCAGGCAATCAACCCGGCGTCCTGCGGCGACAGGTCGAAGTTCAGCGCCGCGGTGCCGAAGGCAGGGTCCAGATCGGCCAGCACGACCTTGTCCTTGAACAGGCGTGCCGACAGGAAGGCAAGATTCTGCGCCAGCATCGACGAGCCCGCCCCGCCCCGCGCGCCAATGAAGGCGATGCTGCGCGGGTGGCCGGCCGCCGGCTCTGCCGGTTCTATGCGGGCCAGGGCCCCGACGATGTCGGCAACGTCCACCGGCTGCGACAGGTAGCCCGACACGCCCCTGCGCATCAGTTCGCGGTAAAGGTCAACGCTGGAGGCATTGCCGATCACCAGCACCCGCGTCTCCGGGTCGCAGACTTCGGCCAGATGGTCCAGCCGGTGCAGCAGGTCCTCGGGCGCATCGTCCGACTGCAGAACCATGAGATGCGGCGTCGGACGCCCGGCGTAAAAGCGTTCGGCCGCCTCGATGCCGCCCATGCGCACGCGTACCGTCAACTGCGACAGCACCGGCGCCTCCGCCGCGCGGCGCAGGCACGCAGCCACCCGCTCGTCCGCGCAGAAGGCGTGAAGCAGCAATGGCGGAAGCCTGGGCACGACCCCGCCACTCGCGGCGGTGTACGCCTCTTCCGATGGGCCGGCGGAGTGCATGTGCGGCAGAGCGTCCCCGTGCTACGCGATACGATACGGGCGGTTGCAGCCGCCGGGCGCCATCCTGCCGCCCAACCGATAAAGGGTGGATTAACGCGGCAGGCCCATCTCGCTATGAAGGGCCGAAAAGAGCTTACGGAGTATACCCGCATGGGGCGCGCGCTTCTCATCGTCATGGATTCGTTCGGCATCGGCCAGGCGCCGGATGCCGGTGCCTATGGCGATCTCGGCGCGGATACCTACGGACATATCCTGCAGGCTGCCGCCCAAGGCGCCGCCGACAGGCCGGGCCTTCGGAAAGGCCCCCTGCGGCTGCCCAACCTTGGCGCGCTCGGGCTGGATGCCGCCGCAGGCCGCGGCGCTCCGGCATCGCTGCAAGGCCGCTACGGATCGGCTTCCGAGGTTTCGCGCGGCAAGGATACGCCCTCCGGCCACTGGGAAATCGCCGGTGTGCCCGTATCGTTCGACTGGGGCTATTTCCCGCGCAGCGTTCCGGCGCTGCCGGCCGCGCTGACGGCCGCCCTCGTGCGGGAGGCCGGACTTCCCGGCATTCTCGGCGACAGGCACGCGTCCGGAACCGAAATCGTCGCCGAGCTTGGGGCCGACAGCGTGGCCAGCGGCAAGCCCATCGTCTACACATCCGCCGACAGCGTTCTGCAGATCGCGGCGCATGAGGAGCATTTCGGGCTGGACCGGCTCTACGGCCTCTGCGCCATCGCGCGCCGGCAGGTCGACGCGCTCAGGATCGGGCGCGTCATCGCCCGCCCCTTCGCCGGAACGCCCTCCGGCGGTTTCACCCGCACGGCGAACCGCCGCGATTATTCCGTTCCACCGCCCGAACCCACCCTGGCCGACAGGGCAACGGCGGCAGGCAGGAAGGTTATCGGCATCGGCAAGATCGGCGACATCTTCGCCGGGCGCGGCATAAGCGAAGTGCGCAAGGGCGCGGGCAACATGGCCTTGTTCGATGCGATGCTGGAGGCGATGGACGATGCCGGCAATGGCGACCTGATCGTCGCCAATTTCGTGGATTTCGACTCCCTCTTCGGGCATCGGCGCGATGTCGCCGGCTATGCCGCCGCGCTGGAGGCGTTCGATGCCCGCCTGCCCGAGCTGTTCGCACGCCTGCGCCCCGGCGATCTTGCCGTCATCACGGCGGATCACGGCTGCGACCCGACCTTTGCCGGCACCGACCATACGCGTGAGAACGTGCCGATCCTGATGTTCGGGCCCGGTATCCCACCCGGTGCCATCGGCCACCGCGACAGTTTCGCCGATATCGGCGAAAGCGTCGCGGCGCATCTTGGCCTTGCGCCGGGCCGCCACGGACGCAGCTTCCTGTGAACCGCGCACAGGCGCCGGCTTGGCGTGGAGGCCGACAGGCTTTAGAGCGTGGTACAGATCAGGACAGACAGACCGAACCACCCGCGCGAGGTTTTATGACAGGCGTCACCGTAGTCGACCATCCGCTCGTCCAGCACAAGCTGACATTGATGCGAAAGAAGGAAACCTCGACGGCCAGCTTCCGCCGCCTGCTGCGGGAGATCTCCACGCTGCTCTGCTACGAGGTGACGCGCAATCTCGATCTGACGACGACGCGCATCCAGACGCCCATGACGGAGATGGAATCGCCCATTCTGGAAGGCAAGAAGCTTGTCTTCGCCTCCATCCTGCGCGCCGGAAACGGCCTTCTGGAAGGCATGCTCGATCTGGTGCCCGCCGCGCGCGTGGCGCATGTGGGCCTCTACCGCGACCACGATACGCTGGAAGCGGTGGAATACTACTTCAAGGCGCCGGAAGATCTCGGCAGCCGGCTCGTGATCGTGGTGGACCCGATGCTGGCCACGGCCAACTCCGCCATCATGGCCATCGACAAGCTGAAGGAGCGCGGGGCGCGCAACATCCGCTTCCTGTGCCTGCTGGCCGCCCCCGAAGGTATCGAGCGGTTTCGCGCCGCGCATCCCGATGTCAGCGTCTTCACCGCCTCCATCGACGATGGCCTGAACGAAAAGGGCTACATCATGCCCGGCCTAGGCGACGCCGGCGACCGGATGTACGGCACCAAATAGGCGACGTCAGGTCATGCGCGCCAGCACGGGCGCGCTTGCGGTTCCCTCTTCGGCCAGCCGATAAGCCGCCCGCACCCGTATGGCGGCATCGGCCGCCGCGGCCTCGCTGCGCGCATGCACGACGGCAAGCGGCTGGCCGCGCTCCAGCCTGTCGCCAAGGCCGGCAAGCTCCGCCAGGCCCACGGCATGGTCGACGGCATCCTGCGGGCGTGTGCGCCCGCCCCCCAGCGCCACGACGGCAAGGCCGACCGCCCGCGTGTCGATGGCGGCCACCGTACCCGGCCCATCCGCCGTCACCGCCAGCCGAACCGGCGCGGACGGCAGATGGCTTTCCATACGCTCCAGGAAATCGATGGGCCCGCTCAATGCGGCGACCATCCGGGCGAAGCGGTCGGCGGCCATGCCGCCCTCCAGCGCCGCGCGGGCCTTGGCCACGCCATCCGCCGGACCTTCGGCCAACCCAGCCAGGTCCAGCATCTCGCCGGCCAGCGCCAGCGTGACCGCCTCCAGCCGGGCATCGCGCCGCGCGCCGGTCAGGAAGTGCACCGCGTTGCGCACCTCGAGCGCATTGCCGGCATCGCGCGCCAGGGGCTCGTCCATGCCCGTCAGCAAGGCGCGCGTCGGCATGCCGGCGCCGTTGGCGACGTCCACCAGGCTGTGCGCCAGCAATTCGGCCTCGTTCCTTGCCGTCATGAAGGCGCCCGAGCCGCATTTGACGTCGAGAACAAGCCCCTGCAGGCCGGCCGCGAGCTTCTTCGACAGGATGGAGGCGGTGATCAGCGGCACCGATTCCACCGTCGCCGTCACGTCGCGGATGGCGTAGAGCCGCTTGTCGGCCGGGGCCAGGCGCCCGGTCTGGCCGATGATGGCGCAGCCCTGTTCGGCCACGATGCGACGGAACGTCGAATTGTCCGGCGCGACATCGTAGCCCGGTATCGATTCCATCTTGTCCAGCGTGCCGCCGGTATGCCCCAGCCCGCGCCCGGAGATCATGGGCACGGCCGCCCCGCAGGCCGCGACGATGGGCGCAAGCATCAGCGAAACATTGTCGCCGACGCCGCCCGTCGAATGCTTGTCGACGATGGGCCGGTCGCTGCCGCTCCAGTCGAGTACGTCACCGGAATCGCGCATGCTGGTCGTCAAGGCCACGGTCTCGTCACGGTCGAGGCCGTTGAAAAAGACCGCCATCGCGAATGCGGCGGCCTGCCCCTCGGTAACGCGTTCATCAGCGAAACCCGCGATGAAATCCCGGATGTCGCCGGCACCGAGCACGCCACCATCGCGCTTGCGGCGGATGGTTTCCTGCGGCAGTCCCGCCATCAATACCCCTCCTGGCTCTCGGCGGAGGGCTGTCCCTCGGCCACCGCAAGAAGATCAATCAGCAGGCTCGACGCGCCCAGGCGGAAGGTCGCAGGGCCGACCCAGCCCGTGCCCATCGCGGCCTCCGCCATATCGAAATAGCGCCGCGCCTCCGAAAAGCCGCGTATGCCCCCCGACGGTTTGATGCCGGCCGCACGGCCGGACCGGCGCAGCGCATCCAGCATCACGGCCACCGCCTCAGGCGTTGCGCCCATCCGCGTCTTGCCGGTGGATGTCTTGATGAAATCCGCGCCGCCCTCAAGGGCTGCCTGCGCCGCACGGGCAATGGCGCTCGCGTCTTCACGCTCGCCCGTTTCCAGTATGACTTTCAGGGTCCGTCCCTCGCAGGCGTCGCGCATGGCGGATACCTCCGCCACGGTCGCCTCCCGGCTCAGGACGTAATCGATCTCGTCGGCGCCATCGGCAATGGCCTGCGCCGCCTCTTCCACCGATGCACCGACATCCGCGGTCCCGGACGGAAAGTTCACCACGGTTGCGATGCGCATCCGTTCTCCGGCGAGCCTGCGCGCAAAAGCCACGAAGCGCGGCCAGATGCAGATCGCCGCAACCGGCCCGACCTGCGTCTGCGCCCGGGCGATCAGGGACGCGATATCGCCTTGCGCGCAGGTGTCGCTCAGGTCCGTCAGGTCGAGACAGCTCACGAGCAGGCGGGCGAGATCCTGATCTTGCATGGGGGCTTACATCTCCGGCACGGCTTTTTGCAGGATCGCAGCCAGTTTCGCCCCGCCGATCGGGGCGGCTTGCTGCGTATGGGCGTGGGACAACGGCGTATCCGCCAGTCCGGCGCCGAGATTGGTGATCACCGAGGCGGCAACCACCTTCAGCCCCAGATAGCGGCACAGGATGGTTTCCGGCACGGTCGACATGCCGACGGCATCGGCCCCCAGGCGCCGCGCCATGCGGATTTCAGCCGGGGTTTCGAAGGAGGGGCCTGCAAACCAGGCATAGACGCCGGCATGGAGGGCGATGCCCAGAGCCTCGGCGGCATCCAGCAGCCGCGCGCCAAGGGCCGGATCGTAGGCGTTCGTCATATCCACGAAGCGGCGATCGCCCGGTATGCCCGTCAGCGGGTTGGCGCCGGCAAGGTTGATATGATCCTCGATCAGCATGACGTCGCCCGGCTCCATCGCCGGGTTCACGGCGCCGGCGGCGTTGGTCTGGATCACGGTGTCGATTCCGGCGTCGCGAAGGGCTTCCAGCGCGGGCCGCATGGCGGCCGCATCGCCCGTCTCGTAGAAATGTGTCCGGCCGGACAGAAGGCACACGGGTATGTCAGCGAGCGTTCCGGAGATGACTTCGCCTGCGTGGCCGGACACGCCGGCGGCTGGAAACCCGTCCAGGTCGGCATAGGCGATCCTGGTTTCCACGGTGACCAGGCTTTCCAGCGCAGCCAGTCCGGAGCCGAGAATCAGCGCGATGCGCGGACGGTTGGCAAGGCGGGCGCGAAGCGTCACAGGGCGTCCGCCGAAAAGCCGCGCGGAAACAGGTCTTCGAGGAGAAGCGTCTCGACCACACCCTCCACCGGATCGCAAAGATAGACGCGCGTATCCGGCGCGCCGAATTCGGCGATCCGCTGCCGGCAACCGCCGCAGGGCGTGCAGGCCCGAAGCCGTTCGGCCACGATGGCAATCTCGTCGATCCGGCCACCGCCATCCATCACCATATGCGCGATGGCGCTGGTTTCGGCGCACCAGCCCTCGGGGAAGCTGACCACCTCGACATTGCAGCCGGAAAAGATGCGCCCGTCGGTCGTGCGCAGGGCCGCGCCCACGGGAAAGCGCGAATAGGGTGCATGCGCCTTGCGCATTGCAGACCGGGCCAGGCCGAAGAGATCCGCGCTCATGCCATCCTTTCGCTGTTGGGGCGCCGGGCGCCGTCGCCACGAAGACTTACAGCATCGCCGCGGCATGCTCTATACAGGCATGCGAACAGGGAGCTCACGATGTCGCAGCCACAGGTGCCCGGCCGCTCGCGCCGGAACGACTATGCCCATTTCATCGAGGTGCCGACCCGCTGGTCGGACAATGACAGCTACGGCCACCTCAACAACGCCGTCTACTATTCCTATTTCGACACTGCGGTCACGCGGTTCCTGATGGAGATCGCGCCCCGCGTCGACGGCCCCATCCCCATGTTCTTCGTGGTGGAAACTGGATGCCGCTATCTTGCCGAGGCGGCCTATCCGGACATCCTCACGCTGGGCATCCGCATCGGCAAGCTCGGAACCTCGTCGGTGCGCTACGAACTCGGCGTATTCAGGGAGAATGGCGAGGAGGCCGTGGCGGAAGGGCTCTTCGTCCATGTGCACATCGATCCGCAGGCGCGGCGACCGGCTCCGCTGAGCCCGGAGCTTCGCACACTACTGGAGACATATGTTCGATGACGGACAGGATCGCCGAACTGGAGATGGCCCTCGCCCATCAGTCCCGCATGGTGGAGGAGCTGTCGGGAGAGCTGGCGCGGGCCTTCACGCAGATCGAACGCCATGAGAAGGCGTTGAAGGAGTTGGCCGAGCGGTTTCTGGCGCTGGAAGACGTGGCGACGCCGCGGCCGGAAATCACCCGGCCGCCGCATTATTGATCGCAGGCGGTCACGCGGCCGCAACCGCTCCGGCGCCGATCGGGCATGAGACGCCCGTGCCGCCCAGGCCGCAATATCCGTTCGGATTCTTCGCCAGATATTGCTGGTGGTACGCCTCGGCGTAGTAGAACTCCGGCGCGTCGACGATCTCGGTGGTGATCTTCGCCGTCACGCCGGCGTCGTTCAGCGCGCTCTGGTAGGCGGCAAGGGCGCTTTCGGCGGCCTGCCGCTGTTCCGGCCCGTCCACATAGATGCCGGAGCGGTATTGCGTGCCCACGTCATTGCCCTGTCGCATCCCTTGCGTGGGGTTGTGGCTCTCAAAAAATAGCTTCAGCAATTGCGCGTAGCTGATCCTGGCTGGATCGTAGGTTACGAGGACGACTTCGTTGTGGCCGGTACGGCCACTGCACACTTCCTCATAGGTCGGGTTGGGCGTGTATCCGCCGGCATAGCCGACGGCTGTGCCGAGAACGCCGTCCGCCTGCCAGAAGCGGCGCTCCGCGCCCCAGAAACATCCAAGGCCGAACAGCGCGGTACGCGCCCCCTGCGGCCAGGGCCCCTTGAGGCTCCCGCCGGTGACGTAGTGCGTCTCCGCGGTGGCGATCGGCGTGTCGCGACCTGGCAAAGCGGCGGCCTTTTCCGGCATTTCGGACTTGCGCAGGAGACGGTCGAGAATGGACATGCGACCCTCGTTTCTGATCGTTTGGTGAGGGCCTCAATGTGGGATGCGGCGGGCCGCCCGGCAAGCCCGTCAGTGCCGCAGGGCGGTTCGGCGGCGGATGGCGGCCGGACGGGCAGTCGCTCCGAACAGGAACAGTGCCAGCACGACCAGCGTCGGCGCGGCCGGCAGATGCGCCATGTGCGCCCAGGACCAGGCAAGGATGTCGGCGCCGGTTCCGCTTGGGGTCGGCAGGCCGTCCGGCATATGCGGCGCGGCCAACGTGGCCGCTTCGGCGATGTCCATCAACCGCCAGTCCGATGCCGCAAGGGATCGCGCGGCATCGCCGACGCCCAGCACACAGGCTGCTGCCAGAACGAAGAAGGCGACGAATCGAAGTACGAAGCGGATCATGAATAAAGGCCTGTTCCCGCCTGTTTTCGAACCTGCCGACCGATATTGCGGCCGGGATCAACCTATCGTGGCGATGGTTACGGCAAGATTACCCGTTCGCGACGGTCACGCCAAAAGAAAGTTCGCGTGGCGCTTCGCAGAGACTTGAACGCGAAGCGGTTCTGGCTATAGTTCGCGCCGACCGGTTCGAATGCATCTTCCCTTTACAGGCTGGATGGCTCGCCCGCCCCTTGGGGCGGTGCCGACGCGGACCGACGGAGGGGTGGCCGAGTGGTTGAAGGCGCACGCCTGGAAAGTGTGTATACGGGAAACCGTATCGGGGGTTCGAATCCCCCTCCCTCCGCCATTTCAGACCGCCTCTGGGCACGCCAATCGCCGCCGATTGCCGCCCTTGGCCGGCAATAAGCGTCCTCAGCAGCTCCGTCTTCGATCCCATGAGGCGGATCGCGTCGTCCCCGACCTCCACCCGCTGCGCCAGCGAGCGCAGGTGATCCCGCCGATAGCCGCCTTCCGTGCCCCGGATTCGCTCGCGCGCGTGTCGGGCAAATCCTTGGATCATCGCCGGGCTGATAGCATTGTGGCCGGGGCTGTCGAGAAGGGCTTGCGCACGGTCGGCATCGGCCTTCGCCTGATCGCGGATCACCTTGAGACCGGCGATGCGCTCCTTAAGCGCCGGGTCGTCCAGATCGGCGACGCCCGCCTCGATGGCGTCGTAGAGCCGCTTGAGGCGCATTTCCGATTCGGTCGCCCGGCGCTGTAGCTCGGCTATGTGCTCGCGACGGCGCTCGGCCTGATCCGAGCGGCGGCCGAGGACGCTGCCAAGCAAATCCTCCAGCCGGTCGGGATCGAGCAAGCGGTCCTCGATATGGCTGACGATCATCTTGTCGAGCCTGTCCATGGGGATCGCCCGGCCCTTGCAGCCGGTCTCGCCCTGCCGGGCCTTGATCGAGCACGCATAGTAGCGGTAGCGGCCACCCTTGCCGGTGCGGATGGTCATGGCCCCACCGCAATTGCCGCAATAGCAGATGCCGGTCAGCAGGGTCGGCCCGATCACGACGCGCGCCGGAAGCTCGGTCTTCGGGTTGCGGGCCTGCAAGCGCTGCTGGATCGTGTCGAAGGTCTCGCGGTCGATGATCGGCGGCACCGCGACGATAACGGTGCCCTCGGAGGATTGCGCGTCATTGTGCTTGCTGCGCTTCCCCCATTCGTGCTCGCCGATATAGGTGCGGCGGGTCAGGATGCGGTGGACCTGACCGATGCCCCAGCGCCCGCCGTCGCGGGTGAAGATGCCCTTGGCATTGAGATATTTGACGATGGCCTTGACGCCCATCTGGCCGCTGTCGCACTCGCCCTCCAGGGCAAGGCGATAGATCAGCCGGATCGTGTCGGCGTGCAGCGGGTCGATTTCGAGCTTCTTCTTGGTCTTCGTTCCGCGCTGCTCAGCCGCAACGACGCGGTATCCGATGGGCGGCAGCGCGCCGTTCCAGAAGCCCTGCCGGGCGTTCTCCTTCAAAGCGCGCGTGACGTGCTTGCCGTTCTCCTTCGACTGGTATTCGTCGAAGAGCGCCATGATCCGGCGCATCATGTCGTGGATCGGATCGTCGCCCAACTCCTGTGTGATGGAGACCACGCGCACGCCGTTCTTGGCGAGCCGCCGATAGTAGAACTCCATGTCGAAGGCGTCGCGGAAGAAGCGAGAGAAGCTGTGGACTAGCACGATGTCGAAGGGCGCGGGCTTGGACGTGCCTTCCTCGATCATGCGCTGGAACTCGGGGCGGCGGTCGTTGGTCGCGGTGTTGCCCGGCTCCACGAATACATCGACGAGTTGGTAGCCGCGCGCCGCGCAATAGGCTTCGCCCTGCTTGCGCTGGTCGGGGATCGACACGTCATGCTCGGCTTGCCGGGCGGTCGAGACACGCAGGTAAAGGGCGGCGCGCAGGGCGACGGTGGGAGACTGGACGTTCATTTGCGGGCTCCTTTCTTGCGGCGCTCGAACAGGGGCAACGCCAGTTCCACGCGGTCGAAATTGACCTTGGGCTCCAGCTTGAGGCCCTTGCCCTTCTCCATGCGGATCAGGCCGTAGCTCTCCATTTTCTTGAGGGTGCGCGAGACATTGGGCGTCGCGCGGCCGGTGATCTGCGCCAGTTCCTCCAGCGAGCCGGGCTCCTGCTCGTGGATGATGCGCAACAGCTCGCGATTGCCTGCCGATAACAACCGGGCGAACGATTCCGTCGAAGGGAACCAGACGGTCGGATCGCCGGGCGCGGGCTTTTCCTCGCCCTTGCCGATCCGCATGGTTCTGGCTTTCATTTCTTCGGGATCGGCGATCCCTACCTTGAGTGTCGCCATGACAAAGCTCGCTCTATCTCATGGCTTCTCATTATCATCACGAGATAAGACTTGCAAGTCTTTTGGCATATCGACCGAGCCGAACATCTCGTCGAAAACATCGGAGAACCAGCGCTCGAACACCTGAATTTCGGCCTCGGTGATCGGCACCTTCTCCGGCCAATCGTCGATGACGGGCAGCTTCTCGACGTCGAAGACATGCGGCGGTGGGTTGCGACGCGGCTCCGGCTCGTCGGCATAGTCGTAGAGATCGTCGGGACGCGTGTTCGGGTCGGGCTGTGTGAAGCGCCCCTTGCGGGCGCAGCGGCGTTTCGGGCGCATGGAATCCTCCGTGTTCGCCAGTGGATTCCGGGGCGCTGAAAGCCCCGGATCAGGCGAAGCATGGAGGGGGACCGGCGGCCTGTAGCGTGCCGCATTTGAAGGGGTGCGCTGGCGGCACCCCCCGTAAGGATGCCGCCGGCTAGTCAGCCGGGCGTACGCCGTGCCTTTGCGAAACCGCGATCCGTGGCGATGAACCGCTCCAGCATGGGCACGATCAGCCTGACGGGATCGGCGGCGGGCCGACCGCTCTCACGGGCCAGCACCTCGGCATAAGCCACCAGATCACGGTGAAGCGGCGCGGGCAGTTCCACCGTGATCTTGACGGGTTTGTCATCGGGCAGCGGCCCGAGCTTCAGTTTCGCCATGGTGTCAACCTCCTGCGTTCTCGAATACGAGGTCACGGGTCACGATGACCCTGACCGGGAAGCCCGGCCGGATGGTCAGCGTCGGCGCAACCTGTAACTGGCGCTGCACGATCTGCTGCCCGGCCTGATTGACGGTATCCTGCGCCCCGTCGCGGACGGCGCGGATCAGCCGGTCCTCGTCGCTGGTCGCCAGCTCGGTCCCGACCGCGAGCAGCGTGGACAGCCCGGCGGCCTTCATCAGATCCCACCAATGGTAATCAATCCCGTCTTCCAGCCCGGCATAGCCGCTGGCGTCCGCGCCCGGCAGGCGTTCAAGGACGATGGAACGGCCGCCCGGCAGAATCAGGCGGTTCCACACCAAGAGCACCCTGCGCTGGCCGAAGGTCACGCCGTCATCGTATTGGCCGATGATGCGCGTGCCCTGCGGGATCAGGAGCAGCGAGCCGGTGGGGCTGTCATAGACGTTCTCGGTGACTTGCGCGGTGATCTGGCCCGGAAGATCGGAACGGATGCCGGTAATCAACGCAGCGGGGATCACGGCCCCGGCCTGAAGGATGTATGGCGATGCCGGCGGCGTGACGCGATCCGGCGCGACCGTCTGCCGGTCCACGGGTCCGTTGAGGAAAGCCGTATGCCGGTCCTGTGTCGCAGGCTGCCCGCCGAGGCCAAGACCGGCAAGGCCGGGCGTGGCCGTTCCTGCCAGCACTCCCGTGCGCGGGCCGGACTGGAAAAAGACGTTGCTCAAGCGCGCGGCTTCTTCCTCGGCGCGGCGGCGCTCTTCCTCGGGATCGACGGCGGGCGTCACTATCGCGGGCGGCGCAACCGGCTGCCCTCGGTTCTGGGCGTCGAGGATCGGGCGGCCGAGGTCTCCCGGCAATGCCGGCCCCAGGACCGGGCCGGTATAGTCGCGTGGCAGGCCGGACAGGCCGTCCGCCGTGGGCCGGTTCTCGGTCGAATAGAGTTCTTCGCCGCCCGGTCCCGCATCGCGGGTCTGGAGTGCGTAGATCAGCGCGCCCCCGATGCCGAAAAGCGCAACCGCGCCGACGCCTGCCAGCATCTTGCGGGACAGGCGGGTGACGCGGGGCGGCTCGGCGCGCAGCCGCATGGGCTCGGCGGTGTCCGTGGTGGTGGTGGTGTCTGTCATGACGGGGAGTCTCCGGTCGCGCTGGCGGGCTGCGCGGCGGCGGCCTGCGTCGGGTTGATGCGGACGATCCTGACGACCTGCTGGCGGGTGCCGCTGCCAAGGCGCAGCTCGGCCGCCCCGAACAGGCGATCCACGATCAGGACGTTCTGGTAAACCCGGCTGTTGACGATCTGCGGCTCGCCATCGGAGCCGAGCACGAAGATCGGCGGCATCTCGCCCTGCACGATCCCGGCCGGGAAGACGACATAGACGCGGCGTCCATCGTCGAAGACGGAAACCGGCCGCCATGGCGGGCTGTCGCCTGTCAGGCCGTAGCGGTAGTTTCGCGCGGCCTCGGCCGGGATGACGGGCGCGGCCGGAACGGTCTGGCGCTGGCCGGCAGGCGGTGCGGGATAGGCCCAGGCCACGGCGGGCATGTAGAGCGAGTCCTGAGCGTGCAGCTCGATCATGTAGATGCGCCGGTCGGTGGTGACGACAAGGTTGGTGGAGATGTCCGGCCGTGTCGGCTTCGCGAGGATATGGACGCGACGGTTCGCGCCCGAACCGGATTCCGTGTCGCCGATGATCCAGCGCGCGGTGTCGCCGGCCGCGATCGGCCCCGCGCCGGTCAGGCTTTCGCCCGGCTCCAGCGCGATGGTGGTGATCTGACCGACCGCCGCATAGACCTGATAGAGCGCGCCTTCCGACCACGGGTAGATCTGGATGGCGTTGTGATAGCCCTCGCGGCGCGGCTCCACGCGGGCGGCAGCGTTGGCGTTGCCGACCTGCCCCGTGGGTGTCGAAGCATTCGCGCCGCCGCGCGTGACGGTCCATGCGGGCGGGACGTGCAACGGCCGGGGCGTGTCGCTTGTGACGGCCGCCTGCACGGTGGGCAGCGGCGGCACCTCTGCGTCATAGCTGAACTGCGGCGTTCTATTGGTGGCGCAGCCGGCCAGCATGGTTGCGCAGAGAAAGGCGGCGGCAGAGGTTTTGACTGGCGGTGTCATTGGCTCATCTCCCGCGACCACGAGATTGCATTGACGTAGATGCCGAGCGGATTGGCGCGCAGGCGTTCGGCGTCGCGGGGCGTCTGGATCACGATGGTCAGGATGGCCGTCCACCGTTCGGTCGTGGCGAGCTGCCCGTTTTCGTAGTGACGCTCCGTCCATGCGATCCTGAACGAGTCCGGGGATGCCCGGATGACGCTCGAGACCTCGACGGCGACCTGCTGACGGCCGACGCGCGCGAACGGGTCGTTGGCACGGGCGTAGTCATTGAGCGCCGCCGCGCCCCGGTCGGTGGTGAACTCGTAGGCACGAAGCCAGTTCTGGCGGACAATGATCGCGTCGGCCGGGATCGCGCGGACCTGCTCGATGAAGCGGCCGAGATGCCATGCGATCTGCGGGTCAGTCGGGCGATAGTCGGCCACGGCCGGGGCGACGGTCTGCGCCTGCCCGAGATTATCGACCTGCACCACCCACGGCACCACGGTCCCGCGTGCGGACTGCCACACCAGCGCCGAGGCGAAGCCGGCTGACAGGACCAGCGAACCGAAGGCCATGAGCCGCCAGTTCCTCGCCTGCACACGGGCCGAGCCGATGCGCTCGTCCCATGCCTGTGCGGCCTTCTGGTAAGGTGTCTCTGGCTCCGGCGATTTGCCGTAATGGGTGGCTGGTCGTTTGAAGATGCTCATGAGCGGTCACTTTCGGAAAGGTTGACGGAGGAACCGGAGCCGTGGCTGTCGCCGGAGCGGACGGCATGGGCTGTCATGGTCGTGCCGTGGTTCATGGCCTGCGAGCGCTGCATCCGCTGCGCCCAAGAGGGAGGGCTGCCGGCTGGGCCGGATGCGGCGGCGGGGTCGGCACTTGCGCCGCCGACCGTGCCCATGGAAGACGTGCCACCGCCGGCGGCAAAGCCTGCGCGCGCGCCATCGGTGAAACTGGATTTGACGGATTCGGAAGCGCGACCGGCAGAGCGTTTGAGCGGAGAGAGGGCGGCCGAGCCTGCGGCGCGCGCGACACCGCCGAGGCCGGAGGCAACGCCTGCCGCCCCGGTCTGGCCGAGCGAGCCGACGCTATAGGCGGCGGTCGCCGCGCCCGCGGTGGCCGCGCCGCCCCGGACGGCCGCGGCTCCACCGGACAAAGCAGCGGCACCGCCCTTCGCTGCAAGCATGGCACCGCCACCGGCCGCCGCACCACCGGCAAGCACCATGCCGCCGGCAGCGAGGCCGGTTCCCACGGCCGCGCCCGCGCCGAGCTGCGGGCCGCCCGACACGATGCCGTTGGCGATGCCCGGCCCGAATATCCCCAATCCTAAGAGCGACAGCGCTGCGAGGACGATGGCCATGGCCTCGTCGATGGTCGGGGTCGCCCCGCCGAAGCCGGCCGTGAATTGCGAAAACAGCGTCGAGCCGATGCCGATGATGACGGCAAGAACGAGAACCTTGATGCCGGACGACACCACGTTGCCCAAGACCTTCTCGGCCATGAACGCGCTCTTGCCCCAAAGCCCGAACGGGATCAGCACGAAGCCGGCGAGCGTCACCAGCTTGAACTCGATCAGGGTGACGAAAAGCTGGATGGCGAGGATGAAGAAGGCCAGCACCACCAGCGCCCATGCGAACAGCAGGCAAGCGATCTGGATGAAGTTCTCGAAGAAGGCGATCCAGCCCATCAAGTCGCTGATCGACTCCAGAAGCGGGCGGCCTGCGTCGAGGCCGGTTTGCGCGACGCGGCCCGGCCGCATCAGATCGGTGACGGAAAAGCTGGTGCCGGACGCCATGAGGCCGAGGCCGGCGAAGCTCTCGAAGACGATCCTCGCCAAATTGTTCCAGTTGCCGATGATGTAGGCGAAGACGCCGACGAACAGGGTCTTTTTCACGAGCCGGGCGATTATGTCGTCATCCGCGCCCCAGGCCCAAAACAGCGCGGCCAAGGTCACGTCGATGACAATAAGCGTCGTGGCGATGAACGCGACTTCGCCGGACAACAGGCCGAATCCGCTGTCGATGTATGAGGTGAAAACCCCAAGGAAATTGTCGATGACGCCAGTGTTGCCCATGGTCAGTGCCTTTCGCTGGATTGCGGCGCGGCGGGCGCTGGCGGACGGCCGAGGAAGCGGTCGCGGGATTGCGCCCAGGCGGCGAGGCAGTCGGCATCGCTGGCAGCTGCCTCGCCGAGCTGCTGGCAGCGGCGTAGGGTTTCGCGCAGGGGATCGGCCGGTGGCTGGAAGGCCGAGGCCAGGGGCGGCGCGGAAGGTTCGTCCTTCCGCGCCATGTCGATTGCGGTCGCCGTGACGGCGATGGCGACGAACACCACGGCCCCGAGCCGGGCCAGCATCTTGCCGTCCATGGCGAGCCTCCCGGTCAGTTGTTGCCGTTAAACATTTGCGCGTTCCCCGGCTGGTAGCCGGTGCCGGGCGTCAGGAACTGCTCGCGCTGGATGCGGCCCTGTTCGGCGGCGGTCGCGCGCTCTGCCTCGGTCAGCGCGTCGGCGCGGCCGTTCGCCGAGATAACCGCGATCAGGTCGGAAAGCTGCTGCGACTGGAGGGCTAGAAGCTGGTTGCCGGCCTGCGTGGCTTGCAGCGCCCCGGTCGCGCCCTGGCTCTGGCCGACAAGCGCAGCCATCTCGGCGCGGTTGCTGTCGATGTTGCCGACCGCCCCCGCCTGCACACGCATGGCGTCCTGCAAGCCGCCGACCGTGTTCTCCCAACGCGACCGCGCATCGGCGACAAGCTGGGCGTCGGTCGCCGAAAGCGAGACATTGCCGTATTGCTGCTGGAACGCCTGGTCGATCTGGCCGACCTCGAAAGCGATGTTCTGCGCCTGACCCAAAAGCTGCTGCGTCCGTTGGACGTTCTGCTGAAGGGCCTGAAGGGAGGAATGCGGCAGGCTCGCCAGATTGCGGGCCTGATTGATGAGCATCTGCGCCTCGTTCTGGAGGCTCTGAATCTGGTTGTTGATCTGCTCCAGCGTGCGCGCGGCCGTGAGGACGTTCTGCGCGTAGTTGGACGGGTCATAGACGATCCGGCCGAATCCAAAGAGCTGGGCATGGGCAGGTGCCGCCGCCATCGGCGAGAGTGCAACGGGAACGGCGAGGACTGCCGCCGCGATCAGCGCGGCACGGGAAGTCGTAATAGTCATAGCGAAGTCTCCTTCTCAGGCTGGGGGGGTGATGTTGGTGAGGTTGGGGATCAGCTCGGCCGCCCAATCGACACCGCGATGGCGCAGCCAGCCGGCAAGGAAGCCGTCGCGGCCATGCTCGGCATGGATGCGCGCGATTTCGGTCTGGTCGGATTTGGCGGATGCGGCGCAGAGCGCGAGGCCGACTTCGGACAGCCCCAGCTCGAACAGCCGGTTGCCGCGCCGCGACTGGCAGTAATAGTCGCGCTTGGGCGTGGCCCGTGCCAGAATCTCGATCTGGCGGTCATTGAGGCCGAAGCGGCGATAGATGGCCGTGATCTGCGGCTCGATGGCCCGCTCGTTCGGCAGCAAGAGCCGCGTCGGGCAGCTCTCGATGATCGCGGGCGCGATGTTGCTGCCGTCGATGTCGCTGAGGCTTTGCGTGGCGAAGATGACGCTGGCGTTTTTCTTGCGCAGCGTCTTCAGCCATTCGCGGAGCTGGCCGGCGAACCCCTCGTCGTCCAGCGCAAGCCAGCCCTCGTCGATGATGAGCAGCGTCGGGCGGCCGTCGAGCCGGTCGCCGATGCGATGGAACAGGTAGGACAGGACGGCCGGAGCCGCCCCGGTCCCGACCAGCCCCTCGATCTCGAAGGCTTGCACATCGGCCGAGCCGAGATGTTCCACCTCGGCGTCGAGCAACCGGCCATAGGCACCGCCGACGCAGAACGGGCGTAGCGCCTGTTTCAGATCGTTGGATTGCAGCAGGACCGCCAGTCCGGTGATGGTGCGTTCCCCGACCGGCGCGGACGCAAGCGAAGTCAGCGCCGTCCAGATGTGTTCCTTCACCTCCGGCGTGATGGCGATGCCTTCGCGCATGAGGATGGCGGCGATCCAGTCGCCGGCCCATGCGCGTTCATGGGTGTCGTGGACACGGGCGAGCGGTTGCAGCGCGACGCCATCGTAGAGTGGATCGAGCGCGGCCAGCGCCCGGTCTATTGCGTCGGTCTCGTCCACGGGCGGCACGGCGACGCTGTTGCCGCCAAGATCGTGCCAGTCGCCGCCCATGGCGAGGGCGGCGGCGCGGATACTGCCGCCGAAATCGAAGGCAAAGACCTGGCTGCGTTGGTAGCGACGAAACTGGAGCGCCATGAGCGCGAGCAGCACGGATTTGCCCGCGCCGGTCGGGCCGACGACGAGGGTGTGCCCCACGTCACCGACATGCAAAGACAACCGGAACGGGGTAGAGCCTTCGGTCCTGGCGCAAAGCAATGGAGCGTCGCCGAAATGCTCGTCCCGTTCCGGCCCCGCCCACACCGCTGAAAGCGGGATCATGTGGGCGAGATTCAAAGTGCTGATGGGCGGCTGGCGGACATTGGCGTAGGCGTGTCCGGGCAGGCTGCCGAGCCATGCGTCAACTGCGTTGACGGTCTCCGCCATGGCGGTGAAGTCGCGGCCCTGAACGATCTTCTCGACCAGGCGCAGCTTCTCGTCGGCTAGGCGCGGGTCGGCATCCCATACGGTGACGGTGGCCGTGACGTAGGCCATGCCCGCCACGTCCGCGCCGAGTTCCTGCAACGCCATGTCGGCGTCGAGCGCCTTGTTCGCGGCATCGGTATCAACGAGCGCAGATTGCTCGTTGGTCATCACCTCTTTCAGAATCGCGGCGATGGACTTGCGCTTGGCGAACCACTGGCGGCGGATGCGGGTCAGCAGCCGGGTCGCATCGGTCTTGTCGAGCAGGATCGCGCGGGTGCTCCACCTGTAGGGGAACGGCAGCCGGTTCATTTCGTCGAGCAGGCCCGGCGTCGTCGCGGTCGGAAATCCCACGATGGTCAGCACGCGCAGATGCGCGCCGCCAAGGCGCGGCTCCAGCCCGCCGGTCAAAGGCTGGTCGGCGAGCAGCGCGTCGAGGTGCATCGGCACTTCGGGCACGCGCACGCGATGCCGGTTGGTCGAGATGGTGGAATGGAGATAGGTCAGCGTCGCGCCGTCATCGAGCCAACGGCATTCGGGCATGAATCCTTCGAGCAAGGCCAGCACGCGGTCGGTGCGATCCGCAAAGGCGCGCAGGGCTTCCCAAGGATCGACGCCCGCTTTCTCGCGGCCCTCATAGAGCCATGCCTCAGTGCGTGCGGCTTCCTCAGCCGGGGGCAGCCAGAGGAAGGTCAGGAAATAGCCGGACACGAAATGCGTCCCGGCTTCCTCGAAACCGGCTTTGCGCTCGGCATCGACCAGCGCCGACGCGGGATCGGGAAAGGTGCTGTCGGGATAGGTCGCGGCCTCGCTGCGCTGCGCCTCGACGAAGATGCTCCAGCCGGAGCCGAGGCGGCGCACGGCGTTGTTGATGCGGCCGGCGACGGCGACCAGCTCGGCGGCGACGGCGGAATCCAGATCGGGACCGCGAAACTTCGCGGTGCGCTGGAACGAGCCATCCTTGTTCAAGACGACGCCGGAGCCGACCAATGCGGCCCATGGGAGATAGTCGGCGAGACGGGCGGCGGTGCGGCGATATTCAGCAAGGTTCATCATGGCCGCGCCCTCACACCGCCAGAAAAGCCGGGATGCGGATATGCCGCCGCCCGACCTCGACAAAGAGAGGGTCGCGCTTCGCCGCCCACACGGCTGCGAAGTGGCCGATGGCCCAGATGGCGAGGCCGACCAGCCAGAGGCGCAGGCCGAGGCCCACGGCCCCGGCCAGCGTTCCGTTCAGAATCGCGATGGAGCGCGGGGCGCCGCCGAGCAGAATATGCTCGGTCAGCGCCCGGTGGACCGGGATCGTGAAGCCCGGCACCGCGTCGAGCTGTTCGAGGCCCCCCGCCATCAAACGAGCGCCCCGCCGCCGAACGAGAAGAACGAAAGAAAGAAGCTCGATGCCGCGAACGCGATGGACAGGCCGAACACGATCTGGATCAGCTTGCGGAAGCCGCCGCCCGTATCGCCGAACGCGAGGGTAAGGCCGGTCACGATGATGATGATGACGGCGATGATCTTGGCGACCGGCCCCTCGATGGACTGTAGGATTTGCTGCAAGGGCTGCTCCCACGGCATCGACGAACCGGACGCATGGGCGGCCGGGGCGAGCATGAGGCTGATGGCAAGGGTGGATGCGGCGGTCGCGGCGAAGCGATAGCCGCGCGTGAGCGTGCGGATCATGAAGATTCTCCTGTGCTGGTGGGGATTGCCAATGGGCTGGGATGCGTGATGCGGTAGTCGCCGTCCGGCCCCAGCCCCTCGACGCGGGCAAGCTCGGCGAGCCGGCGTGCGGAACCGCGCCCGGAAAGGACGGCAACAAGGTCGATGGTCTCGGCGATCAGGGCGCGCGGGACCGTGACGACAGCCTCTTGAATGAGCTGTTCAAGGCGGCGCAGCGCCCCGATGCCGGTTCCGGCATGGATGGTGCCGATGCCGCCGGGGTGCCCCGTGCCCCACGCTTTGAGAAGGTCGAGAGCTTCGGCACCGCGCACCTCACCGATGGGGATGCGATCCGGGCGCAGGCGCAGCGAGGACCGGACCAGATCGGAAAGCGTCGCCACGCCATCTTTCGTCCGCATGGCGACAAGGTTGGGCGCGGCGCATTGCAGCTCGCGCGTATCCTCGATGATGACGACGCGATCCTGCGTCTTCGCCACCTCGGCGAGCAGCGCGTTGGTCAGCGTGGTCTTGCCGGTGCTGGTGCCGCCCGCCACCAGGATGTTGGCGCGTGCAGCGACGGCCTCGCGCAGCGTGTCCGCTTGGTCGGCGGACATGATGCCGGCGGCCACGTAATCATCGAGCGTGAAGACCGCGACGGCCGGCTTGCGGATGGCGAAGGTCGGGGCGGCGACCACGGGCGGCAACAGGCCCTCGAACCGCTCCCCGCTCTCCGGCAGTTCGGCCGAGACGCGGGGGCTGCGGGCATGAACCTCCGCGCCGATATGGTGCGCGACCAGCCGAACGATGCGTTCGCCATCGGCGGCGGACAGCCGCTCGCCCGTATCGGACAGCCCTTCGGAGAGGCGGTCGATCCACAATCGTCCGTCCGGGTTCAACATCACCTCGACCACGGCCGGGTCTTCGAGCAGCCGGGCGATGGCCGGGCCGAGCGCGGTGCGCAACATGCGTGCGCCGCGTGCTATGGCGTCCGGTCTTTGGTGGTTGGTGGTCATGTCGGCCCCGGCTTCTGGTGGGGACGCGACAGACGATCCCCGGATCGGGGTCGATTAAGAGAGCCTGAAATCCGGCCGGTTCAACAAGTATTTACGCGCGTGCGGCGACCGGCGGTCATCGGCGGTAAATAGGACGGGTAGTGTCGTCGTAGTTTTGAGTATGCCCGCGTAGAATTGGCGGCGATCGGCGCGCTAGCGATTCGCCGCCTTGCGCGGACGGCCGCCGTTGGCGACGATGGCGCGGCGGGCCTTCGTACCCAAGATCGCACGCCATCAGGCCCGGCCGGGACAGGTCAACGTCCGGTTCCGTCCAATGCAGCAGCGTCCACCTTCTCGCCCGAGCCATCCTGCATGGAGATCGCGGGCATGTCGCGCGACAGTTCCTTGAGGAACCTATCTCCCGTGGAGAGGCGCTTGCCGAGGGTCTGCATGAAGCCCTCGAAGCGCTCGACGCCCTTGGCGCGCGCTGAGGCTTGCGCGGTGTCCGACAGCGGCGGGGCGATGGTCAGCCAGAAATGGATGAACAGCGCGACCGTCTCGCCGAGCACCGCGAGATCCACATCAAGAGCGTCGATCTGGCGGCCGAGCCTGTCCAGGCGGCGCGACAGTGCCGCCTCCAATGCATCCGCCGCGTCGCCGGACAGGAAGGATGCAACGGCAGCTTCGATGATGGCGGATTTCGAGACGTTGCGGCGCAAGGCCAGCATCTCGACCTGTGCGAGCAATTCCGGGTCGAAATAGACATTCATGCGTGTTCGGGTGGTCATGGGCGTGTCCTCATAGTTCGATACCGTCATCGGGATTCATCGCCACCTGCCGCGCCACCATTCTCATGCGCTGGCGCATGGCGCTGGCCTTGGCCGCGTCAACATCCGGCTCGTCGTCCAGAAACTCGAACTCCTGTTCGGGCGACGGCGGCGGGGCGACGATTTCCTCATGTTCGGGCAATTCCGGCTCGCGGCGGATGCCGGCATTGGCCGGGTCGCCATCGGCCCCGTCTGCGGCGGTCGTCGCGGAACGGCTATCCACCGCGACCAGGCGGCTCGACCAATCGTCGGTCGACGGGCTGGGCGCGATTGGGATGGCGGCCAGATTGGGCGGCGGCAGGATGCGTTCCTGAAACCGCGCGTCCTCGTAGTAGCGGGCCTTGGTGGCGCGGATCGGCGGGGTGCCCGCCACCATGACGATTTCGTCGGTCGGCGGAAGCTGCATGATCTCGCCCGGCG
This sequence comes from Aureimonas sp. OT7, assembly GCF_014844055.1. Classification (NCBI taxonomy): domain Bacteria; kingdom Pseudomonadati; phylum Pseudomonadota; class Alphaproteobacteria; order Hyphomicrobiales; family Aurantimonadaceae; genus Aureimonas; species Aureimonas sp. OT7. The sequence goes on from NZ_CP062167.1 coordinate 3,720,669, forward strand.
TGAGCAGCGGCCGGGCCGTCTCCTGCCGCGACACCATGAGATGCCCCAACCATGGCGCGAGACGATGGCCGGCATAGTTGGTGGAGTCGCGCAGCTCGGTCGCGGTGCCGAGCGCGTCGCTCACCCGTTTGGCCGTGCGTTCGTCGTTCGTGGCGAAGCTGACGCGGACGTGGCAGTTGTCGAGAATCGCGTTGTTCGGGCCATAGGCGCGCTCGATCTGGTTGAGGCTCTGCGCGATCAGGAAGCCTTTGAGGCCGTAGCCCGCCATGAAGGCCAAGGCGGACTCGAAAAAATCCAGACGGCCGAGCGCCGGAAACTCGTCCAGCATTAGCAGCAGTCGATGGCGCTTGCCGGAGCTGGTCAATTCCTCGGTCAACCGCCTGCCGATCTGGTTGAGGATCAGGCGGATGAGCGGCTTGGTGCGGTTTATGTCGGATGGCGGCACGACCAGATAGAGCGTGACGGGCTGGCGGCTGCCGACCAGATCGGCAATACGCCAGTCGCATCGTGCGGTGACGCGCGCCACCACGGGATCGCGGTAGAGGCCGAGAAACGACATGGCGGTGGAGAGCACGCCCGACCGTTCGTTCTCGGATTTGTTCAACAGCTCGCGGGCCGACGACGCGATGACGGGATGAACGCCTGCTTCGCCGAGATGCGGCGTGTCCATCATGGCGCGCAAGGTCGCCTCGACCGGGCGGCGCGGATCGGACAGGAAATTAGCGACGCCCGCCAAGGTCTTGTCCTTCTCCGCATAGAGAACATGCAGGATCGCACCGACCAGCAGGCTATGGCTGGTCTTTTCCCAATGGTTGCGCTTGTCGAGACTGCCTTCGGGATCGACCAGAATATCCGCGATGTTCTGCACGTCGCGGACTTCCCATTCGCCCTGCCGCACCTCCAGCAACGGGTTGTAGGCCGAGGACTTCGCGTTGGTGGGATCGAACAGCAGGACGCGGCCGTGCTTCGCGCGAAAGCCGGCGGTCAACGTCCAGTTCTCCCCTTTGATGTCATGGACGATGCAGCTTCCCGGCCATGTCAGCAGCGTCGGAACCACTAGCCCGACGCCCTTGCCGCTGCGGGTCGGGGCGAAGCATAGGACATGCTCGGGACCGTCATGGCGTAGATAGTCCCGTTCGTATCGGCCGAGCACGACGCCATCGGGGCCGAGCAAGCCGGCGCTGCGGATTTCCTTGTCCTCGGCCCATCGCGCTGATCCGTATGTGGCGACGTTGCGCGCCTCCCGTGCCCGGATGATCGACATGAAGATGGCGGCGGCGATGGCGAGGAAGCCGCCCGATACGGCGATGATGCCGCCCTCGACGAAGATGGTGGGGGCGTAGGCGTCGAACGAAAACCACCACCAGAAGAAGACCGGGGGATAATAGATCGGCAGGCCCGCCAGCTCGAACCATGGTGCTCCAAGCTGCGGCTGGAAGCCGAGGCGGAAGGCGACCCATTGCGTTGCCGCCCACGTCATCACCAGAACGATGGTGAAGACGACAGCGATCTGACCCCAAAGGATTCGGCCACCGCGCAATGCAAGCTCCAGTCGGCAAAAGAGACGGAGCCGATCAGAGAGTAGGCAAAATCGGGACTGGCAACAGGAAAGAGGATGCCGGAGGGCTGCCGGATACTATCGGCGGCAAATAGGATGGGTCACGCCAGTTCAGACGGCCGTGCCTTTACTCGTGGCAGGCATCCTCAAGGTTTCTGCGGTGACGGTGATTCGTGATCTTGCGTGCGAGGCCGAGCAGGTTGTTCAGCGCGGCGTTTTGGCTGGATGGGGACCAGACGGCGGAGAACGGGATTGGCTCGGGCTCGTCGGCGACGGGCAGGAAGACGAGGCCCGACGTGGGCAGGAGCGACGTGGCCGCGCCGACGATGGTGATGCCGAAGCCCTTCCCGATCATCGATAGCAGCGTGCCACGCCCAACGTCGAAGCGCAGGATCGACAGCGCGGGCCAGCGTCCTATGAGGCGCAGCACGATATGGTCGTGAACCTGCGGGCCGGTGCCGCCATGGCGGACAAGGAAGGTCTCGCCCGCCAGATCGGCCCAGGTGACGGCTGACCGCCCGGCGAGCGGATGGCGCTCCGGCAGCGCGGCCAGCAGCGGTTCGGTCCAGATGCATCGGCTATGACAGTCGGGCAGATCGGGCCTGCCCGCGACGAACGCCACGTCCAGCCGGTCGGCGCGAAGCTGCATCACGGCATCGCGGGCCGTGCCTTCGGCAATCTCGACCTCGATGCCGGGATGGTCCTCGCGATATTGGCCGATCAGTTCGGCCAGATAGCTGCCGGGGATCATCGCATGGATGCCGATGCGCAGCCGGCCGCACTCTCCCGACGCCGCCATGCCAGCGGTCTTCACGGCATGGTCGAGCTGATCGACGCCGGCCGATACCCGTTCAACGAAAAGGCGTCCGGCCTCGGTGAGCCGGACGCCTCTGGTGTTGCGCTCGAACAGGCGGATGCCAAGGTCTTGCTCCAGCGCCTTGATCCTCGTGCTGACGCTGGACTGGGTGGTGCCGAGCGCCTGAGCCGCCCGGTAGAAGCTCAGATACTCGGCGACCGCCAGCGTCTGGATCAACGACGCAAGGGGAATGCGTGAGCCTAGCGAGGTCGGCACTCCCCATTGACGGTCATTCATCGGTGCCGAGCGCCGCCGACGCATCGCTCAGCGAGCTATAGATGGCCGGAGCATCTCGAACGTCTCGGTCACGGCAACATAATCGCCGCGATAGCCAGCGCGCGCGATCGTGCCTGCCTTCATGACATCGAATTGTCCTTCGGTGAGAACATCCTGACGAATATGGATGCGCACCGCCTGGCCGATGACGATTTCAGCATCCACGTCGCGGCCGTCGATGTCCGTGAGCCGCCTTATATCGAGGAGCTTGCATTCCATCGCTGCCGGCGATCCCGCAACGCGCGGCGCGGCGACCGCTTCCGAAACCAGCTTGCCAAGGCCAGATTTCTCAAACTCATCGGCATCGAACGGCCAATCCGCCGAGGTGACATTCATCGCCTCGGCAAGCTTGCGCGTTGCGAGGTTGAAAACGAACTCCCCCGTCGCCTCGATGTTGCGCACCGTATCTTTGCGACCCTCGCTGCTGAACAGGAGGATCGGCGGCTTTTCCGAGACGATGTTGAAGAAGCTGTAAGGGGCGAGATTGGCTATACCATCCGGCCCGATCGTTGAAATCCAGCCGATCGGGCGCGGTGCGATGATCGCCTTGATCGGGCTATAAGGAAGGCGATGGCCTTCGCGGGGATCATAGCTGTGATAGGTCGTCATGAGCATTTTCCCGCACGGATGGGACCTGAACAAATGAACGGTCCCGCCAGTCGGGAAGCCAGCTCTAGGCTGGCTCGGCCGCCTTGCTGAACCGCGTCGCCAGCAGGTCTTCGCCGCCATGCTCTTTCAGCGCCGCGTCGAGCGCTTTGTCGTAGTCCGGCAGCGCGCTTTCGAGACGCGCGCGGCCCTTGTCGGTCAAGACCGTATAGACGCCGCGCTTGTCGTCCGGGCAGAGATCGCGAACTGTCAGCCCGCCACGCTCCAGACGCTCGACCATTCGAGAGACCGAGCTTTGGTTGAGCCGCAGATGGGCAGCCAGTTCCTGCATGCGAAGCTCGGAATCGGGGGAGCGCGCCAGCACCTCCAGCGCACGATATTCCGAAAGGCCGAGTCCGTGTCCGGCTTGCAGAACCTTGCCAAGTTCCGCTTCGACATTGGCGACGACGTGAATCAGCTTGAGCCATGACGCACTTTTCTTCGACATGATCGGCGGTTCCTCTTGGGCAATGGTCGAGACGACAACTAATATGTATGCCCATGCAAGGTTTATCGCAAGAAGCCGCACACATTTCAGGACTTAGACCGGGCTGCGTGGAACTCGGTGAACGGATGCAGACCCTCGGGCACGGCGAGCTTTTTCACGACAGGCGACCGCCAGTTCAGCGGATCGCCGGCGAACAGGGCGTAGCCTCCGCGATAGTCGAACCCGTGCGCCGCCGCTTCGTCGCGATCGACGGCGTAGAATACATGCGAGATTCCCGCATAAAGCGCGCTCATGTAGCACATCGCGCAGGGTTCGCCCGACGCCAGCAGCGTCGTTCCGTGCAGATGGGGCGTACCGTGGACGCGACACGCATCGCGGATCGCCTCGACTTCCGCATGGGCGGTCGGGTCGTGATGTTCCCGGACGCGGTTGACGCCGCGCCCGAGTATCTTTCCGGTCGTATCCACGACGAACGCCGTGAACGGTATGCCTCCGGCATGAACATGCTCTGTGGAGAAGGAAACCGCCTCTGACATGAGTTGCGTAAGGCGGGAGGTCTGATCCGTGGTCATCGGGGTTCACCTGACAGTTTTCGTCATTGGGTGGAAAGTCAGCTCAACGTCGCTTGAACCTTCGGGCTGTCGGCGAGCTTGAGCCAGACGACGCCGCCGATGATGACGGCCAGCCAGAACGCCTGGATCACTGTCAGCGGCTGGTTGAGCAGAATGCCGCCGAAGACGGCTGCACCGACCGCGCCGATGCCGGCCCACACGGCGTAGCCGATGCCCACATCGATGCTGCGCAGGGCGACGCTGAGGAAATAGAGCGTAAGCAGGAAGAACACGAGGGCGGAGATCGACCAGCTCAGGACGGTGAAAGCCTGGCTGCCGCCGACGCTGAGCGCGTAGCCAATCTCGAAGGCGCTGGCGATCAGCAGCGCGGCCCATGCGCGGCCGTTGCCTTTGGTCTCATGTAAGGTGGTCATGGTGTTCGAGTCTTTCGGTTGAGAGGGTGATGGGATGAAGCGATCGCTCATGCCGCGCCGCTGAGGCGCAGGCCGATGACGCCGCCGATCACGAGGACGATGCCGAGCAGCTTTTTCCAGTCGAGCCGCTGGCCGAAGAAAAGCACGCCGAGGATGACGATGCCGACGCCCGCGATGGAGGTCCACATCGCGTAACCGACCCCGACGTCGAAGGTGAGCAAAGCGAGGCTGAGAAAGAAGGTGGCAATCGCGCCGCTGATAAGGGTGGCGGTGGTCCAGCCCGGACGGGTGAAACCCTTGGCATTGCCCGCCGAGATCGCGACCGCGACCTCGAAGACCACGGCAACGCCGAGATACAACCAGTGCATGATTATTCTCCAGTGTTGTTCGGATGGGGACGGCTATCTGCGGCGGCCTCGCTTGTGAGCCGGTCGATTGCCGCTTTGAGTTCGTCTATCGGAGGGGTTCCGCGAAACACTCGCTCGCCGACCACGATGGTTGGAACCGACGTGATCGCCATATCCTCGCGAGCGTGGCGCAAGGCCTCTTTGTGACGTTCGGCATAGGTGCCGTGTTCGAGCGCCTGCCGAGCCTCGACTGGATCGAGCCCGGCATCGGCGGCAAGCTCCACAAGGATTTCAGGATCGCCGATGTCTCGATCCTCCTGAAAGAACGCCCGCAGGACGCGCATGGAATAGGGATGGTCGAGCCCCTTGTCCTGCGCCAGCGCCAGCAACTCGAACGCCTTGGCAGTTCGCGGCTGGGGCGAAAGTGAGGGCAGTTTGACGGGCACACCCAGCCTTTCGGCGAGCGGATAGACGGACTTACTCCAGATCGCCGGAAGGTAGGGGTCTTCGGGCTTCAGCGTTGGCACCGGGTCGGGCCGCAGCTCAAACGCTTGCCAGCGGATAGGAATATCCCGTTCGCCGATGGCATCGGAGACAACCCGCCCGGCGAGCAGGCAGAACGGGCACACGTAGTCGGAATAGACGGTAATCTGGGTCATCAGCCCTTCTCATTTGTTTGTGTGTGCATGCATATAGCCAACCGACACTGGAAGTCAATATGCTTGCATGCACATGCAGATTAAGGGCTGGCCGATGAAGCTGATCGCAATGCGATTAGGCCGTCAGGCTAGGGAGCCAGATTCGATACTCGCATTTCGCTGGCGAGGCCGAGCAGGTTGTTCAGCGCTGCGTTTTGGCTGGATGGGGACCAGACGGCGGAGAACGGGATCGGCTCGGGCTCGTCGGCGACGGGCAGGAAGACGAGGCCCGACGTGGGCAGGAGCGACGTGGCCGCTCCGACGATGGTGATGCCGAAGCCCTTCCCGATCATGGACAGGAGCGTGCCGCGTCCCACGTCGAAGCGCAGGATAGACGGTGCCGGCCAGCGTCCTATGAGGCGTAGCACGATATGATCGTGAACCTGCGGGCCGGTGCCGGCGTGTCGGACAAGGAAGGTCTCGCCCGCCAAATCGGCCCAGGTGACGGCCGACCGCCCGGCGAGCGGATGGCGCTCCGGCAGCGCGGCCAGCAGCGGTTCGGTCCAGATGCATCGACTATGGCAGTCGGGCAGATCGGGCCTGCCCGTGACGAACGCCACGTCTAGTCGGTCGGCGCGAAGCTGCATGATCGTCTTGCGCGCCGTGCCTTCGATGATCTCCACGTCAATGCCGGGATGGTCCTCGCGATATTGCCCGATCAGTTCGGCGAGGTAGCTGCCGGGGATCATCGCGTGGATGCCGATGCGCAGCCGGCCGCATTCTCCCGACGCCGCCATGCCAGCGGTCTTGACCGCATGGTCGAGCTGATCGACGCCGGCGGACACGCGCTCAACAAAGATGCGTCCGGCCTCGGTGAGCCGGACGCCTCGCGTGTTGCGCTCGAACAGGCGGATGCCAAGGTCTTGCTCCAGCGCCTTGATCCGCGTGCTGACGCTGGACTGGGTGGTGCTGAGCGCCTGCGCAGCCCGGTAGAAGCTCAGATACTCGGCAACGGCCAGCGTCTGGATCAGCGAAGCAAGGGGGATGCGTGACCCTAGCAGCGGAGGCGGTTGGCCGTTACAGAGATTCTTGATTGCCCGTCGCCGCATTATTACTCCGCGTTCTTTACGGGTTGAGCGACGCCGGCGTGCTGACTCAACGGCTTTGCTTGGCGATAGATACGAGCAAGGCGGCGGTGATCGTGGCGGCGGCGACGTTGTAGCTCATGCCCGAGACGAAGGCAGAAGCGTAAAGCGCGGTCTGTCCCTCCAGGCCAGCCCCGAGCGCCGCGCCGAAGAGGATGCCGACCGCCGCCACGCCGAGCGCCGCGCCGACCTGCTGGAGCGTGGAAATCACGCCCGAGCCCATGCCGGCCTGTCGTTCCTCCACAAAGCCGAGCACGAGGTTGAGCAGCGGCGTCATGATCATCGCCTGCGCCCCGCCGATGACGATCAGTGCCGGGATGAGATGGGCGACGACGAGATCGGCTCCCGCGATCCAAACCTGTGCGATCAGCACGCCGAGCCCGATCGCGTAGACCAGCGCCCCCATGGCGATGGCCGGCGTCCCGAAGCGGGCGACCAAGCGCGGCGCGCTCAAGGAGAGGATCACGAAGGCGATCGAGCACGGCACGAAGATGCTGCCGGCCTCGAAGGGGCTGAGGCCGAAACCCGTCTGCGCCAGCAGCGCGAAGCAGAGGAAGAAGGAGGAAGACGTCGAATAGATCAGGAGAACCAGCAACCCGCCTTGCGCAAAGCGCGGCTGGCGCATCAACGCCATGTCCACTAGCGGCTGGTGGCCGGCTTTGCGGCGGCCTTCCTGATGGCGGTAGAAGGCGACGAGCAGGATGGCGGCTCCGGCGAGCGCGAGAAAGCTCCAGAGCGACCAGCCATAGGTCGGGGCTTCGATCAGCGGCACGAGCAGGAGCGTCAGCCCGAGGCTGACCAGCGCAACGCCTGGCCAGTCGAGCGCCGGGCGCTCGGGCGAAAGCGTCTCTGGAATGAACCGCGCCATGGCAATCGCGAAAATGCCGATGGGCACGTTGATGAGGAAGATCGTGCGCCCGCCGAGATCGAACAGGTTCGCCTCCACCAGAAATCCGCCGAGGATCTGTCCCGCGATTGCCGCAAGGCCGAGCGTCATGCCGAGGAAGCCGAAGGCGCGGCGGCTGTCGTCGCCGGAAAAGTTCACCCGGATCGAGGCGTAGACCTGTGGGGAGAGCAGCGCCGCCGCCAGCCCCTGCGCCACGCGCGCCCCGATCAGCACCTCGACGGTCGGAGCGATGCCGCAGAGGAGCGAAGCGAGCGTGAAGCCCGCCATGCCGAGGACGAACAGTCGCCGCCGCCCGTAGAGATCGCCCAGCCGTCCGCCGGTGACGAGGAGCACGCCGAAGGCCAACTCGTATCCGGCGACGATGAAGCCGATCTGAGACAGGCTCGCCCCCAATTCGGCCTGCATGGAGGGGATGGCGACATTGACCACGAACAGGTCGAAGATCGTCACGAACCCCGCGAGCAGCAGGATCGAGAGACCCAGCCAAGGCCGACGACGGGCAGTCTCGGTCGGTATAGGGGAAAGCGGTTCGGCGGTGCAGGCGTCGGAATTCATCTTGCGTCCTCTGGTCGTGACGCAGTAGGGATTCCATTGTCTTCATCCAGTTACAATTTAACCTCTTATGCTGTTGCTTTGGGTAATAGGCTGAACCATGCGCACCCTTGAACGCACCCGCTCTGAACTGGCCGAGTTCCTGCGCACTCGTCGCGAGCGGCTGTCGCCGGAGGATGTCGGCCTGCCCAATGGACGGCGCAGACGCACACCGGGCCTGCGGCGCGAGGAGGTTGCGGCGCTCGCAGGCGTCGGGCTCACCTGGTACACATGGCTGGAACAGGGACGTGAGATCGGCGTCTCGGCCGATTTCCTCGACAATCTCGCGCGCGTCCTCAAGCTCGACGCGGCCGAGCGGCGTCATCTGTTCCTGCTCGCCCATGAGCGGCCGCCTGCCGAGCCGGGCAAGACCTTCTGCACCGTGCCGTCGCTGGCGGGCCGGCTGGTCGAGGACCTTGCGCCTCATGCCGCCTACATCATCAATTTGCGCTGGGACGTGCTGGCCTTCAACCCGCCAGCGGACAGCCTGTTCGGCTTTGCCAGACATGATTCCGGCCGCCGAAACCTGCTGCGGCTTCTCTTCACCGATCCCACGCTGCGCGATGCGATCGTCGATTGGAAGAGCCAAGCCCCCGCCATGCTCGCCAGCTTCCGCCGCGACTTCGCTGCCGCGCGAGAGGATGCGGACGCCAAGGGAGTGGTCGCGGAGCTGGAAGCCGTTTCGCCCGAGTTCAAGCACTGGTGGCGCAGCCAGAATGTTCATGCCCCTTGCACCGGCACGCGCATGATCCGCGTGGAGGGACAGCCTGTCGCCTTCGAGCACACCTCCCTCACCGTTGATGGCGGGCAGCATCTGCGCCTCGTCGTCTATGCGCGCGCCCGACCGCATTAACGGTCGTTCCTCATCTCGCGTTGGCCGAGCCAGATGCTGCCGATGACAAGCACAACGCCGACGATTTGAAGCGGGGTCCCCGACGCATCGTCGCTCACCAATAGTCATCGCTGGACACGAACAGGAAACCCATGCTGTCGCGCCGAGGCGACAACGACGAATGCGAAGACGAGCAGCGCAATCAGCGTCCATGGGAATGCACTGACTCCTGCGCTCTCCAGAAGCACTCCACCGACGATCCCACCGCCCGCCATCGCAAGATTCCAGACGGTGACGATCATGGATTGCGCTACATCGGCAGCCTCGCCGGCGGCCTTGGCCGAGGCGGTTTGGAAGAGCGTAGCCGCGCCGCCCCATGCTAGGCCCCATATCACGACGCCCATGATGACGGCCGTGGCGTTGGTGCCTTGAAGCCCCAGGATCAAGGCTGCAGCTATGAACAGCAGCGTGCTACCCAGAACGAGTTCGCGCAGCCAGCGGTCGATCAGGACACCGATGACCCAGATGCTTGCCAACGCGACGACGCCGAAAACCAGCAGGATCAGATCGACGCGTTCATGAAGCCCAGAGACTGTAAGAAACGGCGCGATATAGGTGTAGAGGATGTTGTGCGCGAGCACGAAGGCGAAGGTGGCGAACAGCACCGAACGAATGCCCGGAATCCTCACAACGCTCGCCAGCGACAAGCGGCGTTCTCCGGTCTGACCGGGAAAATCCGGTAGACGCAGGAAAACCCAAAAGAGCAGAACCACCGCCAGCAGGCTCATCAAGCCGAACACCACCCGCCAACCCGTCAGCGAGGCGAGGAAGGTGAATGCCGGTATGCCGATCGAGAGCGCAAGCGGAACGCCGAGCATCGCGATCGTCATCGAGCGCCCCTTGAGGTGCTCGGGCACCATGCGGACCGCATAACCGGCCGCCAGCGCCCACAGCAGCCCCGCGAACATCCCGGCCACGAAGCGCGCACCCAAGGTCAGGGCATAGCTGGTGGAGAACGCGGTGACGAGATTGACGACTGCAAAACCGCCGATGGCGATCACCAGCAGGGGGCGGCGGCGAAAGCCCTGCGTCGCCGCCGTCAGCGGAATGGCGGTGAGAAGGGTCCCGATGGCATAGACGGTGACGAGTTGCCCGGCCAACGCTTCGGAGATGGCCAGATCACTGCTTATCAGCGGCAAGATACCGGCCGGCAGCGCCTCGGTCAGCACCGTGATAAAGGTTGCGACCGCCAGCGCCAGCAGGTTCGCAAGCGGGAGCCGATCCGGCGGCACGGCATGTTGGGTTGAAGGTGTCGGCTGGTCTCCAGCCGCTTCGCATGTCTGGCTTGTCGAACTCATAGAACGCCTTTGAAATATGGAATGACTCGGTTCGGAGGGCGGCGGCGCGCAGCGTCCGGCGCTCGTCGCACCCCGTTGCCTTCGACATATTCCGGCTGCACTCCCTGGAGAATTGCGCTACAATTCCGAACATAACGGAACAATATTCCGGATTGGTGAGGCGCCATTGGATACGTTCGGAACCTTGAAAATCTTCGTCCACGCGGCTGATGCGCGCAATTTCACCACGGCGGGTCAGCAGCTTGGCCTGTCGTCCTCTGCGATCGGAAAGGCGATAGCGCGCCTGGAGGAGCATCTTGGCGTGCGCCTCCTGCATCGCTCCACGCGCACCGTCACGCTGACGCCGGAAGGCGCGTGCTTTCTCGAACGCAGCCGGCGCATCCTCGGCGAGTTCGAAGCGGCCGAACTGGAAGTCACCAGCACGCGCGAGACGCCGAGAGGCACTTTACGGGTCAGCCTGCCTCTTGCGGGCATGTTGATGATGCCCGCGCTGACCGCCTTCATGCAGGCATATCCAGCCATCGAACTCGATCTCGACTTCACCGACCGGCTGGTGGACGTGATCGACGAGGGGTTCGATGCCGTGATCCGCGCGGGCGATGTCCGCGACTCACGGCTGATGACGCGCACGCTCGGCCCGTTCCGGCTGATGCTGGTCTGCTCGCCCGGCTACATCGAACGGCGCGGCGAACCCCGCTCGCCCGATGATCTGCGACATCACTCGTGCCTGCACCACCGATACGCGACCAGTGGGAAGTTGGAACGCTGGCCGCTCCTCAACGACGGCGAGCCTGTCGATGTCGATCTCCCGCGAACAGCGGTGGCAAATACCATCGAGCCATTAATCGACATGGCGGCGGCGGACCTCGGCATCGCGTGTCTTCCCGACTTCGCGATCCGGGAGCAATTGCGAAGTGGCCGATTGCAGGCTGTGCTTGCAGGGCACACATGGCATGAAGGGACGTTCCGGCTCCTGTGGCCGTCGAGCCGGCATATGTCGTCCAAGCTCCGCGTCTTCGTGGATTTTATGGGCGAGACGCTTCTCTCCGAGTGATGACTGTCACAGCCCCAACCCCCTCTGCCGTCCCAACTGCCACGACACCGAACCGCCCTGCACGATGCCCGTGACCTCGCGGCCGAACTGGCGGTCGATCACCGGCCGCCACGGGACAAGGGTGAACTCGTGGCTCTTTTCGACCAGGGCGAACTTGCCGCTCGTTAGCTGGACAGTGCCGGTGAACTTGCCGCTGACGCTCTCGCCATCCTTGGCGGCACGGAAGGGCAATCCCTTGCTCTCCGCCATCTCCGCGCCGACGCGGGCAACCTCCCGTTCGCGCAACGTGGCGAGAAGGCTGCGCCGGTAGAAGATGCGGCCATCCCGCGTTCGGTTCGCGTCGCCCTGTTCGACGTGATGTTCACGGCGGCGGTCGATGGCCTCGCGCACCTCCTGACCGAACCCGGCCGGGGCAAGGTCGGTGGTCTCGCTATGGATCATCCGGCGGTCGAGCCAGGTCACGCCATCCGCGCCTATCTGCTTCTCCAGGTCGAAGGCCGACAGGACGCGAACGCTTGCCTGCCGTGTGCGGCCGGCGTCATAGCTCGCGGCGCGGCTCTCGAAATCCTCGGGGATGCGCCATTGGTCGGCGTCGATCCGCTCCGCGATTCCGGCGCGGCGTAGCGCCTCCAGCCGGCGCACATGGGCATCGACATAGCCCTCGTAATCGCCGCCTGGAACTCGGCCCTCGAATTTCGCCTGCTCCAGATGGCGGCTCGGACGATAGATGCCGTCCTCGGCGACGGCGGCAATGCTGCGGTCGGACGGCCGGGCCGTCGCCTCGGCACGGCCGATCTCGATGACGCCGCCGATCCGGGCATCCTCCAACTGCATGGGGTCGATGTTGGCGATGTGATGCGTCCGCCCGTCGATCCCGTCCACGACGATGGTGAGATTGTCGCCCAGCTCATTGGCGAGATACTTGTCGAGAACGCGGCCAGTGACGGGCGCAGCGGGTGCGCCCTCATGGATGCGGAAGGTCATCGGATCGCGTTCCAGCCCGTCGGCGGCGAGCGACTTTTGCATGGTGCGGATAATGTCGCCGCGTTCGCCAAGCTCGCGCAGGGTCGGTTCCAGTCGCTCGTTCAATTCCCAGACGCCAGGCCCGTGTTCGGTGGCGAGGCCCATCCTCCCCAGCTTGGAAAGCCGGCGAAGGCGAAGGCTCCGCTCGAATTGCCGCTTCGGTTCTCCCGGCTCTTGGCGCAAGTCGAGGAAACGCGCATCGGCTTCCTCGGCCATGGCACGGTCGAGGCGCGTGAAACGATCCTGATCTATTTCGATGGTGAGCTTGTGGGCCTGCTCGATCTCGGTCACTTGGCCGAGTTCCAGCGTCGCCAGCTCACTGGCGCGCTCGCGGATGCCATGAACGATATAGTCGCCGTTGATGACCAGATCCTGCCCCAGATCATCTTTGCCCCGGACGATGACATGCACGTGGGGATGGCCGGTATTGTAGTGGTTGACCGCGATCCAATCGAGCTTGGTGCCGAGGTCGCCTTCCACCCGGCTCATGAGGTCGCGGGTATAGGCCGTTAGGTCGGATAGCTCCGCCCCGTCTTCCGGTGAGACGATGAACTGGAATTGATGGCGATCGTCCTTGCCGCGATCAAGGAAGGCGTCGCCATCGGCGCGATCCTCATGCGACGAATAGAGCTGTCCTCGCTCGCCATCGCGCGAGGTGCCGTCGCGCTGGATATAGCGCAGATGGGCTTGCGCCTTGCGGGTCTTTCCAGGGTGAAGAATGTAACGCTGCTGAACGATGACGCGCCGCACGCCCGGCTGACGATGATTCCAGCCGCCGCCGAGATTGCGGGTTCGGACGAAGACCGCGCCGCGTCCTCTCTTCACGCCCTTGCCGCTCGACAGCACGGCATGGCGACCGGCAGGCGCTGACGGCGTGAACGCGGCCGTTCCAAAACCGACGCGCGGCGAGGTTCTACGCTGCTGCCGGGCGATCTTCTTGGCCTGAGTGAGAAAGCTCTTGGTCTTGCCCGCGCGCGGCGTGTCCGAGCGGATGCGACCGGACTTCGGCCGGAAGCGGTTTTCGTCGTCGGCGCTCAAGGCTGCGCCTCTGAGCGAAATCGCGGAAAATCGGGCAATCGGCGGCTATGGTGCCGGTCAAAATCCAGCGACGCCAAGGCGTTGCACGAAATCGCGGCACTCTGCCGCTCAAAACCATGGTGCCGGAATCGGTCGCCCAACCAGTGTGCAGACAACAACAATTTCGGAAACCGGCCCGATATGGTGCCGGTTTCTTCAATCTTGCCCTCCGCTTTTTCTGCCCTTTCCGCTCTTCCTGCCGGGAATCCAGCCAGACGCAAATCTGCCTGACTGGACACCGGAATGCCCGCCGCGAAGCGCGGGAACCCCATCTTCATGGCGTTCCTCCGTCCCTCGCGCGGGCCACGAACATGCCGTCGCCCTGCGGCTCTGCATCGGCAGGGTCGCGCACCGGAACGGTCGCATGAGCGTCGCCGGACTGCGCCTCGGGGGGCAACGCGACGGCAGCCGGAGCGTCGGCCGAGCGCATGGCGAACAGCGGTGCCTCGCGCCAATCCGGCGGCGGCGGCGGTGCGGGTAACGGCATATCGGGCGCGGCCGCGCCGCCGAGAACGGGCGCGAGCGCGGCGACATAGGCACGGGTCTCAGCGGGCAATGTGCGGCCAGTCGAAAGATATTCGTCATAGCGGCCGGGACCGGCATTGTAGGCGGCGAGCATCGCCGCGACATTGCCGTAGCGGTCGAACATTTCGCGCAGATAGGCGGTGCCGGCGAGGATGTTGTCACGCGGTTCGTAGGGATCGCGGCCGAGACCGTATCGGCCGCGCAGTTCTGTCCATGTCGCCGGCATCACCTGCATCAATCCCATTGCGCCGGCCGACGAAACGGCCCGCACATCGCCTGCGCTCTCGGCACGCAGCACGGCCCGAATCCACGCTTCGGGAATACCGAAGCGCTGCGACGCCTCGGCGATATGATCGGCCTGAAGATCGACGGCGGCGGGACGAACAACGGGCGTCGATTGCGCGACCGCCGCCGCCGAACCGCCGCCAAGCCAGAGCCCGCCGAGCGCTGCGAGAACGATCCAACGCCATGCCGCCCTGTCTCCGCCACGACGCCAGCCTGCCAGCGTGCTCGCTGCGGTCAAGGGCAAGGCGCAAGCGCCGGCCGATGGCCGCCCTTGACCTTCGTTGCGCGCGCCGGCCGTCCTGCGCCCGAGCGGGACGACGGGATGAGCCGGCTTTTTCGCGAACAACGGGATGGGGCTTTTGAGCGTGGGCATGACGCTGGATCGCATGGCCTCAGTCCCGCTCGTCGCGCGGTTTCGGACGGCTCCAGTGCAGCGACCACGATGCGCCCGTATCGTCGTCGCGGAACAGGTTGGCGCGGATCGGCTGCGCCAAGGCCGGGTCGTCGATCAGCACGGAAAGGTATTCGCCGGCCTTCTCGCCGGTGCGTTTCCATGCCGCGCCGATCTCCGGGCCGGTTTCGTTGCTCATGCCGTCGAAGAGGTGAACGCGATAATCTGGTGCGTTCTCCGCGTCGGAGGGTTCTGCCGCGACGATGATGATGTCCGGATGCAGGAAGAGCGTCCCGAGGTGTCCGATGAAGCCGGTCTCGTCGCGCGTGAATTCGCCAATCTGTGGCATGACAGTCTCCTTGGCGGTGAGGTTGAAAAGAACCATCGGCGGGCACCGCTCCCGCTGATCGGAAAGCGGGATCAATGCGTCGGCGCGCGCCATTCGTAGCGGCCGTCGCCTTCGGGATCGGTCCAGAGCGGGACCGCTCGGCCGATGACGGAATCTGCGGGGATGGGTCCGAAGTAGCGGCCGTCGAGGCTGTCTCGAACGTCCCAATTCATGAAGAAGAGTTCGCCGTCGCCGATGACGCGGCAGCCCTGCCAGACGGGCAGATCGCGGCCGAGACTGTCGCGCTCCAGCGCGTCGCCCATCTCCACGTCGTCCACCGTGATGGTGGATCGCACGCGGCACACGCGCTGTCCCGGCAGGCCGAGGACGCGCTTGAGCAGCGGCACGCCGCGCGCGACATAGCCGCGTTCAACCATGAAGAGGGCGAGCGGTTCGGGCGGCATGACGGCGACCAGCTCCGGTACCTCGATCCGGTCGGCCGGCGCGACGGTGTAGAAGCCGACCGGCGCGCTCGCCGTCGTGTTCCAGATCAGTTTCGCGGGCCAATCGACCGCGCTTCCGGCAGCGATACCGATCACGGCGAACAACGACACTGTGAGGATGCGGCGGCGCGTCATGGGTCGATCCTGCAGCGATGAAGCCAGGCGGCGTGTCGCTCGGGGGTGTAGGCGTGCGGCTCCAGACCGGCCGTCAGGCGGTTGTGGACGTGCCGCCAGTGATCCGGCGAGGCGTCGGCCGGATCGAGGCCGAGCGCGTCAACGGCGTCGATGGCGGCAAGCGCGCGCTGCACCTTGGGCCAGCCGTCGAGGCGCAACAGGATTTCGCCGCCGGGACGCACGAAAGGCAGCGTCTGGAACGGCTCGCCGCGACGAACCGCGCGCACGATGTCGATGCGCGAGATGATCGTGCCATGGTCGCCTCTCGCCCAGCGGACGAAGGCGAAGACGCTCTCCGGCGCGAAGCCGACGACGCTGCGGCGGCGGTCGAGTATCTGTTCGTAGCTCTTGCGGCCGAACCTGATCCAGTGCTCGATCTTCTGCTTCTGGAACGTCAGTTCGACCAGCGTGGTGAAGGCGGGCGGCTCGTTGTTCAGCAGACGGCCGTGCATCCGGCGTGGTGGATGCCCGGTCATGGCGAACCCCGCCGGGTGGCACCGGCACCACGGATCGCGTGCGCGCGCGTCAAAGAAGAAGAGTTAGATTCTCTGTTAGATTCTTCTATAGAGTCCGTCGCGCGATTTGCGCCTAATGTCCCGATACTGCGTGCGCCTAATGTCCCGATAGGATTCACAGGGGTTTCCACAGGCACTGTGGATGGATTTCCGGGCCGGAAACGCAGCAGTTCTCGCCCGTCCTCCCATTCGATCTGGAGGCCGTATCCGGGCAGCGGCTGGCGGGCCGCGATGCGGCGCAGGTCGAGCGCGAAGTCGGACGGTCGCGCGAGGCTGCCGGACTTCTGATGGAGATGGGAAACCTCGAACGTCCAACCCTCGGGCTGGCGTCCGGCGTGCTTGCGGGCGACGCGATAGAGCCAACGTTCGATGCCGCCGGTCAGCCGGAAATATGCTGGGTCGATGGTCAGCACCAGCGAGCGGTCGATGACGCTGGTGTAGAGCCATTCGGGCAGGACGAACTCCATGCCCTCGACACGCCCGGCGCGCGTCGTCATCTCCTCCCATTCGTTGATCCACGAGAACTGCCGCCGCCGCCAATGCTTCCCGTTGCGGATCGTGGTGGCGATGACGGTGGATTGCAGGCGGGCGAGCGCGGACTTGAGCAGCATGTAGTCGCGATTGCCTGTGGCTCGCCCGATCGCGCGCAGGAGCTGATAGGGCATGAAGCGGAAGAACCGCGACGTGGCGAAGCCGCTGTTCTCGGCCGCGACGATCTGCGAGGCGGCCCAGATCAGCACGTCCGCGTCCCATATCGTCGCCATGCCGTGCTCGGGCATGGCGAAGACCTGCACCTGCACGTCGGCGGTCCTGTAGCGAATCGGTTTCAGGCGCGGACGTTTGCCGAGCGAGAAGAAGGGCCGTTCCATCAGATCGCGCTGGTCGCGCGGCGGCGCATCGCCCGTCGCGACAACAAAGGGATCGAGCTGGCTGCGTTCGCTGGTTTCGGCCGGCTGCGCGGGCCGGGCATCGTCGTCGCGCAGCATTTTACAGTTCGTCCCGCTCTTTGGGCGTCAGCGGACGCGCGGGAAAGACCGTGCCGGCGTTCTTGTCGCTGGTGGATTTGCGGGTTCCGACAGCGGACCACGATTCGAGATCGCGGACGGCGTAGAGGACGCGGCCACCGATCTTGCGGTAGACAGGGCCGGTCCCGTAAGTCCGGTGTTTCTCAAGGGTGCGGATGGATATACCGAGAAAGCGCGCGGCCTCCTTGGTGCGCAGCAGGCGCGGCGGCAGGTCTGCGTTGCGTCTCGCCATATGGAATACCTCCGGTTCGTCAGACAGGCGGCTGTCGGGAGCGACAGCGGGCTGTGGCGAACGATGGCGAGGGATCGGCGGCCTGTAGCGTGCCGTATTCGCGCCTATGCGCTGGCGGCACCCCCCTGCGAGGCAAAAAACGAAGGGATTTCAGCGGCGGCTCATTGCTTGCCGCGCCGAATTGGCGAAGACATTGCCGCGTGCTTGGGATAAGAACGCAGATAGAGCAGACGCGCTGCTTCGGGGCTTAGTAACCCCTGTTGGCGGTTGGTGCCGGCCGTGACGGCACCAAACTCCTCGAACCTTATGGTCGGGGAGCCCATGGCGTATGTCCAGGGCTTCTCGCCTAAAGGTCATGGGGCCGTCCAACACGGTTACTAACTCCCCGATCACCAGGTCAGAGGGGCCATTTGCGGGGGCGCACCGCAAGCAAGGCTCTTCCGGGAAGAAGGGGAAGGACGATGAGAACTCCCATCGAACTCGATCCCGATGTGGACGACATAGCGCCTGCGGGAAACACCATCACGCCTTATGACGAACAGCACCACGTCACCTATCTGCGCCTTTTGGACGCAAAAGCGGATGGTGCCGACTGGAAGGAAGCGGCGCGCATCGTGCTGCACCGTGATCCTGTTGACGATGAAGCGCGGACGCGGCGTTGCTGGGAAAGCCATCTAGCGCGCGCCGAATGGTTTTCGCGCGAGGGCTATAAGCGGCTTCTGGACCAGTCGGCGGCGGACGAACGGTGAGCGCGAGGACGGTCAAGTCCTGCCGCGTTTGATCGGATAGTGCAGCAGCAGCCGATAGCCGCCGTGCATCATCTGAAAGCCGTGGGCGACGAGACGGCGGGCCTTGTTCTTGCGCGGATCGCTCTCGAAATCCTCTTTGGTGCCGCGAAAGCCGAGGAGGACTTCAGCGATGGTTCGGTAGCTCTCGCCGCGCAGTTTCGCGTCGAGCGCGCGCAGGGACAGGATATGCCATTGCCGAAGCTGGTTGGGCAGGTTTCCGAAGGGCGGTCCCGGCGGACGCCCTTCGACCGAACGCCAGAAGCGACGGGCAGCATGCGAGCGGAGGTCCATGAAGGCATCGAGGGGCACTCTGGCGACATAGAGGGTCGTGGCGTCCGGTGTGGCGTTCGGCAGCCAGAATTGATGAGTGACGCCATCGGCCTGCCAGATGCCATGCCAGCCATCGGCAGCGCGGCGCAGGTCAAGGCCATCAAGACGGGCGAGCGTGATGACGGGTTCGGTCTCGTCGGTTTCGTTCACGACGGGCGAGAGGATGACCGCCTGCGGCTGAAGCCGTGGAGACCAGAACAAGGATTGGCTGTCAGAGAGCGTATCGGGATCGTGCGGGAAATCGCAATCCCCAGCGTTGCGCAAATGTTTCCAACCGCTCGGCATCCGGTCGCCCGATCCGGGTGATCGACAGGAAATCATCACGGTATCCGTCGTGGCGACGGAGATATTCCCAAGCGAGACCGGAAGTCGCGATTTTCTTTGCGTGCCCGTAAGCCCCCGGAACCCGCCAATCGATACTCAACATGGCGTCACCTCCCTATGCCGGGCAGCGCAGGGCCGCGCCCGGATAAAGAGATTTCAGGATGGCCGAAAGGTGCTGTAGTCGTTCAGTCGCGATAACTGAAACGCGCAACTGAATAAATCACTTGGTTATCTTTCACTTAACAGTGCTGGCATGTTTCTGCGAGCCGGGCCATGCCCGGCGAGCGGCGGCCGTGTTTTTCGCACGGCCGCGCCGCCGATCCGCACTGCCGGATCGACGGAAAAATCGCGCAATCGGAGGACTTGCAACGGAAAGCCGTAGAGCCGAAACCGGCTCTACGGCGTGATGATCATCGCGTCTTCAAGCGCTGCATCCCCTCGGCCAGCGTCCAGAGCGCGCGATTGAGAGTCACGTTCTGGTCGATGCCGTTGATGGGCCGGGTCTGGCTGCGCCGAATGCGGCCTTCGGCATTGCGCTTCTGGCCGTGCAAGCCGCCGCGCACCATGTTCTCCTGAATGGTGTTGTAGGTCATCCAGAGGCTTCGCCCGGCATCCTCGCGGCGGCGCGGCTGGATGATCTGGTCCGGGCGGATCGGGCTTTCGTCTTCGCCATAGCGGGCGACAAGGCTGGCCTCGGCCAGAACCCGGCGCTCATCTTCACCAAGCTGGATTTCCTTCATGGTCTCGCTGGCGTCGATCAGCCGGGGGAAGTCCTCCGCGACGGTATAGACACCTTCGATGATGTCATGCTGGATGTTGCCCTTGTGGGGAACGCGCACGTCCTCGAACCGCTCGCCCGCCACAAGGCTGTTGGTGCAGACGAAACGCAGCATCCCGGCGAACATCTGGTAGCTGCTGGTCCCGTCATGGGAATTGATGATGATGACTTCCGCTGCCTCCGGTTTGCCGATGCCGTCATCCCGGCGCAGGCGCAGCATATGCTTGGCGTGGCCGTGGCGGCTGCCGTCGCGCGGAACCGACTGCACGGCGAAGAACGGGAACCATCCTTCCCGACGCAACCCTTCCACAATGTCGATGGTGGGAACATAGACATACCGCTCCGACCGGCTGTCATGCGCCTCGCGGGCGAAGATGGACGGGACGTGTCGGAAAAGCGCCTCGTTGTCGAGAGCTTCGCGCCCGCTGATCTGGTGAGCATTGCGGCCGAACCGGGTGGCGAGATGATGATAGGTCATGGTCTCTTTCCTTTGGCTTGGGTTGGAGCGCAGCGCTGCGCTGCAACCCTGGCCGTCGCCGAGACCGGGTGTGCAAACGGAGGGAGGCTTCGCGGGGAACCGGCTGCACGGAGCGCGGCACGCGCGGAGGAAGCTGGGCGGGAGCCTCTCGAAGTGCGCCGAGGGCGGAGCCCTAAGCACTCCACCCGGCCAGAGCGGAGCGGAGGCCGGGGAGAAGATCTGATCGGGATACTCCCAGACACGAGGGCCGTGTCTCCCGATCTCCTTGTTCCTTGAGAGGCGGCGGCCATGAGCAAGAAGAAGCCCCGCTCGGCTGAGCGGGGCAATTCGGGGAGCTGGTCTTAGTCGCCGTTGCGGCGGGACCAGATGAGGTTGTGTCCGCTGCCGTCCTCGGCTTCGACCAGGCTGGCGTAGATCGGTGCCGGGAAGCTCGGATCGTCCAGCTTGACGGAGAGATATTCGCGCTGCGTCTCGCGGGCGATCTTCTTCCAGGCTGCGCCGAACTCGGTGGCTCCGGCGAAGATACGGAAGTCGGGGCCGCGCTCGCTGTCGCCCTCGGTGGCGGTAAACTTGGCCTTGACGTTGAGGGTCAGGGTCTTGACCGCGCCGGTGAAGCCCACGCCGTTCTCGTTCTTGGTGAAGGTGCCGATGGTCGCCATTGTCGTATTCCTTTTCCTGTCGGGCCGCACCATTGCGACCTCGATGCGGGTCGGCCGACCGGGGACGATCGGCCCGCAACATCCGGCGAGGACTTTTTCGTTGGCGATGCAAAGCCGGCCTCGGCCGGCGGCGGGCAAAAGCCGCAGGCGGCGTGTTGCGGGGTGGAGATCGAGGCGGCGCTTGCGTCGCCAGTCTTCGGTCAGACCCATGCGAATCGAGGACGCGGATGGGCGTCCGAAACAGGAAATCGAGTGAAATACGGCATTGGCCACCGTCTGCGCTTCGCCGGGATCGGGGACGGTGCTTCAAGGGTTGCGCCGGTGTGGTCTTCCCTGACCGACCGGCAAGGCAAGTTCACCTATTGCCGGCGCGTGCTTGCGGGTGTGGTCTCGTCTGACCTTCGCCGGTGCTGGCGCGTCCGGTGTGGCTGGCAGACTGTTTGCGAAGCGCTGCGCCATGCCTCGGCCAAGCGGATGGTCTGGGCTTTCCCGGCGCTGAGCCGCCTGCCGGATGAAGCGGACGGAAAGCCCTACCTCGTCATGATCCTGCGTGGGGGCTAGGCTAGGCTCCCCGAATTGCCTTACTCAATCGGGTGGGGCTTGCCGCGAAATGGCCACTGACGGCCCTTCGCGTTATGGGATTGAAGCCGAATGGCGGAAACGCGCCAACGGCGTGGTTCCGGCGCAGCCGAAAGCCCGGCCCGAAGGGCAACGCCCTTGTTCAGTGCCGTGCCGTCCAAGGATCAATAACCGGAACGCCTGCCGCATTGAAGGCGCTGGCATCGCGGGTGGCGACCGAAAAGCCGTGAGCGGTGGCGATGGCAGCGATATAGCCGTCCGGTGTGGGAAAGCCCTTACCCGCATTTCGTGCCGCAACGGCAAGGTCGGCATAGTGGCGGGCGGCGTCCGTATCGAAAGGGAGGATTCGACCGTCGAACAGGGCAAGATGTTCGTCCAGCGTGGCGGCGAGCTTCTGTTTGCGCCGTCCGTCCGGCAGCGCCCCGATGCCGAACAACAGCTCCGCGACGGTGACGCTGGACAGATAGAGGGTTTCGGCGGCCTGCTCGTCCAGCCAGTCGCGCACGGCGGAGTCCGGCTCCGGCTTCATCGCTTCGGAGACGACATTGGTATCCAGAACGATCATTCAAAGCTCATCGGCTTGGCGGGCGTCCTGTCACGGGCCTGTTCCACGGACTCGAAATCGGCATTGGTCAGCCCGGCTTTTCGGCTCAGCGCCGACAGGGCGGACCCGATGCGCAGGCGGTCGGCTGGTCGAACCGCCGCTTCCAGAATATTGCGCATTTCGGCCTCGGCGCTGCGACCATGATGAGCCGCGCGCACCTTGAGGGCGCGGTGCGCCTCTTCGGACAGGTTGCGAATGGTGACGGCGGGCATCTGATGGCGTCTCCGGTCTGGTGATGGCGATGCTATCAATATAGATAATATGCTATCGCCCTGCAAGACGATGCGATTATCGAGCGGGCTGGCCGACGCCTGCCGCCAATCGCATCCATGCCGCTATGCCGACGCATCCGCCCCCGACGATGCAGAAGATTTGCCGCCAGACTTCGGACGGCACGGCTTCCTTGGTGACGCCATAGACCATCGCATAGCCCGCGACGGCGGCGGGAACGGCGAACACTAGCGCCACGATCAGGCGGATGACGGGGGTGCGGATCGTCTCGAACAGCACCGCCAGGATGCCGAAGGCGACGCCAGCGGAAAACAGGCCGACCAAGCCCGCGCCTATCAGGCCGGAGCCGGTCTGATAGGCGAACTGCGCGGCGGTCAGCCCAAGCATGAAGGGGAGCGGATAGATAGCGAGCGTGTAGGCGAGAACGCAGAGAAGCGCGATCAGCGCAACGCTCATGAACATCACCGCGACCATGATCCTTCACCTTCTACTTGTCGCACCGCCTTTGTGCCGTCGCGATTCTGACGGCTGGATCGTCGGCAAGGTGCCAATGCTTGCCTGTCCTGTCGATCGTGCGAGACCGGACTATTGTTGAACTGTCGAGGTTATCCGGCCGCGCGGGGAAGTCGCGCGGCCGGGAATCTTTCGAATGGAAGGCCGGGACCGCTGGCGCGGCCCCGGCTCGCCGCTCATTCCGCCGCAACGGGGAAAGGCTCGTTCTCCAAGGTCCCGGCGCTGTCAGCCTCCGGCATGTCCTCGGCCATGGCGGGGGCCTCCGGCTGCTCGTCGTCCAGCCACGCGGGCCGCTCGGTTCGCAGCAGGGGCGGCAGCCATCCGGTTCCGGCAAGAAGCTGCTCGGCGGCTTCGGCCATCTCCTGCTTCTTCTTGCCCGCGATCCGTTCGGCGGCTTCGTCGCCGAGGGCTTCGCGCACGGCGACGAGGATTTGGGCCTTGGTGACGCGCCCAAGATAGGCCCGCACGGTGGGCGTCCAGTGCGCCGTCATGTCGAGCGCAACCGCCGTCGCCAGTCTTCCCGCCGTCTCGTGGGCGTGACGCTTGTTCTGTTCCCACGGCAGTTTGAGGGCATTGACGGTCTGCGCGACGCAATGGGCGAACAGCGCCATGACGCTGGCATGGTCCAGCCCGGCGATGAAGCCCCAAAGCTCCGAAACGTCGCGCGGCATATCCGAAGCCCACCCAGCATGGCGATCCGCCAGCGCCTTCGCCGCCGCCGTGTCCTCAATGCCGTCCGCATGCCCGCCGAGGCTGGCGCTGATCGGGCGGATTTCGAGGCAATGCGCTTCCCCGTTGCCGCGATAGAAGGTCTGCGCGGCGAGCGCATGGGTGACGGCGACCAACGCCATGCCCGGCTGCTCGCCAAGGGCGAGACGCAGGCCAAGCGTCCGATGCGCGGTCAGGTCGCGGATGAGCGAGTCCGACAGCGGCTTGCCGTCTTCCTCCGCTTCCTCGTCCTCGGCGTCGAGTGCGGAAACAGGGTTCCCGTGTTCGCCATATTCGCCGTCCTCCCCGATGATTTCGCCATCGCCGTTCACGCGCACCCCGTCGATGACGGTTTCGCCATCTGCTTCTTCTTCCTCCGGCTCCGGTGCCTCGTCCTCGGGTCGGATGAAACCGCGCTCGATGCGGGCCTGCCCGTCATGGTTCAGAACCACGAAAACGCCGCCGCGCGTGATCTCGTCGGGATCGTAGGCATGACGCAGCCCGTCGATGCGCTCGATTTCCGCTTCAAGCTCGTCGTAACGCTCGGTCACTCTGGGCGGCATGTCTTCGTCGGCCGTGCCGTTCCAGTCTGCTGACAGTTCCTCAAGTTCCGCCTGTGCGGCGTCGTAGGCGGCTTCCTGTTCCTCGGAAAGCTCAACCGGGTGCTGATAGGTCCGGCGCATGCCGTGGGCATGAGGAAAGTCGATATAAGCCGAAACCCATTTCCACCCCTCGGCCTCCTGAACTTGCGCCGCGATCCTTTCCAGCTTGTCGAGAACAAGCCGGTCCAGAAGGGCCGCATCCTCAAAGTAGCCGCCGCGATCCTCGGTAAAGAGGTCGCGGATGATGTAGCCACCTGCCTCGGTATAGGCTTCCGGGCCGATGAAGACCGCCCGCCGATCCGAAGCCGCCACGTTGTTCGCGGTCAGGTCGCGGCGAATGATCCACGGTTCCTTGTTATAGGACAGGTTCTCGTAAACCTGTTCCTGCCGTGCGTGGTCGTCGGTGATGGCGAACGCCTGCAACTGGTCCATGGTCAGCCCGCCGTCGCGGTAAACCTGAATGAGCTTGGGGCTGACAGCGCCGAGGCGAAGACGCTGCATCACGACATGCGCGGACTTGCCGAACCGGGCCGCGATTTCCTCCGCACCCCATCCGCGATCTTCCGAAAGCTCGCGGAACTTCTCGAACTCGTCGGCAGGGTGAAGGTCCGCACGGTTGACGTTCTCGTCGAGGCTGATTTCGGCGGGGTCGTTCGCCGTGTCGATGACGCAGCGGATCGGTTCGATCTTCTTGATCTGCTTGCGCTTGGCGCGCAGAAGCTGCGCCAGCCTGCGGCCTTCTCCGACGCTGACCAGATAGAAGCCTGTCGGCTCGCCTTCCGCGTCAAGCTCGGGTTCCACTACCAGATTTTGCAGCATCCCCTTGGCGGCGATGCTCGCGGCCTTACCCTCGATAGACGCCTCGCTGTGCGGGGTCTTCCGGGCGTTCCTCGGATGCTTCTTGAGCTTGTTGAGCGGGATGAAAACCGTTTCGCCATTTTCGGGAACGGTGATGGTGTTCGCATTCGTGGTCATGATCTTGATCCTATTGGCTTGGGTTGGAGCGCTGCGCTGCAACCCTGGCCGTCGCCGAGACCGGGGGGTGCAAGGCGCAAGGGCGGACGGGCGGAGGGGGATCACCCGGCCTGCACAAGCGGATCGAAGTCATGACGAGAGTGCGCAGCACATATCCGCGCGGAAGGCTGGGGATACCGCCCGGCCGCCCTTGTGCCGCGCCAGGGGGCAGCGCCCCCAAGCAGCCCGCCCCGCCAGAGCGAAGCGGAGGACGGAGAGATAGATTGGATCAGGATATGAGCGCGCGGGAGGCTGGAGAACTTTGTTCCTGATCGCCGCTTTTACGGAACGATCTCTCTTGGCTGAAGTGTATCCATTGGCTACACTTCAGCCATGACCAAAAAAGATGTCGGGTTGCGCATCAGGTTGGACCGGGATCTTCGGGACGAATTCGTCGCGGCGTGCCAGGTCCGTGATCGTCCAGCGGCACAGGTGCTCAGGGAGTTCATGCGCGAGTACGTCCGCGAAAGCGTTGCGTCCTCCTCCATCAGAACTCCCCAACGGGAATCGAGAGGAAACGAAGAATGACATCGGCGAACCCGTCCAGAGATAAGGTAGACAACGGCCCGATCGACGGGAAAGAGCTGGCATGAGCAATGTCAACGTCAGGCGGCTGGTCGAGAACATCCGATCCGGCACTAACGTCTATACGCCGTTGGTGGAGCTAGTGGTAAACGCCATTCAGGCCATCGACCAAAAGGGCGTCCAGAATGGCCTGATCCAGATCGAAATCCTGCGAAACGGACAGGCGGACATCATTGACCGCCTTGAAGATATCGACGGTTTCATCGTCAAAGACAACGGGATTGGCTTCACGAAAAGCAACCGTGATTCTTTCGATACCCTTTATACTGAACAGAAGATCGCTGATGGCGGTAAAGGTTTCGGCCGGTTCACTTGCCTCAAATATTTCAACCATGTGCAGGTGGCGAGCACCTTCGCTAATGGCGATGTGCTCCATGATCGATTCTTCAGGATGGGCTTGGATAAAGACATCATCGTTGATGAAAAAACTGCTGCGTCGGATAAGCAGGAGACAGGCACGGCCGTCGAGATTTCGGGCATCAAGTCCGTCAAATTCCCAGATAAGCGCCTCGATACCGTCAGCCGCGTTATCGTCGAACGACTGCTGCCGTATTTCGTGGACAAGGAGCGGGCATGTCCAAGAATTTTGATCCGGGAGGCGAACGAGCCATCCGGCGGCGTTTCTCTCAACGATTATCTGGGCAAGGAAAACAGCCAGATCATCGAGATGCAAGTTGAACAGGAAAACTTCACGCTCTTGGCCAACGAAGAGGCCAAAGACTTTCAAGTCCGCGTCTTCAAATTCTATGCACCTAGGTCAACTAAGAGCAAAGTAAGCCTTGTCGCGCACCGGCGCGAAGTGACCGACAATCCACTTCAAGCCTATATACCCGAATTCGCCGAGGAGTTTTATGAGGCCGGTCCCGACCAGGACCTGTCCAAGGGACGCAATTTCGTCGTCAAATCCTATGTTTTCGGCGACTATCTTAATGACAACGTATCGCTGGAAAGAGGCGAGTTCCGCTTCCAGACCGACAACGATCTGCTGAGCGGCATTTCCCAAAGCGATATTGAGCAGAAGGCCGCCGAGATCGCGCAATCGGCGTTGGGCTCGGAAATTACCGAGCGGAAGAGGCGTAAGCAGGCGCGCATCGCAGACTATGTGTCGGTCGATGCGCCCTGGCACCGGACGCTAGCGAACGAAGTCGATTTCGACGCCCTGCCCATGCGACCGTCCAACCAAGATATCGAGCTTCATCTTCAAAAGAAGAAGTACGAGAAGGAAATCCAGACGCGCTCACAGGTGGCAGCGCTGCTGAGATCAGAAAACCCCGATGAGTTGGGCGAGAAAATCATTCAGCTGATGGATAGCATTTCCGACACCAGTAAGAACGATCTCATCCACTACGTTTCCATGAGGAAGTGCGTTCTCGACCTATTTTCAAAATCTCTGGAAATCGACGCCGATGGAAAGCACAAATCGGAAGGCGACGTGCATGATATCATCATGCGGCGCAAGAAAGATTCTGAAGACCTCGACTACGATGCGCATAATCTCTGGATGCTGGATGAGCGGCTGAACTTTTCCTCCTACGTGTCTTCCGATAAGCCGCTGAACAAACCCAATGGCGACAGAACAGATATCACCATCTACAACCGGCGTGTCGCCTTTCGTGGAGAGAACGAGGCCAGTAATCCCATCACGATTTTCGAGTTCAAGAAGCCGCAGCGCGACAATTTCGCTGACCCCTCATCGAAGGAAGACCCGATTCAGCAGATCGTTCGCTATGTGAACCAGATTAGAGAGGGGAAGTTCAAGACCCCCACCGGACGGGACATTATCGTCAACGGTACAACACCCTTTTACGGATACGTGGTTTGCGACCTAACTGCCAAGGTCAGGAAATGGCTTGAATTCGAGAAAGATTTTACACCTATGCCTGATGGACTTGGCTGGTTTCGCTGGTTCGGTAACAACAGCCTATATATGGAGGTCTTGAGCTGGACCAAACTCCTTCGGGACGCAGAAATGCGAAACAAGATATTCTTCAATAAACTTGGAATAGACTGAAATATCCGAGAAAGCTACCACGGGGGATTGCATGGGAACGGCGAGCGACAAGGAAATCAAGGGAGCGTGGGTAATCCACCACGGTCGCAAGCTCGTTCTGGACGTGAACGGGCCAGCAGAGTTTCCCGCCATCAATGAGGCGGCGAAGGCCGCGACCCTCCTTACGAAGCTCGGCCAAACTAACCAAGCAACCGTCACCAAGGTTGAAGCGCGCGCTATCGCTGTGGCCTCGGGTCTCGATCCCCGGTTGGAGCTGAATGGGCTTCTCCAGGTGCTTGAGCGCAAGCGCCTTATCGACCAGTCCACGGATGATATCTCTATTCTGGGCGTTACGACGCGCGGCTCACTTGGGCATGCCACCGACATCTACAACGAGGCGGAGCCGAGCACCTACGAAGAAGCGTCAATCACGCTGGCGGAAGTCGCTTCGGAAGCGCCCATCCGGCGCGCCGATGTTTCGCAACGGATCGGCGATACGCATAAGCTCACCAATGCCCAGGTCGGCGATTTTCTCGATCGTGCCGAAGGCATCGGATTTGTCGATAAGGAGGGTGATGGAAACGATCGGCTGCTGTTCAACGGCAACCTTTTCCGCCGGTCGTCGGTCGTCAAAACCCAGAAGGTACTAACTTCCCTCAACGATGCCGAACAGCGTTTGATCAGCGAGATCTCCGAACAACTGTCCAAGAGCGGATGCTTGAGCGTCCAGCACGTCGAGCGGGTTCTGTCGAAGCCGCTCTTTGAGAAGCTGGTTGCGGCAGCCGTCTATGATCTCAACGAGGTCACGAACGAGCAGGGTAGCCATGTCTACGTCACTGCACCCGCCGCCTTTCATAAGTTTGTCGATCCGATGGTGGATGATTGCTTCGACATGGCGAAGTCGCTTGTGGCGGCGCTCACCTACGGCATGGTTTCTCGGTCATCCTCTCAAGGCCGGATCACGCAGCTTCCTGCACTTGTGAGCAAACTAATCTCGGGCCGTGAGGTTGGGCCAACAACTTCCATTGGACAGGACTATCGGGTTCTTGAGGTCAACGGCGTCGTCAAGCTCCGGCGTGACGCGAATTATGCTAATCGTTACTATCTGCGGCTGCTTAAGAGGGAGGTAGGAGAGCTTGCGTTGCAGGTACTCACGCAAGGTAACGCCTATGCCCAATCTCTAGCCGATCTGCCCAGTGCGCCCATGGCAGGATACGTCGGCCCCGAAGAGAGCCGAACTTAAATTCGTAAGAACCAATCCCCGTTGAGCAAGCGAGCGACGCGGGACGTGCTTGAGGCCGTTCGCGGCGGGCGGGTGCTGTGATGAACGACAAGGTGCAAACACCCAAAGGAGCCGTTTTGGAGGAGGTCCTGCGTGCCTACTTCCTGCGTGCTGGGTTCTTCGTCATTCGCGGGGTGCCGTTTCGGTTTGCCGATGAAGACCTCACCGACGTTGATCTTTGGTTATATGAGCGTCCAACCGGCACTTCTCGGCGGGTGCAAATTTGTGACATCAAATACAAACAACGCCCAAAGGCAGTTGAGCGCATCTTTTGGACAAGTGGACTGGCCGATGCACTCGACGTAGACGGCGCATATGTTGCAACGACCGATAAGCGTAAAAGTCTACGGTCGGTGGCAGAGAAGCTGGACCTGCAACTGATCGACGGCACAGACATTCAACGCATTCAGAACAGCCAGGTCGTTCTCTATGCGGAGCGAATGGGCGATGAGCAGTTGATTGCCGAGTTGCAGGCAGTGGATAAAGGCTTTCGAAACAAGAACCTCCAAGACGCACGAGTTGACATACTGTCGGCTCTCTCGGAAGGGTTTGGCGCTCCGTCCGCAGTCAGAGCGTTGGAAGGCTTCTCCCGGTTGGCCACGGCCGCCATTGCATACCATCCGGACTCACAGGCCGCTCGCTCGGCTGGCCGTTTGGCCTACCTTGCTGGGGCCATCGCTTGTCAAAGCCTCGATTACGTAAGCGTCGGAGCGGCTTTTCGAACAATAGACGAGCGGCGGGACTTAATCCTGCGGGCTGTGCGGCTAGGCGCATTAGGCAATGACGATGGGCAGCAGACGCTTCGCTTGGCTATGGCGTTGGTCGAAAAATACGCACCCGGTGGCAGGGGAACCGCTATGGCAGTAGAAGCCGGCTTAAAGCGAGATTTGGATCAAATCCCCGCTGAAATCGTCGCCGATCAAGCGGTACGACTCCTAAAATCGGACCAGCTTTTCGTGACCGGGCGCGAGCTTGAAATGGCAAGCTACCACATCGCGCTGCCGACGTTTGATGGTCTCAGCGTCCAAACCAAATCGATGCTCGGAGCACTTCTCGACTATGCCAATGTCGATCGTCAACGATTCGCGAATGCATGGAAATCAAACTCCGGCGCAACTATCGCATCTGCCCAGGCGATGACTGAACAGGTCGAAAAGGACGCTTCATCGCAAGCCTCTCTTTTCGGAGAGGAATAGATATTGTCACGGTGATCAACTTGAGCCTGCGCATCAAGAGCCTAAAATGGAAGATATCTCTATGCGATGTCGCGCCGGCAGAACAGCTCAATCGGATACGATACGCTGGTAGAGAATGCGAAGAAACGGAATCAGGCGTTCTTCTGCTTCCTACTTGGCGAGTAGCGGCATTAAGTTGCGACGCCATAGGTGCTTACAGCCTGTCGGCGATATGTGATAGCTTTTCTTATAGGGGGCAGGCAAGGCTCCAGAAGCTGCGGAGCGCGCATGGCGGGGGTCGATCGTAAGACAGAACTAGAGTCGATTAACGGGACGCCTGAGAAGCGTCTCTTTCTATCAATCATCAGCGATTACGACCTGCAAACAGGACTTTGCGAGCTCGTCGACAACGCTCTCGATTTTTGGATCAACAATAACAAGAAGCCAGCTGCGCTGAAGATCGACATCACCCTTGATGCCGTTCGTCAACTCATCAAGGTGCGGGACAACGCAGGCGGTGTCGGTCGGGATCAACTTCGCTTGCTCGTGGCGCCCGGCGCATCCGGCAATAGCGAAGGTAGGGGTGTCATCGGCATCTTTGGAGTTGGCGGCAAACGGGCGGGTGTAGCCCTTGGAGAGCGCGTCGAGATTCGGACGCGCGCGAAGGGGGACAAGAGCCTTC
The DNA here is from genome assembly GCF_014844055.1 of Aureimonas sp. OT7. NCBI lineage: Bacteria > Pseudomonadati > Pseudomonadota > Alphaproteobacteria > Hyphomicrobiales > Aurantimonadaceae > Aureimonas > Aureimonas sp. OT7. The sequence continues at coordinate 3,751,709 of NZ_CP062167.1, forward strand.
AGTTAGACATCACAAATGACTGGCTGGCCCACGAAGATTGGGAGCTCATTGCATATGAAATTCCCGACATTGCAGTAGGTACGACCACTGTCGATATCTCGCAGCTTCGCCAACCTTTCACGGAGGGAGACGTCGAAGTCATCCGCTCCCGACTCGGTGAAATATACGAGTGGTTTATCGGTGATGACGTGACCCCCGTTTCTCATCCAGCCATAACGAGAGTCCTAGGTTGATCTGAGCTGTGATCGGCTGGGTTGGCAAGAGGCCGGTCTGCGCAGCCATCAACCAGCGCAGCAGGCCGGCCGATGTGTCCGGTGAGCGCTTCTGCATAAGCCTGCGGCGTCAGCCACCCGAGCTTCGAGTGCGGACGCTGCTCGTTGTAATCGCGTCGCCACGCCTCCAGCACGGCGCGAGCGTGCGGCAGCGAGCGGAACAGCGTCTCGTTCAGCAGCTCGTCACGCAGCCGCCCGTTGAAGCTTTCGTTGAAGCCGTTCTGCTGGGGCTTGCCCGGCGCGATGTAGTGCCAGCCGACGCCGGTGTCGTCGGCCCAGGCCAGGACCGCGTTCGAGGTGTACTCCGTGCCGTTGTCGCTGACGATGGTGTCGGGCCGCCCTCGCTGCCGGATGACGGCGTCCAACTCCCGCACGACCCGCGCGCCCGACAGCGAGGTGTCGGCCACCAGCGCCAGGCACTCGCGCGTACAGTTATCGATCACCGTCAGGATGCGGAAGCGCCGCCCGTCCGTCAGCTGGTCTGCGACGAAGTCCAGCGACCAGCGCTGGTTGGGCGCCAGCGGCAGGTCCAGCGGTCGCCGCGTGCCCATCGCTCGCTTCCGGCCGCCGCGCCGGCGCACCGTCAGTTGCTCGTCGCGATAGATCCGCTGGACCCGTTTCCTGTTGACCGCATGGCCCTCGCGCCGCAGCAGCACGTGCAGGCGACGATAGCCGAACCGTCGACGTTCCTGGGCCAGGGCCTTCAGCCGGTCGCGCAGAGCGCCGTCGTCCGGGCGCGTCGCCTGATAGCGCACGCTCGTCCGATCGACGCCCAGAACACGGCACGCCCGCCTTTCGCTCATCTCGTAGGCGGCCTGCAGATGGCCAGCCGCCTCGCGATAGCCGGCGGGCGTCACCACTTTTTTCCCAGCAGGTCCTTCAGGGCCACGTTGTCCAGCATCGCGTCCGCCAGCATCCGCTTCAGCCGGGCGTTCTCATCCTCGAGCGCCTTGAGCCGCCGAGCCTCCGACACGTCGAGCCCGCCAAACTTGGCCTTCCATTTGTAAAAGGTCGCCGAGCTGACCCCGTGGCGTCGGCACACCTCCGCCGTCGCTACACCGGCCTCCTGCTCCCGCAGGATCCCGATGATCTGCTCTTCCGTGAACCTCGATCGCTTCATTCTGTCCGTCCTTCGTTGGGCGGACTCTAGCTATTCCTGGAGGAGTTTCAGGGGGTCACGTCAAGTTCATCGTAAACCGGCGAGACCTGTTCCCGCCTCACATCTATAACGACACGAAGATCCTTACGATCTTCAAGGCTCGGCACACCGTGATCAATGAGGTGACCGCTCATATCACGTTGTCTCAGACGCTCCTCGACAAGGTGAGCCACTACTACAATCTGAGGAACAAGCTGGTGCACGAGCGAGCCACAGTTGGCATCACGGATGCGCAAGTGGCTGATTACACCAAGACGGTCGAGCAGGTTTTGAAGAAGCTGTTTGGTCTGAAATTTCCGGCATGAGGAGGGTTACGCTATCTATGAATGTTGAGCTGTCTTAGTAGCATTCGCTATGTCCGCTCTTATTACATGGTTCGAGCAGCACTCTTGCGGGCTGGGCACAATCTCTAGAGGCCGCGCTGGCTCTCTTTTTTCACCTACATCACTGCATTCGCTCCCGGCTGGAGACGCAAGCGTCAGCTTTGCCCGCGCGTGGGAGACCAGCTTCATCGCCCCCCTGCGCGCCGCGACTGGCCATGGGATCGGCGACCCGACGGGAGAGGCTTGATTCGATGACCAGCTTCACGAACTTTCACACGCTCGACCCCGAAGCCTATCGGGTGACGATGGAACTCCACGATCGTGCTGAGCGCGAGCAGAGCTTCATGAGCTTCGTCTTCCGCTGGATGGCGTTCAACGGGTGGATGGCCGCAGTCACCGGCGAGGAGCGGGATTTCGAAATGATCGGCGCTCTGGCTGCCGAGCCACGCATGATTGCGGCTTACGACGCGCTGATGAACAGCGATGTCGAGTTTCGGCAACGGGTGGAAGAATTCACCTTGCACTGGCCGGTCCTAAGCGTGAGCAGCGTTCGCGCGAAACTTGGTTTCGGCGCATTCCGCCGGCTCGATCGCGCGGCCTTGATTGCTGCATGCGCGGCGGCGAATGTCCGAATTCAGCCTGCAGGATGGGCGGCCGGCATTCCGACGTGGGAACAGTTACTGCGGGTGATATACCAAATTCGCTGCAATCTTTTTCATGGCGAAAAATCAGAGCGAAGCGTGCGCGATCGTACGCTGATCGAGAGCGCCAACACGATACTGGCCATGCTGGTCGCGCGTTCGGGCTGTTATGGATGGCACGATCAATGAGCGGGGTCACGCTCTGGACATCGGGGAAGACCGTCGCGCTGACCGGCGAACGGCGCCACCTGCACAAGGGGACTCTTCCCGCGCCGGGCTTTACACCGCCGCCGCTGGCGCCTCTGATCCATTTCGAACCGACCGCGCTTGCGGCTGCCATCGCGCGAACCGCCACGTTGCGAGCCGCACCGCCTGAGTTGTTGGCGGGCTTCAAAGACAGCGCCTTGAGTGAGGCCCAGCTCCTTGTGGCAGATGGTCCCGGCTTCGCGCTTTCGCCCCACTTAGCAATGCTGGCCGATACAGAGCGCACCCATTTCGCTGCCCGCGTCGGTGCCGGGATCACCGACATATACATGAACACACTGGGCTACACGTGGCGTGACAATGCAGCGAGCTTGGCGTTGTCGCTCCAACCCCATGCCGATTTCCTCTATGATGGTGGTTCTGCAACCGGTCACGGTGTTGTGTTGGCCGAAGCGCGGGGCTCATTCGCGGCGACCGTGACTGATAAGGCCGTGGCAGCGGCCGCAGAGCGCAAATATCTTCGTCAGGTACGGCCCTATGTCGGCGCAACCTCGCCCCACGGCGACGTGATCCACGGCTACGCGCTCGCTTTTGGATGCCAGCCCACAGCCGCGAATGCGTTTCTGCGCTTGTCACAGACCCGCCGACCGAAAGCGCCAAGCGGGGGCAAGCCCCCCGGTCCTTCGAGCGTCTCCCAGCCCCCGGCCGGTGCGCCTGTGGGATCCTACGCAGTGCCGACCGGTATGGCGCTTGCTGCTCACCGCTCGAACTTCATCCTCATGGATGCTCTGCCGATCGCGGATTGGATCGATTGGCTCTCAGGGGCGCAAGGCTTCCCGGACGATGACGAACCCGTGCTCTTCCTGCGCATTCCCTATGCGGGCCGCACCTTCCTTGCCTGCGCTGACATGCTTGCGCCCTACCGGCTGCCGCTGTGGGTGTATGATCTGCTCGACCATCCCCTCGTCTGGCGTCGTTGGGAGCGTCGCTCGGTTGCTGTCCCCGCACCACTGCGCTGGTTCGTCATGGAAGAGAAGGCCGCTACTACATTCCTCAATGCCCTCGCCGCCATGGTGCGATTCGGCCCAGGCGAGCGCCCGGCACGACTTGAACTCCCGACAGGCGACACGGTCGGCCTTTCTTCCGAAAGGGCCGATCACGGAGCGCGCCTAGGGCGGGAGGGTTACGAATATTCGCTTTTCCGGGATGGACTTGCGTTGCTTGGGGGGATGCCACCGAAAAGGATCGACGGTTTCCTTCGATGGCATCCGAAAGAAGGGCTGTTGGGTTAATCGCGCGGTAAACGCCAATCAGGAGATTTCGGGGCCGATGCGCGCTCGCTCGGATCGCCAGATGACGCTTACCTGAGCGTTCGGTCGCTTTCTGCAATCCGACGAGAGATTCCGGACAGTCGTCAACGTCCACAAAAATCGCCGTGACCCTCTGGTCCCAAACGAGCTGCGCCACACGACGACCAAATGGCGGATTCGCCGCGTCGCCTCGGGTGTGTAAGGCCCGAAGGTATGCCAGGCGCGCCTGACGCGATGGTTCATTGAGGCTGAGCGCATCCATCGGATTGTCACGCCGGCGCTCTCCCGCAGCAGCCGTTGAGCATCGCCCGCGTTGCGCTATCCATGCTTGGATCGCGTCGCGAAGGATGAAGGGCGCGTACTCAAGACACTATCGGGAGGGCTATAGAGTAGATGTCGTGCCCATCGCTATCCCGCATGGCCCGCCAGATATCCCAGCTAACATGCTGTTATTGTTATGAAAATCGCCCTTGCATCGGCTATCAACCCCAACGTTCACCCTAACTAACAGCTGGCATTTGGCGATCCCGTGTGGCGCGATATGGCGCTTTATGGCATAATTCCGTCAGTTAGACGGGATGCACCATGACCAACCCTCAAGCTCTGGATATTGATTTCTCGCGCCGTGATATCGAGCGCGTTGTAAGAGCAGCGGGTGAACAGTTTGGCATTCTGGGCGGTAGCCTGTGGAAAGAGGTTCAAAAGGGAAATCATGCATCCCGAATGATACTCGCGCTTCTCGGCCTGCCCCAAGAGCTACCAGTCGAGCCCGCTGGCGCTCCTCGGATCAATGACGATGTTCTGATCAGCTTGAATTCGGCAATGGGTTTAGCCGCCCTCCCTCTCACCGATAGCGATCTGCCGGTCAAAACGCGGGAAGATCTCTACCAATCAGCGAAATCCTTGGCAGCGAAGCATCTAGAAGATCAGCACAGCAGACATATCCAGCCGGAAGTTCTGGCAGCTCGGAATGCTGCAAAGGCGACCCGCGATCAGGCGACTGCCGATGAAGGCGACCGCCAACTGAGCCGATCGAGAGCTGTCAACGAAGCTGCGGCACGAGCCCAGCTCGAAGCCGATTACCCCCGCCGCCTTGACGATGTCCGCGCCAACCTGACGGCCGCCTATGACGTCGCGCTTGTCTCCCGCAAGCAGGATATCTCGGCCGAGCAGCTGCAGACGGTGCGTGACTGGAATTATGGCGCTTACAGAAAGCTCGTCGGACGAGACCCGCAGCGGATCAACCGCGCATTGGTAGATCGCTATTTCGAACGAGCTGCACCTGGCGAAAAGGCTGGGACATAACTCCTGAAACTTGAGCGTCGAATGTCCTAGGCGCTGCTGGCACTTCTTGGATCACAACGATCCAAGGAGGCACAATTGAGCACTTCAAGCACCCGTACCACTCCGATCCCTGCCGGTCCGGTTCTCAGCATGTCTGAGACGGCGACCTATCTGCGCTCCTCACGCACGTCACTTTACCGGATGATCCGCCGCGGCGATGTGAAGCCAATCAAGCTCGGAGGCCGGACACTTTTCCGTCGCACTGATCTCGATGCTCTGATCGAGCAGTGTGCCGAGGCCTGACCATGAACGGCAACGACCTGTTCCTGCGTGCTGTCGCCAACCTGGAGGTCGCCGTCGAGACTGCACGTGGTGCACCTGAAGATCGTACAGGCCGGCCATACGTATATTGGCGTGGTGAGCAGCGATATCGCGAACTCACTGACAAGCCTTCGCGAAGCAGCGGGCGCCCGCCGTTTGGCATTGCCGAGTTGGCCGTTGTCACAGCGGCCTTTAGAGCCAAGAACGCGGACCCCGTTGCGGGAGGAAATGCACCAGCTAAGGCGGCTGCCATGCTGGGGCTAAGCCGAACCTTGCCAAGCCGTGCAGCTGGAATGCTGCGAGAGCGCCTTCGCAAACTCCACCCCGATGTTACGCCGGATGGGCTAGAGGCGATCGAGAACCGCCTTGTCGATGCAGCGCATGACGAGCTCACAGCAATGGTCTCATTCAGTGCTGCATTGGATCGCGCGGCGGGGATTTCCCGTCGACATGCCCGGCACGTCAGAAACCCCACCTGTTTCTGATCGCACTGAAACGACAGACTGAATTCCCCGAGAAGACCCGAGAGAACGAGAGATCCCATGTCCAATGCCCAACATTACATCCCGTGGCGCGAGCGCGCCGTCATCAGCAAGCGAGAGACGGCGGCCATTTTCGGCCGTTCAATCCCATGGGTCGATGACGCCATTCGTTGCGGCGACCTTGTTGAACGCCAGGCTCGGCCAAGAGCACCGCGTGTGGTCTGCGTCGACAGCATCATTTGCTTGATTGGCGAGATGAACGCGACAACAGCGGCCCCCAAGCCTTCAACGGTCCTGCACGCGCCGCGGTTGGTGTGGGTTAACCCCAACCTTTGAAAGCAGACGGCGCCGGCGGGAGCGAACCGCCAGCGCCGAAGATAGGATGCCAATGGAAAATATAGCGCAATACGAGCCGAAAGTGAACGGAGAGCCAGCCGCGTTGTTCGGCGACTTCGTCGACGGGAGACGTCGGTCGCCTACCGAGCATCCGGTCAGCTTCACCATCTTGCAGGCTGGCGCATCCCGAGCGGCGCCGTCCAAGACGTTCGGAATAGGCGCGGATGGAGCCCCCGTGGTTATATCGCAGGGCATCCAACCTGCAGCGGGGTCAGTGAGACGGGTGGATCTGCACGGATCTGCGGGAAAGGTACTCTGTGATCTTGGCAGGATAATCGACCATCTATCCGAGCGAGAGGCTTTGATCTGCGCCCCGCCACCGACGGGAAAGGCGGAGTGGGATTTCGTTGTTGCGTCAGAAGCGAAGGATCGATCCGACGTAATCTCGCGGACTGCGCGCCATTTCCCCGCACCGTCGGGACCCGCACTGATGGGGCTCGACTTCGATATTCGGACTTGGCCTCAAACGCTGCGCAAGCGTGTCGAGGCATATCCTGAGCAGATTTCCGGGGCGCTGTCCTCGGTGTCCGTTGCCATTTCTACCGCTGCAGCTTTGATCCGTCCTTCATCGTCGGCCGGTGTATGCAATCGGGAGACGGGGCAGAAGACGGATAGTAATGCGGGGCAGCATCGCTTTTTGATCGCGTCGGAAGGCCACGAGATTGCTCGTGCTGTCACCGCTCTTCACGAGCGGCTTGTGCTCGCAGGATGGGGCTGGCCGTTTGTTACGCAATCCGGGACAGTTGAAATCAGATCATTGATAGATCGCTCGGCATCGGTAGCAGCAGAACGCTTGTGGTTCGAGGGCCGCGTACAACTTTCAGACCCCCGTCTCGAATTCGTTCCGAAAGGTCGAACTTCGACGGTTCGGAACCCCGACGGTGGCGTAGTCGATCTGTGCACGATAGTGGATCTAAGCACCGATGAGCGAGAGCGTCTGCAAGAAGTTGAGCAAGCTCTGCGGGAGGCGGCGTCCGCGGAGGCTCGAGAGAAGCGCCATGCTTGGAAGGCAGTTCGCAGGAAAGAACTGATCGCGCGCGGCGTTGATCCCGCAAAGGCGGACAAGACACTCGGTCTAGCTGTCGAGCAACATATTCTCGAAGACGATTTTGAGATCTTATTCGATGACGGGACTGGGGCGCTCGTCTCAGAAATCTTGGCCGATCCGATGTCATTTCATCGCAAAACCGGTCCGGACCCATTAGAGCCGGATTACGGGGGTGGTCGGAATAAGGCGATCCTTTACGGCGACGCTGTCCCGGTGAGGATTGAAAGCCAAGCGCATGGCGGCGTTCGCTATCTCCTGCGTCAGGTCAAAGCTTACTTCGAAGAGCCTGCCGATGTCGAAGAGAGCAAGCCGGCAGAGCTTACCTTAAGTATGACCGCTGTCCCCTTGGATATATTTTCCGACGCAGACCCCAAAGGCGTCGGCGAATTGCCGCCCGGCTCGCTGCCTCCGTTCGTAGAGCGCTGGGCGCGATCTGAAGGCCGTCGGAAAGGTGTCCAGACGTCCTTTCCCGCAGCGTCAGCGGTTGCTGCGCTAGCTGCTGCAGTTGGTTCATCACTTCGCATCAAGGTACGGCAGCACGACGATTGGTCGGAGCCTGCGTCGCTGTGGGTTGCACTCATTGCGCCGCCCGGGAGCGCAAAGACGCCCGTCATCAGCGCAGCCGCTAGCCCCTTGCGTCAGTTGGACGGAGAATGGATACGGGCGGACGTCCCAATACACGCCGAGTGGCTGAGGGCGAGTAAGAAGCAGCGTAAAGACGCCGCTCCGCTCGGGCCGGAGCCACGAATTAGAAGAGCCGTGGTTGACGATGTGACCTCTGAACGACTGATCGGTATTTTCGCAGACAATCCGCATGGACTTCTGCGTGACACGGACGAGCTGGCTGGCTTGTTCGGCTCACTTGGCGCCTACAAGAAGGCATCAGATGGCGACCGCAGTCAGCTGCTTCGGCTCTTCGAGGGCGGATCGATAAGCCGAGACCGCCAGACGGCCGGATCGAGTTACGCGGCGACAGCGCTCATGGGCGTCTTGGCTGGATCACAGCCAGAGAGAATAAAGGGGCTGGTTAGAGATTTAGGTGAAGACGGATTGCTGCAACGCTTCCTCTTTGTCCTCCACGACGGCGTCGAACGAACAGGGATAGATGAGACACCAGACCGGGAAGCCGCAAGAGCATATGCCCGCACTGTTCGTGGCTTAAGATCGGCCACATACCGCTTCCCCGAGCCGATCCGCCTGACGCCTGACGCTGCAGACGCAATGAAGAAGGCGATCTCCCGTCTGGACAAGCTTCGGCATCTACCGGGAGCGGCCGCGGCGTTCCAAGATCATGTGGCAAAATGGGGCAAGATCGTCCCGCGGTTGGTGCTGACGTTTCATGCGGCGATAGCTTTTGAACGCGATGGACGGGTGAACCCGGAAGCGGACATAGAGGCTGAAACCGTGCAAATGGCCGAACGCTTCGCTCAGTTCCTAATGCTGAACTCGATCCGCTTTTACGAGACTTTCTTTGGTGCTTCCGAGGTGGTGTCGGACGCTCGCTGGGTAGCAGGGCACTTGCTAACGAAGCCAGAGTTGGTGGAGCTCACTCGCCGCGACATCTACGATGCACGGAAGACGCTGCGGGGGCCGGACTTCCGTCCGCTTGTCTCCGCTATGGCTGAACTCGAAGCCGCAGGCTGGTTGGAGGTGACCAGACGCGAAGCAGATGGCCCCGTCCGATGGAAGGTGAACGGCACCATTCACACGCGCTTTGCGGATCGAGCTGTCCGTGAACGGCAACTTCGAGCAGACCGTCACGAGAAAATTGCAGCGGCGAGCTCAGAACGTCGCCGTTTGGCATCAGGAAATCTAGCGAACGAGGAAGCCGCTCCGGCCCTTGCTTCCGTCTTCGACTAAGGGATTTGCGGACAATGCGGTCGAATAAGAGCAATTTCGGTAGAAGAGTTGAAGGGGAGTGCGGACATTGCGGCTTGCGTGCGCGGTACAAAAAAAGCCGTTTGATCTCTCTCTCTTCTATTTCTCTGTTTTTTTCTTCAATGCGCGCGCAAGCCGCAATGTCCGCAACTTCTAGCGGGCTTTCTGGGAGACAGAGCGGCCGCTTAGCCGGACAGATTGTCTCGACAGATTGTCTGAATTGGGCGGTGCAGCTTTATCTGGACGGAATAGCTCAACAGCGCATTGTTTCATCGGCGCCGCGGGGAGCGTTCCGATGAAACGTCGTTGGACACCTGCTCTCGCTGCCTGGTGGAACAGCCCTCGGTTTCGCGCGATGGGCCGCAAAAATTTTGAGAAGATTAACGCGGAACGGAAAGATGGACCGCGTTGCGGGGCGAGAAAAAAATCGACCGGGGAGCCATGCGGAAACTGGCCGATGGAGAACGGTCGATGCCGCTTGCACGGCGGCCGATCGCCAAAAGGCAAAGAATGGCATCGCTTGCAGCCGTCAAGCTCCAACGATGTGGGCCGAGCGAGTGCGAAAATTCAAACGGTAACGAGGCGCCTTCGTCGGCGGCAGAAAAAACAGGCGGCTATGACGCCAGACGAGCTAGCCGCGCACCAGCGGTGGCATGCAGCTCATCAGCCAGGCGATCCGGCGGCACGAGAAGCGCGCCGGCGGCGGATCGCTCATGCACAGGCAGCCCGGGCGAGTATCGAGGCCGGATTGTCCAAAGCCAAGGTAGCAAACAGCAGGATCGCTGCGCTCGACGCTGAACTGGCTGAGTTGCAGCGGCAGCTCGATGCACGCCAATTTTACGAAGGAGTATTCGCATGACCAATCGCCACAAAGCCCGCGAGGCCCGTTCCGCGATTTCTGACCGCCTGCGGACCGAGGGCCTCGAAGCCGCCTATTCGCGGGCCATTAAGCTGCTTCAGGATGACGAAGTGTCGGCAACGGCGCACGCAGCCCTTGTTCGAGTGGTCTTTTCGGCCGGCGGTTTGCTAGCAACGGCCGAGGATGACCTTCCAGAGAAAGAGCTGCACGAAATGAGTGGGGTCGAGCTCGACGCAGCGCTGGCCAAACTGCAAGGCCGCATAGACGGTGGAAGTGTGATGGACTAGCGGCCGGCGCTATCAGACAGGATCCGGTGCACGGACCCCTTGCCGATGCCGACCTTGATGGCGATGCCTCCCATGCTCATACCGTCGGCCGCCAGTGCTCGCACCTCGTCCGCCTTCGCGCGGGCGGTAGGTTTCCGTCCCTTATAGAGCCCCGCAAGCTTTGCCTTGGCGATGCCTTCCCGTTGCCGCTCCAGCATCATCTCACGCTCGAACTGAGCGACGGATGCAAGCACGTTGAGCATTAGCTTGCCGGTGGACGTAGCCGTGTCGAGACCACCTTCTCCGACACCGAGGGACACGATGCGGAGCGCAACGCCTTTGGCTTCGAGGCGGGCAACAAGCTCGCCCATATGCGTGACGGAGCGGGCGAGGCGGTCCAGTTTCGTGACAACCAGTGTGTCGCCCTCCCGCACGTACTCGATGGCGGCATCAAGTTCCGGCCGCTGGCCAACCGATGAGACCTGCTCAGAGAAGACCTTCTTGCATCCAAGGGCGGTGAGGTCGCGGACTTGGGCTTCAAGGCCGGCTTCCTGTTCAAGCGTCGAGGTGCGAGCGTAGCCAATTAGCATTGAGGTGGTCTCCAACTCAGCAGCGAGTGTGCATCGTTCCAATAGGGTTTAAGACATATCGCTCTTATCGTTCCATAAATCAACTGGTATTTCAATGGAACGGCTATGCCGATGGTTCGGAACGTTCCGCTAGAGCAAGCCCTGTGGAACGAACTAGCCGATTATGCAGGCAGATGCGGAAGCAGTCGGTCGACAAAACATACATTTGACATACAATATATTTTTGTGAGCAGATGTTCGTATCGAAACGGAGATACGATCATGTCGCGTAATCACAGACCCGTAGCCGCCCAAGTGCAGGTCACTCTTGCCGTCGTAGCTTCTCTCCGGAGTGCGCTCGAAGCCGGAGACAACAGAACGGCTGAACTGGACCTCGCCGAACTTGGCAGCATCGCCGGCTTCGAGGTCGGCGGGATACGAGACCGAGCACTCGATAACATCTGGCAGACGGCAGCAAAGCACCCTCACCTTCGCGTCGCAGCGTTAGACGCTTTACGGCATGCGGCCTGAGCAGGGACTGGGTGCTCGCCTTTGGCTGGCACCCCCACCCACCCCCTGGGGGCACTCCGAACGCGATCCGGGAGCGGCCGCCAGACCCCGCTAGAAATTTGCGGTCCGAAAAAAACTTTGGGATCAAAAACCCCCTATATTTCTGCGGCGGCCACCCCTGTATTTTTACCGTATGACGAACCGCGATCACCAAATTTGGATGCTGGAAAAATTCCTTTCCGCCGCGGCGGATGGGGACGACCCGGCCCGCAACATCAGCGAAGCACTCGCCTACGGCTGGGCCTTCCCAGCTTCAGCGATCGACAACCCGACACGTAGTCGGATCATTTTCGCAGCCGTTCGAGCCGCCATCGTCGCTTGCGAAACGTTCCCGAATTGGGTGCCGCGGGATCATATTCGAAAGGGCTTTCGAAGCTTTCTCGAATGGTTGGACCCCGAGCCAGTAGCTTACGGCTTGCAGGACCGAAAGCGATGGGTCCGCATCCTTCGCAATGCCGCTCACAGCAGCGCTCTCCTAGACGAATTGGCCGATGATGCGTTTGAGCGGCGTTCACAAACGATCCAAGCGTTGGCGAGGCCGGCATGAGCATGGATTGCCAAGATCATGCCTCGGAGAATGAATATTCCGAAATTGGATCCAGATACCTCGTTGCCCGTACGGTTGGCTTCATTTGTACGCAGCCAGACGTCACGACAGTCGTAGCCGCTTTCGATGGTGTTTGCGATGAACGTTTGAACGAAGCATCCCGGTGGGCGTCAGCTGTTCTCGGCCTTCGGGGGCTTTTGGCTCTTATCGCAAGCTGCCCGGTTGCAGACGTGATGACAGTTGTGGGAAGCGACCTTCGCAAGGCAATCGAAAGCGCGCACGCAAGCTTCCCAAGACCTGATGGCGTCTCAATCGAGGCAACATACGAGGGATTTGGGTGCGCCTTGGGACTGCTGGTTCAAGCGGTGTTGATCGAGCGCGGCGATGACCTCGACCTTATCGAACCCCTGTCCATGATCGAAGATCGAGTAGATCGAGTGGCACATTTTGCCAGCCAAATCGATCTGTCCGTTCGCATGCGGCGCCTTAGGGAACGCGGCGACCTGCTCGGCAGAAAAGTCCGGGCCGGGGCCGCTTGGGACAAAGCTGTGCCGTCATTGGCAAAACACTAAGGAGGCTAGCATGGGCGGCGGAAAAGGGGCAGCGAAGCAAGCCAGTCGGGAAGCGGACCAGGCACGGGCCGACGAACAGGCTCGTCAGGCACGCGTCCGTCAGGGCACGGATCGTATCAACTCTATTTTCAACGGGTCGCTGCAGGGCGCAGGCCAGGTCGGCGCCGGATCGGCCTTTGACCCCAACGCTACCTACTACACGGCCGACGGGCAGGTCTGGAAACCGCAGGCGCAGACCACGACGGGTACGACCGCTGGGGGCGTTCCGACGGCCAAGCCGGGCACACCGTTCAACTTCGGCGATGCAATGGCTCGCATCGCCTACGACAACAACGACACGTCGGCCCGTCGGTTAGCGCCGGCCTCCGCGGGTCGAGTGACATCCGGTCCGTCCGCGGCGGATCAGTTCGCCCAAGCTTCTGCTGGCGGGAAGTTGTTTTCCGGTACGCAGATGTCCGGCGGCTTCAACGATGATTTCTTTAACCGGCAGCGCCAGAACTACATCGATTATGCGACGCCGCAGCTCGACCAGCAGTACGGCGACGCGAACAAGCAGCTCACGTTTTCCCTTACGAGATCTGGGCTGTTTGACAGCTCGGTTCGCGGCGAGAAGGCAAGCGACCTTCAACGGGCCTACGACCTCAACAAGCAGAAAATCGCTGACGATGCACTGTCTCACAGCACTCAGTCTCGCAACGCTGTCGAGGACGCGCGGGCGAACTTGATATCGATGCTGAACGCCACCGGTGACGCAGAAGGCGCGGCGAATGCTGCCCTTGCTCGCTCGCAGGCACTATCGCAGGCTCCGTCGTTCAGCCCGCTTACTTCGTTGTTTGCAGACTTTACCAATGGCCTTGGAGTGCAAGCGGCGGCCGAACGCTCATACGCAGCAGGCGGAATGAAGCCCACGATTTCCACCGGCTTATTCGCTCCCCGCAACTCCGTAACGTACGGGTGACAACCATGTGTTCCCCTCTCGCTTTGACCGGTATTGCCCTCTCTGCTGGCTCCTCCGTCGCTAATTCGATGGCCGCCGGTCAGGCCGCTAAGGCTCGTAGCAGCGCGCTCGCGGCCGAGCGAACCCGCCAGCGGCAGTTCGATCAAGAGAGCGATGCGCTTAACCTAACAGCACAGAACCGCTACCAGAACTTCGAAGGTCAGCAGGAAGAGACCGGTCAGAAGTTGACCGACTATTTCCAGGCGCAAGCCCTGCCGCTGGACGAAGCCAACGCCGCCGCTGAACTTCCGCGATCGGCCTCGACCATCACGGTCAACGACGAGAACCAACAAAGGGCCAACGCGCGGGATTTTACCAACCGTCAAGGCGCCGCGCTTGGAAACCTGCGCTCCTTCGGCGATCTGCTCGGTGGTATTGGGCGCGACCAAGCGCGTGACGCGATGTCGATCGGTCAGATCGGCGCGTTCAAACGCGGGTCCTCCTCAACCCTTCCGTACGAGCTGGAAGCAGCCAATTCGAAAGGGGCCGGAGCAAGGTTGTTCGGAGATATTCTCGGCGGCTTCGGGAGTATTGGCACTACGGCCGGCATTAGCGGAGGATCCCTGTTTGGTTGGGGAGGGCCAAAAGACAAGGCGGGAGCGATCCCGATCCCGACACCAGCGCCACGGCTCGGAAGCACATACGGAAAGGCGCGCTGATGCCTGTCGTACAGAACTGTCAGCACACCTATCGAAGTCCGCTTTAGCAAAGCCATCAACACAGTGTTTGGGGTGCCCCAGAGACGCCGACCGCGCAGGTGGCGGTTCCCGGCGATGGCGGCCGGTTCGTGAGAATGCCAAACGAAGCTGACGGCACGGCCGGCAGCGTGATGGGATCGCGCCGGCCGGACCGAGCAAATGCGCACCGAGTTCGGAGACGCCGTGTCCCGACAGGGCACCGAGCGCGACGAGCTGCTTGACGCTATTTTCGGCTATGGCCGTGCCCAGGAGGCGCCGCCGACGCTGGACGTGCAGGAGTTGATCCGGGCAATTTTGACCGGCGGGGTGTTGGGGTATTCTCAACCTTAAAGGCGCTATGCGCGGAAACGCTAAGTACGGTTAGTCTTGGCGCTCGCGGTTTCGTGGGGCATAGGACTTGAGCCTAATGCCTCGACTTGAACTGCCATCCACCGGGCTGTTATGTCCCCACGCAGCCTTTAATTCTGCCGTAGAACGGTCAATTGCTTCTTTCATATCTAAGGAAAGGCCCGAACCGTCCCGATCAGCAATCTGAAGGCGGTCTTTCGTGCGAGTACGGAGATTAGGCATCGCTTTGGCCACCATTTAGTATCTCCCTATACCGCCGTTCTCCAGCGTCCCTAACCCTAGCTGCATGCCGAGGGTTCAATTCTGCCTTGAAATAATGCTTCCGCTTGACCCAGACGAACCCCTCTGATTGGGATATTACAGCTACATCGATAGGGCCAGCCACGGTTTCCATACCGTGCGAGATGCGTCGCTTAAGCGACGTGACCTCTATCAGCGCTTCTGCCATTCGCGCAAGTTCGGGCTTTGGCATGAACTCCACCAGCTCTTCCATTGAGCTTTGCGTTTGCAGTCTGACAGTCTCGAAAGCCTGATCACGCAGAGACCGAAGGAATTGATCCTGTGTGCCAGCCCAAGCTTGGTCAAAGCTTTGCTCTTCCGCCTCATTCACGAAATCTAGCATGGTTCGAACAGAGGTACGAAATTGGTCCAAATTCTTGCTGCAAAAGCTAGCGATTGCCTTTTGCACATGGTCATCAAATCCGAAGATAAATCGATCAACCATCTCTCGTTGCGCAAATGGGAGAACAGCAGCTCTGCGGCCATCACGGTCAATGTCCACCATCTCATCACGGACAATCTTCAGTGAACCGAATACCATTCCTTCCACACGGATTGATATTAGCGTAGGAAATAAGTCTTGGTCGCCAAAGCCAGCGATAACAATTCCCGTGTGCAAGCCAAGAGAAATATCTCCGATAAGAATGGGATATAAAACCTCGCAAACGATCCGAGAGCAGTATTGTTCAGGCACGCCAAATCCAAGTAATCTTTCAGAAAGCCTGTTGGCAATATCAGGCGAAAGAAGCGGCACTTCGCCCAAGCCAACGAATTCAGCATTTTTCTGGCCTGAAACTCGTCGGGAAAGAACCGATATCTGCTGAGACCAAACCTCGGCTTGATACTGATCGATGTCATGATCAATCATACTCACATCGGCCTTTGAGTTCATCCACTGAGCGAAGCCTTGTTGAAACTGATCTTTTGTACGCTCAATCAGGATGTCTGCAACATTCTTCGAGACCGAGATCTCATAACGCTCCAGCTGACTAGATGGTGCAGATCTCCCATCATCGTTTAAAAATGCTAGGAACTCTTCGGCAGCCTGCGCCACTCGATCGTACTTCGGGCAGCTGGTGCGAAATCGCCTGACAACGCTCGGCAATGGGACACCCACGAAATCCATCGAATTATTAATCATAATTCCGATAGGATTTAGATCGCAGAGTTCAAATAGTTTGTCGCCTGTATCGAACATCTTGAAGCTCTCTGTGCCCGCCGAAATGGTCACAGCACTATCTGTCGCCAGCGCTACCGCCGACTTATTCAAGATCGCAATTTCTGCCGTCATAAGAGAGCTCCCGACTGACTTGGGAGATTAGAAAGCGCCCGCGTGCGAGCGGTAGCCCTCACCCAAACCTGATACTTCTTATCCCCACATTTTTGCTTCGCTAGAATTATCTGTGATTAGAAATAGCACGCGGGAGAACGGCCGCCTGGCTTGCTGTACGCGCTCGTTCTTCCGCACAGCCTGCCATTTCGCATACGGTCATACGGACAATCGCAGGTGCCAACGTAAGGCTCGCGTCGAGGCTGCCCGGCACGGTCTGATCCCAGAAGTGCTGACGGCGCTACAGGCGGTTGGCGTGTCTGTGCCGGCCGAGGCGCCACCAGCTGAGTAGGAGCCGTTTCCGATAAGTAATCGCCGTGCGCCCAGCCCTGGAGACGACCGGTATGGATCCGGCGCCAAGCGCCACGTGCGTCAACGATCTCCACTTGCTGGCCAGGGCTGAGCGTCGCCAGAACCGTGTCGGCTGTAGTTGGTCCAGATCGCACCCGGACGCGCCCTGTCGCATAAGCGACAGTTCGAGCTGCAGGCCGTATGCCTTCAACAGGTTGCGCCGGCGCTGTACGCCCTACCTCCGGTAGCGGTGCGCTACCGGATGGAGCTTCGAGAGCGACAGGACGAAGGCGCGGGGCGCTTGATCCCGGCTCTTTCTCTCCAGACCCAAGCCAGAGCAGGCCAAACACGCCGGCGGCAATCCAGCCGATCGAACTCTTCGCCTTCCCCATCCGATCCTCCCAGATCGGAAATCGTTTCACGGAAAATCGTCGATCGACAATCAGCGAAGCTTACGGCCGACGGACACATTCGCGTGTTTGAGCAGGCATCTGGAGCACCACGGCGGTGCAGTCTTCTCGTCCTATCTTCTTACGATGCTGTCGACGAGCTGTTGTGCAACCTGGGCGTATTGGCTCTTTGGCAACGCCCGGAGCTTGGCACCTTCCGCGTACCGGGACAGCGCTTCGGATATCTCTGAAGGCGTCCAACCGGCCTCCAGAGCCTGCCGTTCGATCTCTGCTACTGCTTCCGAAATCACTCGGCTACACTCGCCAACGCGATCTCGGCGGAACGGAGTTGGGCCTGCGATCCTCATTTCCCACGCCTCTTATGACCAGATGTTTCATTAGACCATATAGCATTCAGTATGTCAGATGCTTTTTTCGCCTTTTCGCCTGGTAGGAACCGCCCGTAGTGCCTCTCGATCGTCTCAGCAGTGTCGTGGACGGCGTAGCTGGCCAACTCGTATGAGCCTGTGGCCTTCAGTACGTGAGTAGCACGAACGTCGCGGACGTTGTGAGGTCCATGTGGCATCAGCCCTTCGACGGCGCCGCGGCCTGTATATGGATTATAAATGCCGTATTTCCGTGTGATGCGATACCAGTGATGAGTGATCGAGGCGACGGACATCGAGACATCATCCTCAATCCGCCGGCCCTTGGTGACAAACATCGTACCGGGGTCAGGCGCGGGTCCGATAAGCCTAGCTCGGTGTCGCCGTACCCATAGGCTCATTCGCTCATCAAAGCGTTCCACGCCGCCAAGATCAATCAGCATGGGCTGGCCGCTGAAAAATCGCGAGCCCGCGTTCTTGAACGCCGAGAGCGGCATATACAGCTCCCACCGGCTTGCCTTCTCGTTCCAGCGCATCTCGCCCCGGCCCAGGCTCTCCAATCGCGCCTTCGAAGTCGGAGCGCTGTCTGGGGCCGCTAGCAGCATCTCACGCAAGTTGCGCTGCCGCAGACCCGATCTTAGCGCTACGTGGAACAGCAGGAAGTCACGGGTTGCTTCGGCGGCTCCCATTGGGTCAGAGCGTTCCGACGGCTTCCATCTGATGATCTGATCCTCGATACGTCGATACATCTCAGCCGGATCTTCCGCGTTCAGTATCGGCAAAATCGGCTCGGCTGGATCCCGGTGTGATTTCATGACCCGCTTGATATCGTTCGTTCGCGACCGCAGATGAGCGAGCATTCGATCGCATGCCGCGTTCCAGTCGGACCGCATCCTGTGGATATCCGATTGCGTCAGGAAGCCATCAACCGGTTGTAGGCGGTCAGCAAGGCTCGGCGACTGGCGTATCCACCCAGTTCTGGGCTGAAGCATTCCGTTGAAAGCAATCAGCAACCCAAATTCATTGGTGCTGTAGAAACCGCGTCGACGTTCGCGCCAGGTCAGATACCAGTCGCAGAACGATGGTACCGCGATCATGGCGAAGGTCAGCATTTCGAGTGGCACGCCGGCTCCTTTGGAAGTCGAGGCCGGGTCGCAGCTGAGTGCGCCGAAAAACCTTCCCATATTGCCAACATGGTGCGCTGCGGTCGCAGGCTTCCATTTGCCAAGACGCGCGAACCCAGCCGGGACGAGATCGTTCAAACGGAAGGCCAGCAACTCCGACATCTCTTTTTGGAGTGCGGGCGGCGCGTCCCGAACAAGCGGCGACCGTCTACCTTCCGCGGCGCCCCGTCGCCGATAGTGGATCGGGGCATCGGGGAAGCGGAGAGAGAAATGTTGCCGCCGAACAGTTCCGAGATAACGGCGATAGTCCGTCTGTCCGTGGCCGGTATGTGCCGAGATCCATGCCAGGATTTCCTCTTTCTTCGCTTTCGTGAGTTGGTGGAAATTGTCCGGTAGATACCACGCCAGAGCGTGAACCTCCTGGTAGGAGAACTGGCGGCGGTTGCGAGCGTATAGCTTTGCATCGCGATGAAGCCGGTCGGTCAGTTCGAATGGTGGCAGATCGAGGAACTTCTCGACCCTCATGGCGAAGTCCACGGACTTGCCAGAGCGTGGCACGGATCGACCCCCAAGCCATCGGTATAGGGTATCCGTCTTCGGCCCGGGATGCCCAGCGGCCGCCATCTGTTGCGCCAGGATCGGCGCTCGCAGGGCGCGAGCCTGCATGATCTCCCGGAAGGCGATGGAGAACGCATTGTCGAAACCGGATTTTGTCACGGAAGGCTCCCAACGTCAGACAAAGGAATGAAGCCCTCTTCCGCGACAGGCACATGACGGTATCACGTGTTCCGATATGTTCACTACTTGTTCTCTTTGTCCCGTGGCTTCATAACGGGCGCATGCGCCGACGATACCGATCCATCCCCGATCTTGCTGAGCGCCTTGAGATCGTCGCGCAAGCGCGACGCAATGCCATCCTTTCGCCGGAGACGACAGCAGTGGTCGTGGCTGCCCTCCGCGCGTTTTCGGTTCACCCAGACCGTGAGCAGGTGATGAAAGCCCTCTGCCGGGATCGCGGCCGGTGCGAGACCGGCTGCTTTTCCTGCATGGGCGTAGCGAACGCGATCATGGCGATGTATCGGGGAGAGGAACCGATGGGGCGGATCGACTTTCCGCGGAGGCGTTGATCTACGGGGCGAAGTTGACAGCTTAGCCAGACCCGGGTGCAATTAAGAAAGCAAAGTTTAGTTTGGAGTGGGTCATTTGCGCACGCGGATCCTGATCGCATTCATTACGCTCCTATTGCCTGTAGCGACGACCATTCCTGGAATAGCAGCTGAAGTCAGTGCGGCGAAAAGCGAAGCCTGCGTGATCTCAATTGGAGGCGAACTCGTCGCCGGAGATTACGATCGGTTTCGCGCCCTGGCGGCAGTCCTCTTTCCTGAAGAGGTTGGCGAAGCGTCATCGGAAAA
Source organism: Aureimonas sp. OT7 (assembly GCF_014844055.1). Classification (NCBI taxonomy): domain Bacteria; kingdom Pseudomonadati; phylum Pseudomonadota; class Alphaproteobacteria; order Hyphomicrobiales; family Aurantimonadaceae; genus Aureimonas; species Aureimonas sp. OT7. Next base: position 3,771,664 of record NZ_CP062167.1, read on the forward strand.
CACTGTTTGCCTCGATAGCCCAGGCGGGCATCTGGCGGAGGGCGTCAAGTTTGCTCGACATTTCTACAAGGAGGGTGTGGGGACCGTGATCGAGAGCGGAGCTGAATGTCATTCGGCCTGTGCAATCATGTTCATGATGGGGACCGCGCAGGGCGCAGAGGTGGCTTATGCTAACCGACGACTGCACGTCGACGGGGTCTTAGGTTTCCACCGTCCGTATCTTAATCTCCCACAAGGCGAGCAGGTCGACATTTCAATGTTGGCAGTAGCCGCTGACGCAGCCTACCAGTCGACGCTTGACTTGATTTCAGTTGCAAACTCAAAGGTCCCTTGGACGAGTGAGCCGATGATGAAATCGGACCTCATGCAAGCAATGCTGCAGCATGTCGGCAACGACATGTTTCTTATTGATACCGTTGATAAGGCCGCTCGGTTTGGTATCGAAATCGTTGGGGCGGGTCCGCCACCTGCCTTGACTGAAGCAAGCGCTTATTATGCCTGTCTTAACACCCTGCAGTGGCAGCATGGACTTACCGACGCGCCCATCACCTATACGCCGAAAATGTCTGAGCCAACTGCAGAGTATCTGCAGGCGGTCCGGCTGCTTCCAACCGGCACGGTTGATAAGGCATACCGCATAAATGGGCCAAAGGACGGCTACGCAAGGCACGGCTGTGTCGTCGCCGAAATCGAAGGAAGGGTCCAGATCTGCGGCGCCGATGAGTATACAAACGTTGTTGCGGGAGGCGGTTCGTGTGAAGACACGGACTATGCTGGCAAGCTTGAGATGGTTCAGGCTCTTACTCTCTATGACCCTATGACCCCTCTTCGTTCGTTAGGGGCTCGAAAGGTCGCGATGGCGCCAAGCAATGAGGCGGTCCGTATTTTCCGATGCGTTGTTCGCAACAAGGTCGCAATCGAAGACGACGAGCTTTGCAAGTTCGTCGGAGGCCGTTCGTCCGAGGGCTGGGACACAGCAAACTTCATCTGGCCATCCGGAAGCAAAACGGTGCTGGTTATGAACCCCGCCGGAATGGAGATCAATGGCGTCCACACTGTTGCTGTTGACCGAGATGGCCTTGGCCTCTGCTATCCCAACAGTCGAACAGGTCGAGAGTTTTGTGTTTCAGCTGCGGAATAGCTTACTCGAACAGCGCGTCCAGGTCTGACTGGCTCGCGGTGGCGCCCTTAAACTCGGCGGAGCTATCCGTCAGTACCCGCTCCAGGTAATCGGCCAGGACGACAGCGCTTTCAGACGAGAAGCCAAACGTCCGCTGAAAAGCACCTTGCTGACGCCGAACGATCGACGCCGTCGAGCCATCCTCGGCAATTCGGAATACGAGAGACGTTCGCGCCCCTGCCGCCTCTTCAGCCTCGCAGAGGTCGGCCGGGAAGCAATACGCGAGCTTTTCGTACGCCCGTCGCACCTTGTTTTCCTGTGCAGTCACGGACCAACTTACAATTTTGCGCAGCGCGTTGGCGGTCTCATCAACCTGCGTCGGTGTCATAGGGATTGCGACGGCAATCTTCTGATACTCCGCGCCTGGGTCCACGAAATTCCAATTAAACGCAAGTTGCCCCTGATCGTTGACGACCGGCTCGATCCAAACCTCTCCGATCGTGGATGTGCCGGGTATGAAATAGGGGACTTTCTGAAACTGCTCGGAGGCCTGCCGTGCGTTCGCTTCGACGTTCGCATCAGCCGGCCGAACTGGGGTCTGATACTGCGCGACCGCCCGTTCTGCTTCCTGCTTGCGCTCGACCAGCTCCGCATAACGCTCTTCGGCCGCCGGATCTTCGCCGCGCGCCGAACCACGCATATCCTGCATATGCTCGGTCAGTTCAGACAGCTGCTGCGTCATCGCGCCGATGTCACGGCGCAGGATTTGAACTTCTCGAGTGGCCGCGCTCTCACTTCTATCAGCCGATGCCACTCGTACGGCTGCGGAAGGCGCTGACCGTGCAACCCTAATCCAATTATTGTGTGACCAGCCTTCACCGCCCCAGAAGCGAACTTTCCGCCATACTCCGGAGCTGTCCAAAATTACGACCTGGTCCCCTTCGAGCAGCTTTCCGATCTGCCTGAATTGCGAGCCGGGTCCGTTTCTAACCGCAAGGAAACCGTCACCGTTTGGATCCAAGCCCGAAACGACAGTTTGGGTCGTTGACGGCACTGCCGCGGTTGGCGAGCCGCTCGCTCGTCCTTCGAAGCTTTTGATCAGATTTACGTTGTACTTTTCAATCTCGGACAGGCGTACATTCTTCGTCCTAGGTTGGTAGTACGGCTTCGCGGAAAAGTATTGGACCGCACGCGGCGTATCGAAGACGTATCCATGCCGTGCCATTATCTCGTTGCGCGCTTCCCACAAGGTCCGGTCCGACACCCCTGCCAACCACGCTGGGCTTATCCGTTCTTGTGAAGAGCTCGGAAAATGAAAGTCGCATCGTGGATTTTGCACGCATGAGGTGTCAGCGAAAGCGCCTCCGCAAAGCGCCGATAGCAAGAAGACACTCAACCCTGATGCAACCCGACGCATTGTCCGCCCCGCAAGTCTGTTTGCACAAGCAATTGCATGCCGCACATCCTGGAGCAATCCGGACGTCGATCGTTCCTTTGAATAAGTCCCCTGCCACCTTCGAACCCAGGCTAGACGCATGTGCAATCTTTATTCCCTGACGAAGGGCCAAGCGGCTATCATTGCTCTGACACGGGCGCTGCACGATCGTACAGGCAACCTTCCGCCGATGCCCGGCATCTTCCCGGACTATCCGGCGCCAGTCGTCCGTAACGGCGCCGACGGCGAGCGCGAACTGACCCTGATGCGCTGGGGCATGCCGTCACCCCAGTTCTTGCTGAAAGGCCGCAAGGTCGACGGCGGCGTCACGAACATCCGGAACACGACAAGCCCGCACTGGCGGCGCTGGCTCGGGCCGGCAAGCCGCTGCCTGGTGCCTCTAACCAGCTTCAGCGAGTACGACACGATCGAAGGCAAAAAGGTGCCGGTTTGGTTCGCCCTATCCGAAGACCGGCCGCTCTGTGTTTTCGCCGGTATTTGGACGAACTGGACCAGCACGCGGAAGGTGAAGGAGGGAGAGGTGAACGCCGACATTTGCGGTTTCCTGACCTGCGAGCCGAACGCCGTTGTCGGCCCGATACATCCCAAAGCCATGCCGGTCATTCTAACGACGGCTGAGGAAATGGATGTGTGGATGCGCGCACCGTGGGACGAGGCGAAGGCGATGCAGCGGCCTTTGCCAGACAATGCGCTGGTGATCGTGGCGCAAGGGGAGCGCCAGGACCAGCTCGCAACCGAGCAAAACGATCTAATGAAGTAACGGAAACATAAAATCAGCTTCTCTGTTAGTTCAATTTACAACTGTTATCTACTAAAAAATCCGCGATACTTACAGAGTATAAGGCCAAAAATTTTGGTGCATACTTTGGTGATTTAAGTCAACCTAGCCAAGGGCGCCTTTGGAGGAGCAAGTCGATGGCCTCGTATTTATTCCGCCTTCTCGCGTTTTGCGTTATTGTATGCAATCCTTACCTTGTTTTTGCAAATGACCAATATCAAAATAGACATAAGTATTGGGATTACAGCAGAACCGCACCATTTTCGAAAGCGGGCAACTGCAAGGAAACGCTGGCTAATTTTGCTAACTTAAATCCCCAGTACATGCACCCAAAATTGATGGCATTAGGCGACAGTCTATATAACGGTGTGCAATCTTTACGGATTAACTGGTGGTTATCTGAATGGTCAGCTCCAAACCTGGTCGCAATCAGGCTGGGACTTATCGAAGAATTTCGCGCGGATCGGACCGGTCGGAGAGAGTTTTTTAGCCCCCAATACCCCGATCATGGGAACATAGCCGAGAATACAAGAAATTTTGGTTTCAGTTTAGAAGATGTAAAGGCCCAGGGTCATTTAACCGGACTAATTCGCTTAAGACAATTAATCCAAGAACAAACTAAAAACATTGATGACCTAAGATTGTACATTCCACCGAACGGTCGGCTTTCTGCTGAAAACCTTTCATTTTCCGGCGCCACTACATCGGACCTTCTATACTACGAAGCCCGTGAATTCGAGGAAATGGCGAGGGCAGAGCGGCCGAAAATTAGGCCGTCATCCTTACTACCGAACGCATCCGCATTTGGATCCTATTTCACGTATGCGAACGCGTCATTCGTCCTCAATCCAACTGACGATCCATGTTGGGGTTCGCTGACGCCGATCGAACAGGTCGAAATTCGACGTCCCGAACGACTGTTAATCAATATTGGATCGAATAATGGGCTGTATGCTGTAGGGTTTATGGGAAAGAGCCTAGAGGAAAAATTATGCTATCGTTCCAAGGAGAAGATAACGACTTGCAAAATGACAATAGCAGAACTCTCTAAAGACGTTTTTCTGAAAGATATTACTCTTATTGTTGATCGTTTATCCAGACTAAAAGATATGAAATTTGTTTATATAAACAACCTAGCCTATCCGTCTCAGGTCGCAAACATTACTTTTTCGCAGTCGGGCAGAGGATTAAGAGCAGGGTTAGCAATTGCAGGCAACAGAAAAATTAGCGCCGAAAATATTGCCAGAGCCGACGAGCATATAAAACTCGTAAACTCGAAACTCCGCCAGATGCTTGAGGATGCCAACCAAACCTCCAAGGGTCCCAAATTCGTTTACGTGGACGTGAATTCCAAGTTAGCTGAGTTTGATTTCAAGCGGTGCAGTTGGAGCCCGTCGGATTGCGGCCAACGGCTCGAGATTGCCCCTTATCGTTTAAACCTCGCCAAAGGTCAGATCCTTGACAATCGACCGCTACGCGCAGCCGGTCAAAGTGGTGCTTTAAGTGGTGAAGCTTTCGCAGCAAAAATTACTGAAGGCGGATTATTTAGTTTTGACAACATGCATCTTTCGTCGATTGGTTACGAGTTGATGGCATATCGCGTCAGAGAAGACATGGCGGGCGTACGCGATCCCGCAATCACGTTATTCAAACCACGCGGATGCGCCGACGATCGAGATCCACGTTACCATATGCTACAAGTCGGAGATTGCGCGCTTGAGTTAACGCTACCTGGATACGCCTTCGCAGACGCAGGGAGGCGCGATTTCGTATTCCAGCGGACCGTGGGCGACGAAGACATACGATCCCAAGCAATTTTAGGCGCAATGTTCAAGTTCGTGTTGCGTTGATCTATCTTGATCCAGTTAACTGCAATCGAGTGCTCAGCCAGCAGTTGAGATATTTAGATACTGAGACAGAAATCAGCCCACGCGTCCATCATGGCACGTCGCTTCTCCAAGGCATCGCCTCGGCGATAGGCGCGCTCGGTCGCATCACCAACGACATGCGCTAAAGCGGCTTCTGCAACTTCTCGAGGGTACGATGTGGCCTCTCCACACCAATCCCGGAATGAGGAGCGGAAGCCGTGGACGGTTACGTCGATCTTCATGCGCCGAAGGATCATTTCCATGGCCATCGCAGAGAGCGGTTCGTCCCGTTTGGCGCCGGGAAACACAAATCCCGTGTCGGACTGCTTTGCCTTCTGCATTTCCTTTAGTATAGCAACGGCCTGGTCGCTCAGCGGGACGCGATGCTCCCTGCCCGCTTTCATTCGAGCTGCGGGGATCGTCCAGACGGCCGAGCGGAGATTGATCTCTGGCCAAATTGCGCCGTAGGTCTCGCCGGATCGTGCGGCGGTTAGAATGGTGAACTCCAAGGCCCTGGCGGACACCGCCTCTCGCTGTCGAAGCAACGCTACGAAGGCAGGCACTTCTCGGTAATCCATCGCGGCATGATGGCCGCGGGACAGCTTGTTACGCTTCGGCAGGAGGTTTGCCAGATGACCTCGCCAGAGCGCTGGGTTTTCGCCGGTTCTAAGTCCCCTCGCCTTCGCTGCATCTAAGACGCGCTCGATCCGCCCGCGTACTCGCGATGCGGTCTCAGGTTTCGTCGACCATATTGGTCGCAGAACCTCCAGCACATCGTCGGTTGTGATGCCGTCAATCGGCTTATCGCGAAGAGACGCCGCATAGTGGGTCAAGGTCATTTTCCACTGGGCGAGATGCTTGGCATTTCGGAAGCCCGGGCCGATTGCCTCGATGAGTTCGTCTGAGGCCTGCCCGAAGGTCAGTGACGTCTGAACAATCGCTCGTCTGGCATTGATGGGATCTCCGCCCTCGGCAATGATCGATCGAGCCTCGCCCGCAAGTTCGCGCGCCCGAGCCAGAGAGACGGAGTTCAAGCCGCCCAGGCCCATCTCCTTCAGCTTCTTCTCGCGTCGGTAGAGGAACGCCCAACGCTTCGCACCCGACTTGTCCACGACCAGATAGAGGCCACCGCCATCGGCGTGCCGGCCGGCATTCTTTATGGTCGCCACACCGCGAGCACTAAGCCTATTGATCTCGCGAGCCAATCGCTTACCCCAACTTCCACCCTAACAGTTTGTTGGGGTAGAGTGGCACGCCATGAACGTCGATGGAACAGGGACCACGATGAAACCCAGCATTTGCAGGTGTTTTTGGACATCATGAGTTGCCGTGGCACAATAGTTTAGCGGACCCTCCCTCCGCCACACCGCCGATTGCCCTCTATAGCGCGATATTGCCACCGATTACCGCCGATGGCCGCAACGTCACCAAGTAGCATACGCACCGCCGATCACCGCCGTTTCTACGATAAATCCTGACATCTCAGCGTCGGCCGAAATGAATGATCTTTCGGATGACTCGCTATCGTCAGTGTTGTCGAGGATGGACTATTTAGAGGACGCAATTGGCGGCGCTACCGCCACTAAAAGCGGAAAAGACTGCCAAGAATCTTTTGCATATGCCTACCGATGATGGTGTCGCCCGTTATTTAAGAGCGCTTATCTTAGCCTACCCACTATTTAAGCCAAAAGCAGATTGCTTAAATAAAGCCGCGTTCGCATAATGTGGTATGTCCGAATCAGCATCCAACCTCCGGCTAGGCCGCTTTGTCGAGACCCCTGTTGCGGGCGAAATCGTGCGTGCCTTCGTACCGCCCCCACTGCCGCCGGAACCGCCGATCGACGTGCTGACCCTTCTAGAGCGGCTAAGTTTGGCGGAGCGTGCCTTGGGGCGCCTGGACGGGATCACGATGTTGCTCCCGCGTCAGGAGCTGTTCCTCTACATGTATGTAAGGAAGGAAGCAGTCCTCTCGTCCCAGATCGAAGGAACGCAGTCGACCCTTTCAGACCTGCTCCGCTTCGAAACCGAGGCGCAGGCCGGCCAGCCGATCGACGATATCCGTGAAGTATCGAACTATGTCGATGCGATGATGTATGGGCTGGAGCGTCTGGAAGACTTGCCGCTGTCACTGCGTCTGATCCGCGAGATGCATGAGCGACTGCTGCAAAGCGGGCGGGGCGGCACGAAAAATCCCGGCGAGTTTCGGCGGTCTCAGAATTGGATCGGTGGTTCACGTCCAGGCAACGCACTGTTCGTGCCGCCACCGCCCACCGAGATGGACGCTTGTCTCGATGCGCTTGAGCGCTTCATGCACGAGGACGGCTCGCGTCTGCCCGCCCTGATCAAGGCTGGGCTGCTGCATGTCCAATTCGAGACCATCCATCCGTTCCTGGATGGAAACGGCAGGATCGGTCGCTTGTTGGTGACGCTGTACCTGTGCGTCAACGGTGTGCTGCGCAAGCCGCTGCTCTATCTGAGCCTCTACCTTAAAACGCATCGCGTCGATTATTACCGCCTGCTTCAGGAGGTGCGCGAGCACGGGGCATGGGAAGCCTGGCTCGATTTCTTTCTTGCCGGTGTTGCGGATACGGCCAATCAGGCATTCGAAGCAGCAACCCGGATTGTCGATCTGTTCAAGGAAGACCGCGAGCGGATCACGACAGAGAGCGACCGGGCCGGCTCGGCGCTGCGTATTCATGACCTGTTTCAGCAGAATCCGTTCCTGACCGCCAACCAGCTCGTTCACAAGACAGGCCTCTCGGCGCCCACAGTCAATGCGTCGCTCGCCGATCTTGAGCGGTTCGGTATCGTCGAGGAAATCACCGGGCGCAAACGGGGCCGCGTGTTCAGCTACCAGCGGTATCTTGCCATTTTGAGCGAGGGAACCGACCCGCTCCCCACTACGGCCTGATGGGAGGAAGTCTGTGCGTATAGAATCTGTAACCCTGTCCGGCTTCCGCTGCTTCGGTCCAGATCCGATTACGGTACCGATCTCATCGGAGATCACGGCTGTCGTCGGCCCGAACGCGGCAGGCAAGACGGCTTTGCTTCATGCCTTATCGAAACTGTTCGGTGTGTCACGTGCGCAGCGCACCGTTCTGCGATCCGATTTTCATCTTGGCGCAGATGACGATCCCGAGGATCGTGAACCAAAGGATATGTTCATCGACGTGCTGATCGGTTTGCCTGAACTGGCCGACGGTACTGCGACGCCGGAGACCATCGCGCCGTCGTTCCGGCACATGCAGATTGCGAGAGCCGGTGATGATCCGGTTTGTCGGCTGCGTCTCGAAGCGCGATGGGAGGATGACGGGACCATCGAGGGCGAAGTTTCCCAAGATCTATTTTGGGTCGATACCCTCGACGACGATCCGGTCGAAGACAAGTGCCACCCGGTCTCGGCAGCGGATCGGGGCCTGATCCAGCTTTATTATACGCCCGCCAGCAGGGATGCGGCTGCCCAGATCAAGGCTACGACAGGCGCGCTCGCCGCTCGTCTGCTCCGGGCTATCGAATGGTCATCCGAAACCGAGGAGGCGGTGGAGAAGGCTTCCGAGAATCTGGCGACTGCGTTCGAGGAGGAATCGGCTATCGCCGCGATCGGCAAAGCCCTGCAAACGCGCTGGTCGGGCCTTCACGACGAAGTTGTCGATACCAAGCCGCGCCTCAGCCTGGTCAGTCGCCGGTTTGAAGAGGTGATCAACAAGATCGCCGTGATCTTCGAGCAGGGACCGGACGGCCAGGAGCGCGGCCTCGATGCCCTGAGCGATGGGCAACAATCGCTGTTTTATTTTGCGTTGGCCGCAGCCGTTTTCGACCTGGAGCGCCAGGTCGTCGCCGGAACGGTCGAGGGCTTCCGTGATGACACCCTACGGATTCCCGCGCTCACGCTCTTCGCGTTGGAAGAGCCAGAAAATCATCTTTCGCCTTACTTCCTCGCACGTATCATTCGCCAAGTCCGCTCCTTGACCGATGCCGGTGGTGCGCAGGCCATCGTTACCAGTCATTCGCCGGCGGTGTTAAGCCGCGTCGATCCGCGTGAAGTCCGTTATTGCCGCTGTGATCCGAAGACGCGCGTTTCGACGGTCAAAAAGATCAAGATGCCGACAGGCTCTGATGAGACGGCCAAGTTCGTCCGCGGCGCGATGCTGGCCTATCCTGAACTCTATTTCGCCCGGTTCGTGCTGCTGGTGGAAGGCGATTCCGAACGGATCGTCCTGCCTCGACTGGCCGAAGCGCTCGATCTCCTCATTGACCCCGCATTCGCCGCCATCGTGCCGTTGGGCGGACGGCATGTGCAGCATTTCTGGCGGCTGCTGAAGCATCTGGGTATTCCGCACGCTACGCTTCTAGATCTCGATCTGGGTCGCGAAGGCGGCGGCTTTGGGCGGGTCAAGACCGCGATCGAGAACCTCATCGAATTCGGCGCACCAAAAGCCGCTCTCCTGAAGATCGATGGCGGCATGTTGTCCGACGAAAGTTTCGAGAAGATGCACACCTGGCAAGACGAGGAAGATCGCAAGATTCTGAACGGATGGGTCAATTGCCTAAAGCCGCACGGTGTCTATTTCTCGGCGCCGCTCGACCTCGACCTCGCCATGCTCGAAGCGTTCCCTGATGCATATAAGGCGATCGTTCCCAAAGGCGGAGGACCGAAGATGGCGGCCGATAAGGCGGCAGAGGTCGTGCTCGGGACGACGGGGCCAGGGACCACGATCTATACCGGCCCGTTCAAAGATTACCCGACGCTGCTTCCCGCCTATCGCTATCATTTCCTCACCAACAGCAAACCTGCGACGCACCTCGCTGCCTTGACGCACATCAAGAAAAAGGACTTGGCCGCGAAAATGCCGTCGGTTCTGGCCGAGCTTCTGAAGCACATCTCCAAATCGTTGCGGCGGGATTAGCCATGGCGGTGCTCTCGCGGCGGGTTCGACCGGATGATTGGAAGCCCGTGGGGGTGGACGCACTCGAAGCGAATGCGCTGAAGGTTGTGCGTTCGACAGACAACCGATCCGTTATCGCTGGCCCTGGCGCGGGCAAAACGGAGCTGTTGGCACAACGCGCCGCCTATCTTCTGCAAACAGGTAGCGCATCTCCACCCAGGCGCGTTCTGGCCATTAGCTTCAAGCGAGACGCTGCCACGAACCTCGCCGCCCGTGTCCGGCAGCGCTGCCATCGCAATCATGCGGGGCGCTTTGACTCCATGACGTTCGACGCCTTTGCCAAGGGGTTGATCGACCGTCTAGGACAGGCGCTTCCCGATCGCTGGCGACCACGTCCCGATTACGAAATTATATTTCCCAACGATCGGGACTATCGCGACTTCCTGTATCAGCAAGCTGGCACGCCTCCAGCGTCAGTAGGCAGCTATGCCGACCTTCAGGCGATCGCGGTGAAAACGTTCGAGCGCCGTTATCTGGTTGGATCGCCATTACCCTTGGACGGCTGGGCGAATCCATCCCCCGGCCAATGGGCCGCTGAGCGATTTTGGCAAATGTCGCTCCATGAGGGAAAGAAGAGTATTCTATCCTTCCCCATGATCGGCCGGCTCGCCGAACTCCTGTTGCGGGTCAATCCAATGGCCCGCGATGCGCTCCGTCTTACCTATTCGCATCTGTTCATGGATGAGTTTCAGGATACGACACAGATTCAATACGATCTTGTCCGCACGATCTTTCACGGAACGAATACGATTATAACGGCCGTCGGCGACAATAAGCAGCAGATCATGCGCTGGGCTATGGCGATGGACGATCCATTCACCGCCTTTGATGCCGACTTCGCTGGCAAGCGAACACCGCTCTATAACAATTATCGCTCTTCGCCAGAACTGGTGCGCATCCAGCATGTCCTTGCACAGGCTCTGGACGCTCGCGCTGTAGCGCCAATCTCAAAGACCGCAGGCACAATCTCGGGCGATAGTTGCGCGATCTGGGATTTCTCGACACCGGAGATCGAGGCGGAGCGCATGGCTGCGTTCGTTACCGCCGAGATGAAAACGCACAACCTCGGTCCGCGTGATTTCGTTTTGCTGGTTCGGCAGAAGGCTCCCGAGTATGCGGCCGTCCTTGAGCCGGCCTTTGATGCCGCTGGCATCCCCCTGCGCAACGAGGCCGGAACCGTTGGGGCGGTCATGCTGCAAGAACTCCTGGCGGAAGAAGCCTCTGAAATGGCGATCGCCATTTTGCGCCTCGCCATGACCAAGCGCGCCGGTCGGTATTGGACGGAATGCCAAGAGGCGCTTGCGGCCCTGCAAAGCATCACACCTGATGACGCGGCTGCGCAGTCCAGACTTGTCCGGGAGTTGGACGCCTACACAATCAATCTTTCCAAGGCGCATTCTGCTCCGCCAAAGTCGAAGGCGGCGGCGCGCACGATCATTGACGACGTTTTGGCATTCGTCGGTCGAGATCGGTTGATTGCAGTTCATCCCGCTTATGGTCAGGGAGGCTGGCTGGAAAAGGTGCTGGATGCCGCCGCCGTCCATCTATCCAGATCGTCAGCCAGCAGCGGCGACTGGTCAACGGCGCTCGACGCCTATGAGGGTGTCCACGCAATACCGCTCATGACGATCCATAAGAGCAAAGGGCTGGAATACCACAGCGTCATTTTCATCGGTCTTGACGATGGCGCGTGGTGGAGTTTTGCCAACGATCAGATCGAGGCCACGGCTGGCTTCTTCGTCGCTTTCACTCGCGCGAAGCAACGGGTTGTCTTTACCTACTGCGCTCGCAGAGGCGCACGAAGCAAGATTGCGACGCTGTACGGCTTGCTGGAAAAGGCAGGAGTTCGAACATTCTCGATGACTTGAGTTGAATCGCCAACTCTCCGACTATGGAGAGCGGGCAATCAAGCGGCTTCGTCATCATCTCTGTCGTGACGTGCGGCAGCTTCCATTTCGGCAACGTCGTCAGTGAAATCGAGCACTATCTGAATAGGCAATTCAGTGGGGTTCTCATCGTTGAAGTGATCGACATCCTGCTTAACCTGGAAGCAGTCGTCCGCGATGGCCTTACGACGCTGACTAAAAGATTTTTCCATGAACGAGCGAGGTGCGTTGTCGATGTCTGCCCATAGGCTCAATTGAACACCACCGATATTGGTTCGGACAGAGTGTTTGGCTCTGTACTTCCTGCCCTGGGCGTCGATCCGCTTCTCCTGCCGTAGGCTTTCGGCCAGGGCCTCACGGCAAAGCTTTACCACGTCGCGCGGTTGCGGGCGGTAAAGCCCCTGTTCGATTGCCCAAGCAGCGACGTTGTCGAGCGATACCGGAGAGAAATCTACCTCTTCGGTATAGCGATCGAAAATCGCCTGCATTTGCTCAGAAAACTTTGCCATTCATCACCATCATTGAAAATCTAGAGATGCGCTTCGGCAACATGGCCCCAGCCATCGGTTACAGCAGAATTCACTACATAACGCCTCACCGGCACCTGATATTTACGGAGGTAATCATACCTCTTCATCCGCTTCTGAAGCTGTCCGACCACAATCCCTGGGTGGACGCCCATCAGCGACGCAAATCCGATCACATCCCGTTCCGAGAAATACGGATGCTTGCGAGCATAGAAGGAATCCATCTTCTGATTCGGAACGCAGAAATCAGCAGCAGCCATATTTGCGACGCGCTCTTCATCACTGTCATTCTTCTCATCAGACGAATTATCTCCCGAGAGATGATCGACCATGCCAATTGAGCGTTTTCCGTGTCCCTCAAGGACATGTTCAATTTCGTGCCGCAAAACAAACCAGAAATTATCAAGGCGATCATACAGAGTTGACATCCCGATCACTGGAGATTGGTCGTCAAGCCAAGTACACACACCGTCGATCTTCGCGTTGGGCAGAGCCTCCACAACGACAAACCTTACGCCGCATTCCGCAAGCAAAGCCGGCACAGTTCCGACGGCTTCAGGATCAACCATTAAAGCCCGCAGCTTTGGGAGCGCGTCACGAAGTTTGTCGGGCGAAAACGCGCGCACCGAAATATTGTTCGCAAGCTGCCGAACCCGAAATACCCAAGCCAACTGATGCGGCGGAGTTTCGTCGTAATGCGTCCTTTTGGCAGCAAAGGCGATCGCATTCGGCCCCTGATCGTTGGCGACTTCGAAAAATCTGTCCATCTGAAGCTGAAGCAATGAAGATTCACCATCCTGAATCCAACCTCGGCGGATCATGTCGCGTACAGGATACAGGGTTTGGAGTTCTGCCCTAGTTTTTACGGCCGGATCGGGTTCCTTCGCATTCTGTAAATCATACTGACCTTGGAGGTTCAGAAAGAACTGAGGAGATGCATCGAAGGCGTCGCCAAGCAGCCGCGCCATATCAGGGGTGATAGCCCGCTTTCCTGACAGCAACGGATTCAACTGCTGTTCGGTCTGCCCAAGAATGAAAGCAAGATCGCGCTGCGACCAGCCACGAACCTCCAGCTCAAGCTTGATAAATACGCCGGGGGGATCGATTGCGACGGTATTGGTGCCGGCCATTATGCGGCACCCCTTGTTTGCTCTTCCATCGCCCTAACGATCACTGTCATAGCACTATTCTTTTCCTCAATCCGTAAGACCATCGCCCACTGAGGCGCTAAAGCCACCAAAAGCTCTGCAGACCCCGCCACTCGCGCTCTTAGGCCAAGACTCCTCCAGTTCTGCATGGTGCGAACATCAGGGGCGGCTCGAATTATGCTCAACCGTTGACGCGCAGATTGAATGACGGCGACCGGCAGCTTTGTGTCTGCCGCACGCTCCGTTTCAATTAGGGCCAACCGCTGGTCTGCGAACTCGATCTCCATTAGGCGAACCATAACTGAGTCGTGCAAGGCCGTCAACGCAACTTAACGCAAGGCGTTAAGTTGCAAAGTAGAGTTCGCCTATATGTGCCACCGAATGCGCGATATCGCCGCCGATAGGCCTCGAAAGGGCACCTATCACCGCCGATGGCCGAACCCTCTGAAAATTCTCCAAGAATGTCAGATGGCTACGATGATTTCATAGTTCTCATCTTCATCGGGCGCGGCCCGCCAGTTCACTTCACGATCGTTTGGTTGCCGAGATCGACTGATCTCAGCAAGGTGTGACGACGGGCCGTATCGGCGTCCTCGACTGTGACCACGCCGGGGGAGCGGTTATCGCACATTGCGCCGGAGCCGTGTCGCTTCCGTCCGTCCACTCAGCGCCCGAAGCGTGATACGGAAAACGGCCGAAGCTCAGTTTCGCCTCCATGGGTGACTTCCCGTGCGACGGTTTCGCCAATACCGGCCGAGTGCTTGAACCCATGTCCGGAGCAGGCCGAGACCACGAAGACATCCTTCATTCGCGGATGCCAATCCAGGATGAAGCCGCGATCGGGCGTCATCGTGTAAAGGCAAGCGGCCGCCTTCACCACCCGTGGGCCGACACCCGCAACCCGCTGGGCGATATGCGTTCGGAAGAATTCCGCCGATTCTGCCGGCAACACCTGACGATCGATCGCGTCGGCGGTGGTCGTCTCGCGATAGGTCTCGGTCGCGAATTTCTGCGCGCCCTCTCCCGGCAGCGGTGGGAAGCCGTAGAAGTAATCGCTGTCGCCGTCACCGTGCATCCAGATGATGACAGGTTCGCTTGCGTCTTCGCGACGTTCGAGCTCGAACCAGTGGAGCACCTGCCGGTTGACCGAAAGAAGAGCGTCGAACGGTGCACCAAGCAGCTCCGCACTCCAGGCGCCGGCGCAGACGACCACGCGCCGCGCGCGGATCGTGCAGCCATCCGTTTCTATCCGCACGCCGCCGTCGATCGCCTCGATCGCCAGGACGGTCGTGTCGGTCTTCAGATGGGCGCCATGCCTGCGCGCCTCTACAAGCTGCGTTTCGATGCACAGTTCCGGACGCACGAAGCCGCCGCCCGGCTCGAAGTAGGCGACGGCGTCGTCGGTGATCCCCGAAAGATGGGGGAAGCGTGCTCGGATCTGGCTTGCCTCCAGCCGCTCATGCGGGATTGCGAAGCGCTCGGCCGCCACAAAGGTCCGTGCCAGGAAGTCGGGCTTGCCGTGGTGCGAACTCTTGAGATCGCCCGGCGCAACGATGAGCGCCCCGCACTCGGTCAGGAGCGGCTTGCCGGTGGCCGCCTCCAGCTCTTTCCAGATCGCGTGCGAGCGCAACACGAAGGGGACGTAATCCTCTCCCTCGCCGACCGCCATCCGTGTGATGCGCGTGTCGCCGTGGCTCGATCCCTGCGCGTGCGGCGGCGCGAAGCGGTCGATGCCGACGACATCGACCCCGGCCTTCGAGAGTTGGTACAGGACGGCGCTTCCCATTGCGCCCAGTCCGATGACGGCGACGTCATGATTGTCCATTCGTCTGGATCTCCGGCCAGTCTGTTATTGGCTTGGGTTGTCGAAGCGGCGATCGACCGCATCCAGCGCCCGATACCAGCCGGCGACGACCGGGAGAAAATAGGGCCGGCCGTCATAGGCCGGGATCGCGTCGAGCGGCAGCCCGTCGAAGGCCGCCGGCCGGTTCTGGCGGCGCAGCAGCTTGAGTGCGGTCTGATGCCCGAGATAGGTCATCAGTGCAACGCCGTTGCCGTTGCAGCCGGCGGCGAACACACCATTGTCGATAGTGCCCATGCGGGCGACCTTGTCGCGCGTCATCGCCACGAATCCGCTCCATGCATGGGTAATCCTGCGGCCTTCGAGCTGCGGCCAGATCTCGACCATCCGTTTGTAGAGACCCAATGCGGCCTCGCGGTCGGGCCTGTCCAGAATGCCCGGCCGCGAGCCGAAGAGCAGGCGCGTGCCGTCTGGGGATGGGCGCGTATAGATGATGTCGCGCCGCGTGTCAGACACCATGCGCGCGCCGGGGATCAACTCGGCAAGCAGTTCCGGCGGCAGGGGTTCGGTCGCGATCTGATAGGACTTGACCGGCACGAGCCGCCTTGCAAGCTCCGGCGTCGCCTTGCGGTCGGTGTAGCCATTGGTGGTGATGACGACCTCGCCCGCCTTGATGTCTCCCCGGGCGGTCCGCACCGTCTTGCCCGCTCCGCTATCGTCGATACCGAGGACGCGCGCATGAGAACGCAGGATCGCACCGCGCCGGCGTGCCAGATCGCGGAGCGCCCGGTTGTACTTGCCGGGATGAAGGCCTCCGTAATCGTCGATGACGATGCCGCCATGGTAATAATCCGAGCCGATCGCGCTGTGCTGATCCTGGCGGGCGACGGAGTGCACGGTCGCTCCGGTCATCGTCCGCAGCGCATGGCCCATATCGTCCAGGCGCTTCTTCGCCCTCGTCCCGTGCGCGCCGAAGAAGCGGCCGGTGATCTTGAGGTCGGCATCCAGCCCTTCCCCGTCGACCAGGGCCTTCAGATGCTCGAACGAGCCGATCGAGTCTTCGATCAGCCGTGCGAACAACGCCTGATCGACGCCCTTCATCGCGCCGCCGACGACCAGCTTCTGGCCGCTCGACACCATGCCGCCCGAGCGCGTGCTGGCGCCGGCCCCAAGCGCGTCGGCATCCAGCACCACCACCGAGCGCCCCGCGCGGGCAAGTTCGGCGGCAGCGGATAACCCTGCATAGCCAGAGCCGACGATGGCGACATCCACGGCGGCCGGAAGGGAGTTGAGGTCCTCTTCGGGCGGCGCGGCGTCCCACCAGTAGGGACGCTCGACAAAGTCGGTCGCGAAGATGTCAGGGGGCGTGGATGCGCTCATAGCTGCGGCGTTCCTGGGGATTTGGCGGTCATAGGATCTGCGCGAGAAACTCGCGCGTCCGTTCTTCTTTCGGGCTGTCGAACAGCTCCGCCGGCGGTGCGCTCTCGACGATCAGCCCCCTGTCGGTGAAGCAGACCCTGTCGGCGACCTCGCGGGCAAAGCGCATTTCGTGGGTGACGAGAATGCAGGTCAGGCCGTCTTCGACCAGATCCCGGATCGCGGTCAGGACGTCCTTGACCGTTTCAGGGTCGAGGGCCGCAGTCACCTCGTCGAAGAGGATGATTTCAGGCTGCATGGCCAGCGCCCGCGCGATTGCGACGCGCTGCTGCTGCCCGCCCGACAACTCGCCCGGATAGTGGTCCTCCTTACCCGAGAGGCGCACCTTGGCAAGGTTGGCAAGCGCCCGGGCACGGACTTCCTCGCGGTCGTGGCCAAGCACCTGGATCGGCGCCATCATGACGTTCTCGAGCGCTGTCTTGTGCGGGAAGAGGTTGTACTGCTGGAACACCATGGCAACCTGCCGCCGAAGAGGCCGCATCGCGCGTTCGCTGTGCAACCGCTCGACGTGATGGTCGCCGACGCGGATCTCGCCGCTGTCGATCGTCGTCAGCCCGTTTATGCAACGCAGGATCGTCGACTTGCCCGAGCCGGACGGCCCGATGATGCAGACCGCCTCCCCCTTCGTCACGTCGAGCGAGATACCTTTGAGAACCTCGATCCTGCCGAACGACTTGTGAATATCGCGGATCTGGATGAGGGGCGCCGACTGCAGGCTCATAGCGCGTCTCCCTTCATGGACGTCTCGAACCGCCGTGCGAGCCAGGCGATCGGATAGCAATAGGCAAGGAACATCAGGAGCACCGTGACGTAGAAGTAGACAAGGGTGGTCGGGCTTTCCATCGAGAGCGTGGTGCGAAGCAGCGTGACCACCTCCTGCGTGCCGGTCACCGTGGCGAGCGCGGTTGCGATCATCAGCATGGCGTAAAGGTTCATCCAGCCGGGGATCATCCGGCGCAGGGCCTGCGGAAAGATCACGCGCCAGTAGATCTGCCCGGTCGAGTAACCGAGCGAGCGTGCCGATTCCCACTGGCCGGCGTGGATCGACTGCACCGCTCCGCGCACGATCTCGGCGAAGTTGGCGGCAACAGGCAGGCTGAGGCCGATGATCGCCTTGGCCGCGGCCGGAAACTCTATTTGTATGCCGAAAAGGCTCATCCGGAACGGCAGCAGATAAAGCATCGCGAACAGAAGGACGATCCAGGGCGAGTTGCGCAGGAAGTTCATGACGAAGAATGCGGGCAGGCCCAGTTTGGCCGTCCGGGCGAGCATCCCGAGGGCCAGGATCGTGCCGAGGATCGAGGCGACGAGCATGGCGACGATGCTGATGAAGACGTTCAGCAGGAAGCCGCCTGTCACGGGCCATCCGCTGCTTTGCCCGGTCAGGAGAAGCGGGAGCCGCGCGAAGACGCGTTGCCAGCTTTGCGATCCGCCTGTCATCGCGTCCTGGATGACGAAGCCGATCAGGAGGACGAAGAGGATCGCCTGCGTCAGCCGCTTCTTCTCGTTGTAGGTCAGGCTCATCATCTACGAACCCTTTCCGTAACCGGGAAAGGCCATCGCCCGCTCCAAGAGGTTCATCGCGCCCGCCAGAATGCTGACGAGGACGACGTAGACCACCAGCACAAAGGTCATCACCTCCAGTGTGCGGAAGGTGTCGTTGTAGATCTGGCCGGCGTAGTACATCAGCTCGGGAACGGCGATCACCGATGCCTGCGACGTGGTCTTGAACAGGTTGGTCAGGACGTTGGCGAGCGAGGGAAGCGCGATGCGAGTGGCGATCGGCAGCTCGACGTTCGCAAACAGTTTCCAGCGTCCGTAGCCGAGCGAGCGGGCCGCCTCGCGCGTCGCCTTGGGAACAGCTTCCAGGCCGGCGCGGAAGACCTCGATGCAAAGCGCCGCGCCGAACAGGCTCAGCGAGATGGCAGCGCAGGCGAAGGCGCTGAACAAGGGCACCGTCAACCCGGTCACTGGGTCTTCGACCCGGAAACCGAGTTGCGTCAGCGTGAAGTAGAAGAACAGCATCTGCAGCAGCGGCGGCGTGTTGCGAAAGAGCTCGACGAAGGGCTCCAGCAGGGCATCGATCCACCAGATGCGCAGTGAAAGAACGAGGGCTCCCAGGAAACCTGCGATGACCGCGACGGCCGACGACAGGGCGGCAAGCTCAAGGGTCGTCACGATGCCGCGAAGCAGCCATCGCTGGTAGACAGGATCCAGAAGCCAGGAATAATCGAGTCCGAACAACGTTGGCCGCTCCGCTTTCTATCAGTTGGCTGCGGCGCGAGCGGCCTCGGCGCGCTCGACCAGGTAGTCGGATTGCGGCATGTCGAATTCGGCCTCCCACTCGATCAGCTTGCCCTCGCCCTCGGCCTTGACGATCGCCGCGTTGACGGCTTCGGAGAATGCCGCGTCGTTCTTGCGCAGGCCGCCGGCAATCGGCAGGTACTCATAGGTCTCGACGGCGATCTTGTAGTCGGCCCATTCGCTTTGCTTGAGCGCCTGGCGCAGCGTCATGTCGTCGAAGACGAAGCCGACGCAGCGATTGTCCATCAGGGCGCGGTATGCTTCGGGCTGCGAGGTGAAGTTGACGAGCTGGATACCGTACGCGTCGGTCAGGTGACGGTTGAAGTAAGAGCCCTGGATTCCACACAGGCTCTGGCCGCGCAATTGTTCCCACTCGGTAAACTTGGCCTCCTTGCGGGCAAACACCGAAGGTCCGGGCGAGTTCACATATTCGACCGTATAGTCGATGACCTTCCTGCGCTCGTCGGTGACACCGAGTGTGGCGAAGATCACGTCGATGCGGCCGGAATTCAGAAACTCGATGCGGTTCGAGGCGACAACCGGCACCAGTTCGATCTTGTCCGGAGATCCGAGCAACTCGTTGGCGACATACTTGGCCAGTTCCACCTCGAAGCCGACGATCTCGCCATTCTCGTCGAGGAAGCCGTAGGGCGGATAGTCGTTCTTGATACCCACCGACAGGGTGCCGCGCGATTTGATGTCGGCCAGCGTGTCCGCGAGCGACGTTGTCGTCAGCAAAGCCATGGAGATGGCGGTCGCCGACAGAAGTCCGATGCACGTCCTCATTGCGTATGCTCCTTCGTTGCTTGCGGGGAAGATTTCGATCCGATGGGAAGGGTGAGCCGCATCGCGTCGTACATCGATGCGTGGACGTCGCGGCTGGCGACCGCATCGCCGATGCGGAACAGGCTGAACCCTTCGGCAGGCCTGGGCTGGGGGCGCAGGGCAACATAGGCGTCCCAGTCGAGCGCGCCGCCATTGCCCGACACGGCGCGCAGGGCCTCGAACAGATCGTCATTCGGCAACGTGCCCGTTTCGACGACGACCTGATCGAAGACCAGCGTCTCCTGATCATGGGTCATCTCGTTGCGAAGCGTCGCTGCGAGCCTGTTGGAAGCGGCATGCCGTTCAAGGCGGACAAGACGCGTGTCCGGACGGATGGTTCCGCCCTTGCCGTAGATGTTGCGCAGGTGGATGGCGTAGTTCGAGGCCGTCATTTCGGCGCCGAGCGCACGTTCCGGCGTGGCGATGAGAAGCCGGGCTCCCGAGCCGAGGATCGTTTCGGCGGCGGACAACCCCTGATTGTACCCGTTATCGTCGAACAACAGCACCTCCTGTGCCGGTTCGACATGGCCGGCAAGGATGTCCGAGGCCGTCACGGCAAGCTCGGCGCCTTCGAAGTCGCCCGGGTTGGCATACCCGCCCGTCGCCACGATGACGACGTCGGGCGCCAGCGCCAGTATGGCATTCGCGTCGGCCTTCACGCCCAGCCGCACATCCACCCCAAGGGCCTTCACGCGCGCCGCAAGCCAGTCTGCGATCACGCCCATCTGCGCGCGCCACGGTGCCCGTTCGGCGATCCGCAACTGGCCACCCAAGCGGTCACCGGCCTCCAGCAGAACGACGTGGTGTCCGCGCTCGGCGCTGACGCGCGCCGCCTCCAGCCCGGCGGGCCCGCCGCCGGCGATGACCACACGCAGGGGTGTTTCGGCGGGTGCGGTTATGGCCTGCGGGATCATCTGCTCGCGGCCCGTCGCAACATTGTGGATGCAAAGCGACATGCCACCCAGGTGCAGGCGCTCGACGCAGTAATTGGCGCCGACGCAGGGGCGGATCTCCGCGTGGCGCCCGTCCAGCGCCTTGCGCACCAGATGCGGGTCGGCGATATGCGCGCGCGTCATCCCGACCATGTCGAGATGCCCGGCCGAAACCGCTGCCTCCGCCTGATCGAGATCGAGAACGCGTCCGGCATGGAACACCGGAAGCCCGGTCTCGCGCTTCACATCGCCGGCCAGGGCGACATAAGGATGCGGCGTCTGCCACATGCCGGGGATAGATCGCGCCAGCCCGAGCGAAGAGGCGTTCGTCGCGGTGGAGACGGTCAAAAAATCAACCACCCCGCTGGCCGCGAAAGCGGCTGCGATCTCGAGACACTGCTGATGGTTCAGCGCTTCGGGCGACATCTCGTCGGAGGAAAGGCGCAAGCCAACGGCAAAATCGTCGCCGACTGCGCGGCGGACCGCCTCGAGCACTTCGATGCCGAAGCGCACGCGGTTCCGGACCGATCCGCCATAGCCATCGGTGCGCCGGTTGGTGTGCGGCGAAAAGAACTGGCCGATGAGATGCGCGCCCGACGCGATGAGCTCCACCCCGTCGAGACCGCCATCGCGGCAGCGCCGCACAGCCTCGGCGAAGTCCG
Organism: Aureimonas sp. OT7; assembly: GCF_014844055.1. Lineage (NCBI taxonomy): Bacteria > Pseudomonadati > Pseudomonadota > Alphaproteobacteria > Hyphomicrobiales > Aurantimonadaceae > Aureimonas > Aureimonas sp. OT7. The sequence goes on from NZ_CP062167.1 coordinate 3,793,354, forward strand.
CCTGCACGCGGGCGATATCGTCCCTGTCCATCTGCCGGGGGAACGACCGGTGCGCCGGCTCTCGGACCGGCGACGGCGCAATCGGCGCCAGCCAGTTCTCCGCATCGTAGCGCGAGCGATGACCGAGATGGCTGACCTGGCACATCAGCGCCGTGTCGTGGCGATGGATGCGTTCGGCGAACGCCTGGAAGACCGGAATGATACTATCGTCGGCAAGCGAAATCTGCCGCCATTGCGCGGCGGGCGAGTCGATCGAGACGGACGAGGAGCCGCCGAAGCTCGTCAGCGCCAGGCCGCCCTTGGCCTTCTCCTCGTGATAGGCGATGTACTGTTCCAGCGGCTTGCCTGCCACCGCGTAGCCCGGCGCATGGCTGGTGCTCATGACGCGGTTCTTCAGCCGCAGGCTCTTGACCTGAAATGGGGTAAACAACGCCGGCCAGCGGGGGGCCGGTGCTGCCTCCACGGCGGAATTGGCAAGACCCATCAAAGACATCCCGATGAAGAGCACAAATTAGGCATGCCCATAGACTGGACAGCCGGCTCCCGAGGTGTCAATTCTGTTTTCACGATAAGAGAATGAAACTCATTAATTATCACATTATGGAAAATTCATGAGCGATAGACTGGGAACACAGTTGCTCGACCGGGCGGTGTCGCTTCTGGATGTCGTTGCCGACGGTGGCAGCGATGGACTGTCGCTCAAGGAGATCGCCGAGCGTTCGGGCCTCAACACGGCGACCGCACATCGCATCCTGACCAGTCTGGTTGGGCACCGGCTTCTGTCGCGTCCCGCCGGCGGACGACGCTATCGGCTTGGCACGAAGCTCATGGTCTTCGGCGCAAAGGCGGCAGTGGGGCCTGGCCTGCGAAGCCAGTGCCAGCCGGCGCTTCAGCGCCTGCGTCGCCGGACCGGCGAGATGGTGGCCGTCATGGCGCGGCACAACCATGATTCCGTCTGCATCGACCGCCGCGACGGCGACACGGTCGTCCAGACGCTGACCGGCGCCATCGGCGGGTCGGTTCCGCTTGGCGTTGCCTCGGGCAGCATGGCGATGCTGGCCTTCATGCCGGAGGATGAGCGCGAGTTTATTCTGAAAGCCAATGGCGAGCGATATGGGGCGTATTCGGGCCTGACGGTGGAGCGGGTCCGCGAAACGATCGCCGAAGTCCGCGACAAGGGCTATGCCCTCGATCCGGGCGAATTCCTGGTCGGTATCGCCGGCATCGCCGTCCCCATCGTCGCGATGGAGACAGGCCCGGTCGCCTCCCTCGGGCTGACGTTCCTGACAGCCAAGCTGACGCCGGAGCTCGTCGCGGCCTACGCCGCGCTGCTGCGGGAAGAGGTCGAGCTGATCGAACCCCTGCTGAACCCGCTCGATACACGGCTTCGTTCGCCCGACCGCATCATGGCGGACGGATCGCGCTGATGCGCAGCACCGTCCCGCAAACTGCCCTCCCCAACCACGACTGAGGATTCACGATGGGACCGACCGTCGAGCCCGTACCCTCTTCTCCCGACATCCCGAAAGAGGTCGACATTGCCGTGATCGGCGGCGGCATCATCGGGGTCATGACCGCGCTGACGCTTGCCGAGCGCGGGCACCGTGTCGCGCTTTTCGAGAAGGGCACGATTGCGGCCGAGCAATCGAGCCGGAACTGGGGCTGGTGCCGCAGAACGGGGCGCGACCTGCGCGAACTGCCGCTGATCGTCGACAGCATGGCGCAATGGGAAGACATGAACCGCCGGACCGGGCGGGAGACGGGCTTCCGAAAGGCCGGCATCATTTACGCATCGCGCACGGAGCGCGACGTCGAACGCCATCGGAGCTGGGCCGATCACGCCCGCGGACACGGCATCGATAGCCGCATCCTGGCACCTGCGGAATTTACCTCCCATCTGCCGGGCTATGCCGTCCCGGTCGCCGGTGCTCTGTCGACGCCGGAAGACGGTCGGGCCGAACCGCAATTGGCGACCCCGGCGATGGCGATGGCCGCGCTCGCCGCCGGCGCGACGATCCATCAGGGCGTGGCGGTGCGCACCATCGAGCGTGCTGCGGGCCGGGTCGTTGCGGTCGTCACGGAAAAGGGTCGCGTTCGCTGCTCCACCGTGGTCGTCGCCGGCGGGGCATGGTCCCGCCTTCTCCTCAAGGGGCTCGGGGTCGAACTTCCGCAGCTTAAGGTCCGCTCCAACGTTCTGCGCACCGGGCCGACGAACTACCCGCTGACGTCATCCATCAGCGTCGCGCGCTTTGCCTTGCGCAAGCGCCTCGATGGTGGGCTGACCATCGCCACCTCGGCGTCCAGCCAGGTGGACCTGACACCGGACTCCCTTCGTTTCTCGCGGCTGTTCCTGCCGGCGTTCCGGGTGGAACACAAGAACCTTCAGCTTAAACTGAACCGGCGCTTCCTGGAAGAAGCGTTCCAGTGGCGACCGGGCGAGGCCGACCGGCCATCCGTATTCGAAGCCGTGCGCATCCTGGACCCGAAGCCGGACGGGGCAACGATCCGCCGGATCATCGCAGATGTCAGGGCATCGATCCCCGGGCTGGAAGGGATCGAGGTCGCGCAAAGCTGGGCGGGCATGATCGACACGATGCCGGATGCGATCCCGGTCATTTCGCCGGTCGACGCGATACCGGGCCTCTTCATCGGCACCGGCTTCTCCGGCCATGGCTTCGGCATCGGGCCGGGCGCCGGGCGGCTTTTGGCCGATCTTGCTACCGGCTCCAGCCCGGCAGTCGATCCCCGGCCCTTCCACATCGAACGGTTCGCAAAACCCGGCGAGGTTCGCGCTCAACATTGGCTTTAGGAATGCAGGACCGGCAGAGCGACGCTCGCTCTTCAGTATCTCGGTTTTCCGTCAGCCTGCCTGGAAGCGCAGCCACGCGATCGCGCACACTGGCGTGCAGCACAGCGACGGCTGTGCCCTCCGCTAGACATTCGAGAAAGCTATCGTCGACCGGCGGGAAGCCGGCTTACAGCATTCTGGCGATATGGGCGCCCAGGGCCTTCGCCGCCGTGGAGGGCCTGTCCTCGGAATAGGCGACCGTGATGCCGATGGCCGGCAGCGGTGGCAGGCCTTCGGCTACGATGGACAATTCGGGCGGAACCGCCATGCGGGTCAGCACACTGATCGCATGGCCGGACCGGGCAAAAGCGATGAGGCCCGCCAGGCTGTTGCTGGCAAAGGCCACGCGGTAACGCCGCCCAGTGGCTTCCATGGCGTCGCAGGCGGCCCGGTAATCCGCGGTCGACGGTGCGGACAATGCCAATGGCAGAAATTCCTGCTCCAGGATCGCGGGCCGCTCCTCGCTGGCAACCCATACGAAATCTTCGCGCCGGATTGCCTCTTCGCTGCCGGGCGGCACCGAGACGAGCGCAACATCCACCTGCCGCCGATGCAGCATAGGCCGCAATTCGATGGTGGGGGCGCAGACGAGCCGCAACGCCACATCGGGGTGCATGGTGCAGAAGTCGCGCAGCAGATCCGGCACCAGCGCAATGGAATAGTCTTCGGGGCATCCCAGCGTCACCATCCCCTTGAGCGAGGATCCGCCAAGGTCGGCCATCACCTCGTCATGATGCGCGAGCAGCGATTGCGCATGCGCAAGCAGCGTCTCGCCGGCAGCGGTCAGGCGCACGCCGGACCCGCCACGATGCAGCAGCCGCTGCCCGATCGCCTCCTCCAGCCGATGCATCTGCATGCTCAGCGCCGATTGCGTACGGCCCACCTCCAGCGCGGCCTGACTGATCGAACCGGCGCGGGCGACGACCGTAAGGTTGTAGAGGGATGTCAGATCCAGGTGGCGCATGGTCGGCCTATCGATTTTTTCGATATCCGGAATGGATACTATCAATTTGCTTGAGATTGCAACCGGCCCTATCCCTTGCTGCAACGCAAAAGGAAAGGCGCCCGCCATGTCCCTGAACTCCGATCCCGCCTTCTGGGCCAGCGCCGACAAACATCTGACGCGCTATGGGCCGAGCTTCGAAAGCCTCATCGTGGAGAGCGCCGAGGGCAGTTTCGTCCACGACGCCGACGGGCGCCGGATCCTGGATTTTACATCCGGTCAGATGAGTGCGGTTCTGGGCCATACGCACCCGGACATCGTGGCGACCGTCGACCGGCAGATGCGCACCGTCGCGCATCTGTTCAGCGGGATGCTGTCACGCCCCGTCGTCGCGCTCGCCGAGCGGCTTGCCGAGCTTGCACCGGGGCTGGAGCGCGTGCAGCTTCTGACGACGGGTGCGGAATCCAACGAGGCCGCGATCCGCATGGCGAAACTGGTGACGGGCGGGCACGAGATCGTCGCCTTCGCGCAGAGCTGGCACGGCATGACCGGCGCCGCGGCGTCGGCGACCTACAGTGCGGGGCGCAAGGGCTACGGGCCGGCATCCGCCGGCTCGTTCGTCATCCCCGCCCCCAACAGCTACCGCCCACGCTTCGCCCATGCCGACGGAAGCGTCGACTGGCAAACCGAGCTGGATGACGCCTTCGAACTGGTCGACCGGCAGTCCACGGGCAATCTTGCGGCGTTCATCGCCGAGCCGATCCTGTCCAGCGGCGGCATTCTGGAGCTTCCGGCTGGATATCTGGCCGCGCTGAAGCGCAAATGCGAGGAGCGCGGCATGCTGCTGATCCTCGACGAAGCGCAAACCGGCGTCGGGCGCACGGGCGATATGTTCGCCTACCAGCGCGACGGCGTGACGCCCGACATCATGACGCTGTCCAAGACACTGGGAGCCGGCCTGCCGCTGGCGGCCGTTTTGACGAGACCCGAGATCGAGCAGGCAGCCTTCGAACGTGGTTTCCTGTTCTACACGACCCACGTCTCCGACCCGCTGCCCGCCGCCGTCGGTGTAACGGTGCTGGACGTCGTCGCGCGTGACGGGCTGGTGGAGCAGGCACGCAGGCGCGGCGCGCAACTGGAAGCCGGCCTTCGGTCGTTGCAGCAACGCTTCGAATGTGTCGGCGACGTGCGCGGACGCGGCCTGCTGCTGGGCCTGGAGATCGTCACCGACCGGCACAGCCGGGCACCCGGTTTCGAGCTTGGCGCGGCAATCATGGATGAGGCGATGCGGCGCGGCCTCAGCATGAATATCGTCAAGCTGCCGGGCATGGGCGGCGTCTTCCGGATCGCACCGCCATTGACCGTTTCGGAAGAAGAGATCGACCTCGGCATCGAGATCATGTCGAATGCCATCGGTGCCGTCGTCGGCAATGCCGGCGCATGACGGTCAAGCAGCCTGGGCGCTGCCCTCATCCATAGACCGCGTTCCTGATCTCGGCCGGAAACGCCCCTGACATGCCCTCGAAGGCGGTGTTGGTCAGTGCGACGACGGTCAGGTCGTTTGCGCGGTCGACAAACCAGCTATGGCCATAGGCTCCTCCCCACTGCAGCGTGCCTTGCGCCTGCGGCGTGCCGGTCGGCGCGGGGTCGACCAGCACGGCCCATCCGTAGCCGAAGCCCCACCCCGGCCCCTGCGTCCCGGCCCCCATGCCGACATGGTCGGTGGCCATCATCTCGACCGTTCCGGCGTCGAGGATCGGTGCGCCGCCGGCGCGGATCGCTTCCAGGAAACGCAGGACATCCCCCGCCGTGCCCGCCATGCCGGCGCCGCCCGAGGGATAAGACCGAGGATTCAGGATCCGGGACGGCGCAAAGCACGCAGCCGTGTCGAGAAGCGGCACCTGCATTCCGTCCGTCATCGGCACCGGCTCGGGATTGCCATCGGCGTAGGCTTCGGCCAGCCGGGTAGTATCGCGCACGGAAAAATCGGTATCCGCCAGATCGAGCGGGGTCGCCACCGCGTCGCGAACGATGTCCCCGAGGCTTCGATCTTCCAACCGCTCCAGGATGCCGCCGAGCACGTCGATGCCAAGGGAATATCGCCAGCCGGCACCGGGGGCGAAGGCCAGCGGCGCCGCGCCGAGGCGCGCCAGGTTTTCCGGCAGCGACAAGCCCGGCTGGTCGAGGCCATCCGAAACGTTCAGCCTGTGATACGGTCCATCGGACGGTTCCAGAAAGCCATAGCCGATGCCGGATGTGTGGGTCAGCAGATGGTGGATGGCGATCTGCGGCCTCGTGCCGTCCGGCAGGGCCGGACGAAACTCCGGCAGCCATGTCGTGACGGGCGCATGAAGGTCCAGCCGACCTTGTTCCACCATGCGCATGGCCGCCGCCGTCACGATGGGTTTGGTAATCGAGGCGAGCCGGAATATCGCATCCTCGCGCATCGGGGTCAGCGTTTCGCGATTGGCATAGCCGGCAGCGCGACGATGGATGATCCGGCCCTGATGGGCGGCGAGAACGACAGCCCCGACGATGCGCCTTTCGGCCAGCGCTTTGTCGATGGCGGCGTCCATGCGGGCGGGCGCATGAAAAAATTTCGGGAGACTCATCCGGTGTCGGCCCCTATAATCACAATGATCATTCCTGAATAATCCGTTTGCGAGATGATATCCATAGTGATCGATGTGAAAAATACGGAAGGCGCGCCACGCCGCCGTGGCCGTCCGCCCGCCTTCGACCGCAACGCAGTGCTGGAAATGGCCGCGGACACATTCTGGCGGCTCGGATACGAGGGCGCGTCCATCACCGATCTCACCACGGCGATGGGGATCACGCCGCAGAGCCTTTATGCGGCGTTCACGTCGAAGGCCGATCTCTATCGCGAGGCGCTGGCGTGGTACCGGGCCCATATCGGGGCCTCGACGGCGCGCGCGCTTGAGGACGAGAACGTGGTGACTGCCTTGGCCCGTGTGCTGCGGGACTCCGCGCACGAGTTCACCCGCCCCGGCCGACCTCATGGTTGCATGGTCTCGACGGCCGTGCTGGCCTGCGCGGTAGAGCACGAGACGGTGGCGCGCCATGTTTCGGGAATGCGCAACGAAACGCTGGATGCGACCAGATCTCGCATCGAGCGCGGCATCGCCGAGGGACAGTTGCAGGAGGCCACCGACGCGCCGGCCCTGGCCCGCTTCGTCGGCGCGATCATCCAGGGCATGTCGGTGCAGGCGCGCGACGGCGCGTCCAGGCCCGAACTTTCGGCCATGGCGGACCTGGCGGTGGGGGAGATCGAGCGCCATCGCGCTTGAGGCCCACCTGCCACCCCCCGATCGCCGAGGACGATGTCCGTCAACGTGCCGCTGACGGTCGGCCCACCTCTTCGGTGTCGTTGTCAGCCGGTCAAGGCGGCGCGGCTGACGGGTTCGGGCTCGCTCAGCGAAGGGGGCGCCGCCGCGACCAGTATGTCCAGCGTCTTCAGAAGGTCGGTCTCGTCGATGCGGTAGCCGCCGGACACCCGCGGTGCGACCAGCAATCCGAAGCGCATGCCGGCGGCCCGGGCGTATCCGACATTCGTGGCGGTGAACCTGTCCGCCGGAATGAACGAAAGGATGGCGGTACCGGGATTGGAGGCCGTGTAGATATGGTTGAGGTGGCTGCCGTCCATGCTGACGACGATGGACGCATCGCGCAACCGGCCATGCAGGGACGCAGCGCTCGTGCCATCCAGGTCGACGACCTCGAATCCACGACGGGCCAATGCCTCGCTGACGGCCTGGTCGTTTTCGATCACGCGCGCCGTGCCGGTGGCGCCACGCCGCAGATAGACCGCCGATGGGCCCTGGCCGGACGCAGGCAGGGCATCGCGCAACATCGTCCGCATGCGCCGGTAGCGCTCTCGCTTCGATGAGCCCTGCCCGTGGTCCTGGTAGACAGTCAGTTCCCCCACCCGCAGGCTGGGCGCCCCGGCTGGCTGCAGCCCGAATGCCGCAAGGTACTCGCCCGCATGGGGCCAGTCCGGGCGTTCGTCCAGTGCGAGCGCGTCCTCGCCGCGGCTCAAAAGGGCCGTTGCACACGCATCCTGCAGCCAGTGGCCGAAATAGCGTCGGGACACCGCGCTCATGCAATAGAGCACCCTGTCGTAGTGCGCGGCGCCTTTCGTGCGGATCAGCGGCAGCTTTCCGGACGTGGCGCGGAAGGCATGTCCCGGCACATCATAACCGTCCGCATGGACGATCGCATCGCGCAGCGTGTAACGGACAATCGCCGCATGGGTGACAAGACCGGGCAGGCAGGCGGCAAGCTCCCCGGCGAGGCTGCCATGCCCCTCTACCCCCGCCGCCGCGCGCTCGAGCTGGCCGGGCAGGTACACGGCGGGGCAGGCGCTCCATTCCGATTCGACCGGCTGGACGATCTCGGTCCGCGCGGCCGTGGCCTCCAGCGTGCGGCCTCCGGCCAGCCGTCTGCGTACATAATTGGCGATCGGGCGCTTATAGTACACAGCCACCTCCAGCAGGGGCTCGGGTGTCTTCGACTGCAAGGACGTTACCCCTGGCGCGTCCCACCGGCAATGCACCGATTGGGTTCGATCATCGACCATCCGGATAGGCATGCTGCAATGCATCATCCTAAAGGGGCCCGGTTCCCTATCCGCGTGGCGCAAAATAGATGAGGGCCGCTCCGGCAAGCGCCATTGTGCCGCCCATGAGATCGAACCGGTCGGGGCGAAGACCTTCGGCAAACCAGAGCCACGCCAGCGAGGCGGCGATGTAGACGCCGCCATAGGCGGCATAGGCACGGCCCGCAGCCTCGGTTTCAGCCAGCGTCAGCAACCAGGCGAAAGCCGCCAGACAGACAAGGCCCACCGGAACCCAGAGGATGCTCTTGCCCAGCCGTAGCCATGCCCAGAAGGCAAAACACCCGCCGATCTCGGCCAGCGCCGCACCGATATAGATGGGCAGGATGGTCACCGGACATCCCCTGCTGCAAGGCTCGATCGCGTGGCGCAACGACGCACAGGCCGAATGGCGTTGACATCGATGGCGACAAGGCGGCCAAATCCGGACAGGCGCATGCACAAGGGGGATGTCATGGCCATACAGCAGACACTATTCACCAGCTTTGTCCTTGCCGCTGCATTGCTGGGCTTCGGCATGATTTGAGGAACGGCGATCCGGTTGCGGTCAGCTTGGTCGCCCCAGCGCCGCCGGATTGCCTTTCGATAGATATGCGATGACGTTTTCCGCCAGTTCCACGGAATAACGAAGCACGTCGAGCGGCTCCACGCTCAGGCGGCCCCGCTCGACGGCCAGGATCAGCGCCTGAAGCAGGTCCGACTGCCAGGCCAGAAGCGTCTCGGCGTCGCCGTCGGTTTCCACACGCGCAGCCAGCAGGGCATCGAAGATGCCTCCGAGTTCGTCGGTTTCCGCAGACGTCAGGTTCTTCAGATCCCGGCTCTCCACGAACTCGTTCAGAAGCCCGGCGACCTTCTCGGCTCTCATAGACGCTGCTCCAGAAACGCGCTCACTCGAGCCGCCTGATACAGCAGCTTCCGCACGCTCTCAACTTCAAGCTGCGGACATCAACCGGCATTCACTCCTTGTCCTCGACGGCAGCGTCGGGGACATGCTTCTTGATGGATTCGACCGCCCGGTGCGCGCCGGCTTTCGACGAGTACCCCTCGGTCGAGAAAATGACCTCGGAATTGTACTTGAACCGGACGCGGAACTCGCCCTTGCTGTCCTTGTACACCTCGAACTTGTGCGCCATTCCCACCCCCGCGTTACAACCAACGGGTGATTTTTGACCGGCGATCCCCCATTGTCAACGCGCCCGTAGCCTGGGCCCCATCGTGGATTCATTGGACAAGCGCACCACCGATCCGTCATGTCTGCTCAGACCGATTCCATTGCGAGGGCCACATGTCGACATCCACTGCCCCGGTCGAACAACGCCGCCTGTACCAGCACGTCGCGGATCAGATCCGGAGCCTGATCGCGGAAAAGGGCATTCGAGAAGGTGGCCGGCTGCCTCCGGAGCGGGATCTGGCCCAACAGCTCGGCGTATCGCGCCCCTCCTTGCGCGAGGCGCTGATCGCGCTTGAGATCGAAGGGACGGTCGAAATCCGCATGGGCTCGGGAATCTATTATCTCGGCGCACCCGAAACGCCTACAAAGCAGCATGGCGACAGCCCGAACGACCTGATGGAAGCACGCATCGCCATCGAAACGGCCGCCGTTTCCATGGCATGTGCACGTGCGCAGCCGCAGCACTTCGCGCGGCTCCGCAACCTCCTTCATGCAATGAAGGTCGATATCGACGCCCATCGCCATCCACTGGACAACGACCGCATCTTCCATATCGAGATTGCCAACCTGTCCGGCAACAGCGTTCTGAGCCGGCTTGTCGGCGACATGTTCGACGCGCGCTTCAGCCCGATCTTTACGCAGTACCGAGAACATTTCGACAATCGGCAGAGCTGGCTCGCCGCCTATGAAGAGCATGTGGTGATCGTGGACGCGATGGAAGCACGCGATAGCCTGCGTGCGTCCGGACACATGGCCGCGCACCTCTTGGCTTCGCTGCGGCGGTGGGAACGGGAAACCTGACCGGCGGGCCGTCGGGCTCAGGCCAGCGGAATGCTGGCCAACGCGGCCAGCAAGGCTTCGCGCTCCGCCCGAAACAGCCGCTCGACGGCGTCGGTGAGCGCCATGGTGGAACCGGAGTTGGACAGGAGTTCGCCCACCCCCCGCTCGATCGCATCGGCGGCGACACTGGCCCCGGGCAGACAGGCGAGATCGGCATAATCCGGAACCCAGTTCAAAAATGCGCGGCCATCGAAAAGCCGGCCCGAGAGAGAGTGCACCATATAAACCTGCACGTTAGATGAATTTTCAATTTTCAACTGACATACTTCATACGATGACAACTGTAGAATGTGGCATCTCGCCTCATATCCTGAATCGGTAGGCGCTGACTGATCTCGAGCGGATCGCCATCCCTCGTCTGCCTGCGATCCTTTCAGGGGATCCTCCGACGCCACCAATCCGGGGCACATCAGCCGCGAGCACTAGCGCCGCATCCTGGCGCCTGATCCATGGCGGCATCAAGTATCTGGAGACGGGCGAGTTCGGGCTCGTGCGCCAATCCACGCTGGAGCGCAACCTCCTGCTCCGCAACGCCCCACACGCCGAGCATCTGCTGCCGCCGATCATTCCGATCTTTTCATGGACCAAGGGCGCGTGGCGGCCTTGCGAACCCTGTTCGGCTCCACGACCGCGCCGCGCAGCCGGGGCGCCGCCATCGTCAAGATCGGCATGGCCATGTACGACATCTACGGTGCGAAGCACCGCGTGATGCCGCGGCACACGCTGTACGGCAAAGGCAGGGCCCTCAGGGAAATACCGGCGCTGACGCCGCGCATCGTCGCGGCCGGGCGCTACTACGACGCCTGGATCGCCCGTCCGGAACGCCTCGTCTACGAACTCGTCGCCGATGGGCTTGCGGCGATGCCCCGCTCGATGGCGTTGAACGATACGACGCTGAAGGGTGTCGACGGGGACGTCCTGCACCTTGAAGGTCATGACGGCGCCGCATATGCCGTGCGGCCACGCATCGTCGTCAATGTCTCCGGGCCGTGGATCGATACGGCCGATGCGGCTCTATGAAGCGCGGCGGCGCAGTGGCAGCCGCGAGCCCAGTTTGTCGGCGTTGTGACCGCAGGCGATTCGTTGTTGGCTGGTATGGGGAGAGGTACGCCGGGGCGACGACCTCCTGGAGCATCGCGCCTCCTTTGCCTGTCTGCTGCGCCTGTTTATGGAGATCGGGGCTGATCCGGGTCGCTCTGGCGTGAACCGCGTCTTCGGAACAGCCCTGACGATGCCCCCGCGTTCTAATCCGGATTGAAGTTCGTTCTGGCCGATTGAGAGGACCAGGACATGAAGCGCAGCCGCTTCTCTGAAGAGCAGATCATCGGAATTCTGAAGGAACACGAGGCGGGAGTTTCAGTGGCCGAGCGGTGCCGCAGGCACGGGGTCGGTGACGCCTCGATCTACGATTGGTAAGCCCGCTTCGGCGGGATGGACGTCTCGGAGGCGCGGCGGCTGAAGGCGCTGGAGGACGATAACACCCGGCTGAAGCGTCTGCTGGCCGACGCCATGCTGGACAACGCGGCGCTGAAGGATCTCGTGGGAAAGAAATGGTGACGCCCGCGGCCAAGCGGAGAGCTGTCGCTCGCCTGAAGGATGCCTTCGGGATGAGCGAACGGCGGGCGTGTAAAGCCATCGGCTGCTGCCGCATGACGGTTCGCTACGAGACCAGCCGTACCGGGCGACGGCGAAGTCCGCGAGCGCATGAGGGCGATCGCGCAGGAACGGCGCCGGTTTGGCTGCGGCGTTTTCTCGTGATGCTGAGGCGGGAAGGCCTTGTCGGGAACCACAAGAAGCTGTTCCGGCTCTATCGGGAGGAGAAGCTCGCCGTTCGTCGCCGTGGCGGGTGCAAGCGAGCGATCGGGACCAGAGCACCGTTGCTGGTACCGCTGCGCGCCGACGAGCGTTGGTTGCTGGACTTCGTCTCCGGCACGCTCACCGACGGCCGTCGCTCCGCATCCTTACGATCGTCGACGACTGCACGCGCGAATGCCCAGCACCGATCGTCGACAACTCGAGCCCGGGCGAACGCGTCGCCCGCGAACTCAACATCATCGCCGAGTATCGCGGCTACTCCTGCATGATCGTGTCGGACAACGGCACCGAGTTGACCTCGAACGCCATCCTGGCCTGGGCCAACCAGAGCCGCGTCGAGTGGCACTACGTCGCGCCGGGCAAGCCGATGCAGAACGCCTTCATCGAAAGCTTCAACGGTCGGCTGCGGAACGAACTGCTTGACGAGACCCTGTTCACCTCGCTCGCTCGGGCATGCGTGGAAACTGCCCTCTGGCGTGCCGACTACAACACGGACCGCGCGCATTCCCAGATCGCCTGGCAGACACGGGACGAGTTCGCCAGCACTTTCACCCCGCGACGGCCGCTCGCGCTGTGCTACCCCAACAGCTCCGCGCCAGCGCCCGCCGCTTCACCCGCCCAGCAGGGCAAAACCACCGCCGGAGACAAATTGAGAACTGGATAGAAACTGGAGGCGACGTCACATGGGCTTCCGCCCTGCTTACTGGCATGAGCCTTGGGTGAGGCTTTGCCGCCGTTGGCTTGTATGGGGAGAGGTACGCCGGGGCGACGTTCTGGAGCGTTGCCGCCCCTTTGCCTGCCTGCTGTGTCTGTTCATGGAGATCGGGGGCTGATCGGCGTGACCCGGCTCGCTCCGGCGTGACGCGTCTTCGGAACAGCCCCTTTCCCGCCTGTGGTTGGACGGCACCGAAGCTTGTGCCTGTGGCGTGCCTTTGCGGCTTTGGGCGGATCATAACGTCCCGCATTTCGCTTTGTGTGGCTCAGCCGCCCCTTTGCCTGCCTGCTGTGTCTGTTCATGGAGATCGGGGGCTGACCCGGGTCGCTCTGGCGTGACGCGTCTTCGGAACAGCCCCTTTCCCGCTTGTGGCAGGCATCTCCCGGAACTCGTGCCTGTGGCCGTGCCTTTGGCGCTTTGGGCGGATCATACCGTCCAACATTTCGCTTTGTGTGGCTCAGCCGCCCCTCTGCCTGCCTGCTGCGCCTGTTCATGGAGATCGGGGGGCTGATCGGGGTCGCTCTGGCGTGACCGCGTTCCGTTGTTGCCACGGGGGGATCATTGCCGCGGTGCGATGGCGGGAGGGACTTGAGGGATTTTGAACGCGGACGGCCGGGCTATTTGCGTATTGGCTTGGGTTGCAGCGCGAACGCGGACGGCCCCGCTTTGGGGCGGGGCGTTTTGTGATGTGTGTTTGTATGTGTTGGGAAGCTGGTTTGTTTTGATGATGTGAAGAGAGAGATGCACTTAGCAGACCTGGCAGCGACCGACTTTCCCGCGTCTTGAGACGAAGTATCATTGGCGCGGAGGGATTTCACGGCCGAGTTCGGCATGGGATCGGGTGCAGGGCCCTCGCAATGACCACCAGGTCGGCTAAGTGCATTGGAAGCTGTGTCTTTTTGGGAATGGGCATTGGCGAATGAGAACGATCAAGCCGATCGAGCTATTAGTACCGGTAAGCTTCACGAGTTACCTCGCTTCCACACCCGGCCTATCGACGTGGTGGTCTTCCACGGCTCTGATAGGGAACACTCGTTTTCAGGTGGGTTTCCCGCTTAGATGCCTTCAGCGGTTATCCCGACCGTATATAGCTACCCTGCTATGCGGCTGGCGCCACAACAGGTCCACCAGAGATACGTCCATCCCGGTCCTCTCGTACTAGGGACAGATCCTGTCAATATTCCTACACCCACGGCAGATAGGGACCGAACTGTCTCACGACGTTCTGAACCCAGCTCACGTACCGCTTTAATTGGCGAACAGCCAAACCCTTGGGACCTGCTCCAGCCCCAGGATGCGATGAGCCGACATCGAGGTGCCAAACAACCCCGTCGATATGGACTCTTGGGGGTCATCAGCCTGTTATCCCCGGCGTACCTTTTATCCGTTGAGCGATGGCCCTTCCACGCGGGACCACCGGATCACTATGACCGACTTTCGTCTCTGCTCGACTTGTCTGTCTCGCAGTCAGGCGGGCTTATGCCATTGCACTCGACGAACGATTTCCGACCGTTCTGAGCCCACCATCGCGCGCCTCCGTTACTCTTTGGGAGGCGACCGCCCCAGTCAAACTACCCACCATACACTGTCCCGGACCCGGATGACGGGCCGCGGTTAGACATCCATGACGATAAGGGTGGTATTTCAAGGATGGCTCCACGAGAGCTGGCGCCCTCGCTTCAAAGCCTACCACCTATCCTACACATGCCGACACGAATGCCAGTGTAAAGCTATAGTAAAGGTGCACGGGGTCTTTCCGTCTGACCGCAGGAACCCCGCATCTTCACGGGGAATTCAATTTCACTGAGTCTGCGTTGGAGACAGCGGGGAAGTCGTTACGCCATTCGTGCAGGTCGGAACTTACCCGACAAGGAATTTCGCTACCTTAGGACCGTTATAGTTACGGCCGCCGTTTACTGGGGCTTCGATTCAGAGCTTGCACCCCTCCTCTTAACCTTCCAGCACCGGGCAGGCGTCAGACCCTATACGTCGTCTTGCGACTTCGCAGAGCCCTGTGTTTTTGATAAACAGTCGCTACCCCCTGGTCTGTGCCACCCCATACCGGTTGCCCGATAAAGGGTCACGCTTCTTCCGAAGTTACGCGTGCAATTTGCCGAGTTCCTTCAACGCAGTTCTCTCAAGCGCCTTGGTATACTCTACCAGTCCACCTGTGTCGGTTTCGGGTACGGTCTATTCGGTGGGGCTATTTCCTGGGACCCCTTCGCCGCCGAGACAATCCGTTAAGCCTCGACAACACACAGGATCCGTCACTCACCACCAGGCCCACGATTATTAACGTGGTTCCCATCGACTACGCCTTTCGGCCTCGCCTTAGGGGCCGGCTAACCCTGCTCAGATTAACTTTAAGCAGGAACCCTTGGACTTTCGGCGAGGGAGTCTCTCACTCCCTTTATCGTTACTCATGTCAGCATTCGCACTTCCGATACCTCCAGCGCCCCTCACGGGTACGCCTTCACAGGCCTACGGAACGCTCCGCTACCGCTCACTCCTAAAAGTGAACCCACAGCTTCGGTGTATGGCTTGAGCCCCGGTACATTTTCGGCGCAAGAACCCTTAATTCTAGACCAGTGAGCTGTTACGCTTTCTTTAAATGATGGCTGCTTCTAAGCCAACATCCTGGTTGTTTTGGGATTCTCACATCCTTTCCCACTTAGCCATAACTTGGGGACCTTAGCTGGTGGTCAGGGTTGTTTCCCTCTCCACGACGGACGTTAGCACCCGCCGTGTGTCTGCCGGACAGTACTTCCAGGTATTCGGAGTTTGGTTAGGTTTGGTAAGACGGTGAGTCCCCCTAGCCCATCCAGTGCTCTACCCCCTGGAGTATTCATCCGACGCTCTACCTAAATAGATTTCGCGGAGAACCAGCTATTTCCGAGTTTGATTGGCCTTTCACCCCTAGCCACAAGTCATCCCAATCTATTGCAACAGATGCGGGTTCGGTCCTTCAGTGCGTGTTACCGCACCTTCAACCTGCTCATGGCTAGATCACTCGGTTTCGGGTCTAATCCGACGAACTGAACGCCCTGTTCAGACTCGCTTTCGCTACGCCTACACCTACCGGCTTAAGCTTGCTCGCCAGACTAAGTCGCTGACCCATTATACAAAAGGTACGCCGTCACCCTCGCGGGCTCCGACTGTTTGTAGGCATCCGGTTTCAGGTTCTCTTTCACTCCCCTTGTCGGGGTGCTTTTCACCTTTCCCTCACGGTACTGGTTCACTATCGGTCATGCACGAGTACTTAGGCTTCGAGGGTGGTCCCCCGAATTTCAGACAGGATTTCACGTGTCCCGCCTTACTCATGGACCATACAGGACATTACGCGTACGGGGCTGTCACCCATCTTGCCAAGCTTTCCAGCTTGTTCCGCTTCTTCCTTATATGGCCACTGGCCTGGTCCGCGTTCGCTCGCCACTACTAACGGAGTCTCGGTTGATGTCCTTTCCTTCGGGTACTTAGATGTTTCAGTTCCCCGAGTTCGCTTCTAACCCCTATGTATTCGAAAGTTAGATACCTTCTAAACGATACCTGGAAACCGCTTCGGCCCTGCCCACTCGCGCAGACAAAGCCAAACCGGTTTTCCAGGCATCAAAGGTGGGTTGCCCCATTCGGAAATCCACGGATCAAAGCTTATTCGCAGCTCCCCATGGCTTATCGCAGCGTA